>CAYTFG010000101.1:0-7492 GCA_964436925.1 uncultured Bacteroides sp. | reverse complement strand
AACGCCGTCACCAGCGAGATCGCGGGACAAACGCCATCCTGGATGAGGCACCCGCGTCACCATGCCCACATTCGGATGCCCTGCCCCCCCCCGGACGGGACAAACGCCGGGGCGGTGAGAATTTTCACTTTTATTATACTAATGGTGTGAACAAAATCTGCGGCGCTTTGTTTCCTTTAATAAAGAAATTAAAATTACGCGAAATCATGACTTTATTTATAAGTACATCATAGTGTGTAAATCAATTCTGTTGATTTCTCCCCTTCACCTAAGTTCAAGTGAACCCCTTCACGGCCGTACTTCCCCACGGCTTTCTGCAAACGAATATATTACCATGTTATTCTACATCGCTTAATACTAACATCTTACGCTTATATATTCGTGGTCGTGTATTTAACTATAATCTTCACATTATTGAGGAAAGGAATAACCATGTATATCCTAAACAAAATTCCAAACATGTTTCATTCATCTCACAACATGTTTCATTTAAGACCAATAACATTTCACTTCTTGCTATCGCTCGCGATTTTGGCGATAGCACCTTTTGCGTTGTCATCATGTTCTGATGACGAACCCACCGTATCGCCCAACGATAACGGCAGCAAAGTCAAACTAACAATGCTCATCAACGTGGGCTCAGAAAGCACTTCGGCAGCGACAACGACCGAAGATCTCACCAACCCTAACGGTACGTTCTACGAGAACTATATCGATACGTCTAAGCTGCGCATATTTATTTATAAGCCCGGTAATAATGTAAATGGTTACGATTGGAATCTTCATAAGGAGCTAACGATAACCGGAGCAACACGTATAAGCAACACAACTTATCGCGTAACGTGCGAATATGAAGACGGTATATTACCTACAACATCAAAATTCTATGTTGCTGTTACCGCAAACTGGCCATATAAACCTACTGACACATCGGCGATTGCTTATCTATGTGTAAAGCCGGGTAGTGAATATCAATATCACTATGGTAGCGAAAGCCCTTATGTCCAGTATGATTACTTTAATAATAACGCAACTCCTCAATCAAGTGGCACTGTTGACTATCGTGATGCTGATGGCAATGATACATATTTCACACCGTCAGAAACAACTCCTATACCTATGTTTGGCGTAAAGGGGTATAACTATTCTGACTATGAAGGCAAAACCGAAGTTGACCTTGGTAGCATCTACATGATTCGCGCCATGGCTAAACTTATTATCAATTACGAGAGCACTGATGCCGATATCGTAAGTGCAAAACTAAGATATTGCTATGATACCGGTTTGTGTGGCTTTACCCATTCATACAATGACTCTAGAACAGATAGCATTGACTCTTCGAATAAATTTATTGTAGCTATCCCGGGTGTATGGACTACAGGGTACGCTCAAGGATACAATAACGAGAATCCTCTTAAGGTTATAGAGAATGTGCCGTTTAAGAAAGTATCAAAAGGCACCAGCTCTAAGTCGCAATACGTTTTATATATCCCGGCTTATAATAACGCCACAGGCTTTGATCACATAAAAACATATCAGTCATATATCTCAATATACACAAAGGATATTCCGAGTTTGTCGGATGATGAGTATGATGACGAATTTAAAGTCCAATTTGAAAATGAGGATGGCTCGGTCTACAACCTTTGCCGTAACTATATGTACATCTACAACATAACGTTACTGAAGAAGAGCATAAAATACTCTGTAATCAAATGGGATTACCGCGACGCCGCCCCAATCGTCTTCGAATAATCCCCCACACATCTATTCGCCTCAATACGCGGGCATCAAGCCCAAGATTATAGCAAGCCCATAGCGCGCCCCACCGCCGCTATGGGCTTCCCCCTTTTATAACACCACGGCATAGCGGAGAGGTATGCAACCGAGTCCCCATTCGAGGACAGCCATCCGGCTAGTGTATCATCCTTTCCCCAAAATGTCATTGTTCTCTCGTCTCATTCGACACTGCAAAGTTACAACATCGGCAAGCGAGAAATCCGAACATCCAACCATTAACAACTTTTTAACTGACACAAAACACCCCTAAACAACTGTAAAAACGGCGTTTAGGGGTGTATTTTTTTTATAAAATTTTTATTTCGAGATTGTCGTAGGCAAGGAAGACGCCGTCGGGGAGGCGTTTCTGCACTTGGGCGTGAAGGCCTATTCGGTCAGCCATGTGGATTAGGTATGCCACACGTGGTTTCACGCGCTCGATGACGGCGAGCGCCTGCTCCACCGATTGATGGGACATGTGTTCGGTCCATCGCAATGCGTTGATTACGAGCGTGTCAACACCTTGTATCAGCGCTTCAGTGCTTTCGGGCAACGTTTTGCAGTCAGTGATATATGCCAAATTGCCCACACGATAGCCGAAAATCTCCAGTCGGTAGTGCATTACGGGTAGCGGAATGACATCTACCCCACACACTTCAAACGGCTTGCTGTCAATGCAATGAACGTCAAAAATAGGCACTCCGGGGTATGGATTTTCGGCAAAACAATACGGCACGCGGTTGCGCAGGTCGGTTGCCACATTTTCTTGGCAGTACACGGGCAAATTATGGCGATAACAGTATGGTCGCAAGTCATCAACCCCGCCCACATGGTCATAATGGCTGTGAGTCACCAGCAAGGCCTCAATATCGGGGCTGCCAATGCGCAACATCTGCTCGCGGAAGTCGGGACCGCAGTCTATGAGGATATTATGGCCCTCAACACTCAGCAATGCCGAGCACCTCAACCGCTTGTCGCGCTCATCGCTCGAACGGCACACCTCGCAGTTGCACCCTATCACGGGCACGCCCGTCGATGTCCCTGTACCTAAAAATTTGAGTTTCATCATTTTAGCGTCTATATTGTGTGAGTATTCCATCGGTAAATATCAGATATTTACCGTCGTCGTATGACCAAAACTCCACCAAACCGGCAGTCGACGGACGGCGGTCAATCATCTTGGGAGCCCCGAGTGACAGGCGACACTCTTCGGCGGTCATATTACTGCTAATGCGCCCATTCACAATATTTTCCCACACAGCATCGTCAATCAACGGATATTTCTTGTGGGGGTCATCAAAGGCAAACAGGCTGTTGAAATTGCGTGTGGCAGAGCGCTCGGTGCCCACCGACATGAAGAAGCAATATTCGCCGCCTCGGCGCTCGTCCTTAAACGTGATTTTCACCGGATAAACATGATTTCCGGGTGTAACTTGTTGAATTATAACAGGTACAAACTTTTGGCCGGTAACTGCGGTCTCGTCAAGGTTGTACCAGTAGGAGGTAATTGTGTAGTACCGCTTCCCCATCATGCGGGAAGCGATTTCGTCAATCAGCGACATCTCCACGGTGAAGGGAACATCCACTTGAGCTCGTTCCTTCAACTTCTCCACGGTCGAACTGACACGATAAGCGACCGTTGTCACGCCGTCGGGGAGCGTGAACAGCAGGTCAGTGGCATCGTTGCCCGTGATTGACACCGCGTCGCGACATCCTTGGTAAGTTATCTCCTTACCCTTCAGTGAGTACTCCTCGTTGACACCACCGGTAAAGATGATGGAAATCTTGTCGTCGGTCACATAAAACCGCTTGCCGGGCTTCCAGTCGCTGAACGGCTGATTGGCGGCATCTGCCAAGAATTTCTGTTCGGCGGTTTGGACAACTTTTTCCTTCTTGACGTCCCCTGCCGTAATTTTAGGAGTACTTTCAACGCCGGTGAAGCAACTTTGAAAAATCAAAGAGCACACCGGCGTCAAAATACTTATGAAACACTTAGAAATTAATTTCATTTAGCTGTCTTTGGCTCTATGCCCAAGTTATAGAAGATGAATGAATACAAGTCAGCATATTCGTCAATAATCTTGCCGATGGGCTTGCCTGCTCCGTGACCGGCTTTTGTATCAATTCTGATTAATTTGGGGTTGTTGCCCGTCTTGGCAGCCTGCAAAGTAGCGGCATACTTGAATGAGTGGGCGGGAACAACACGGTCATCGTGGTCAGCAGTGGTGATAAGAATTGACGGATAGCGAGTTCCATCGTTCTTGATGTTGTGGATAGGAGAATAGTTGAGAAGATATTGAGCCATTTCCTTAGAATCGGCGCTGGTGCCATAGTCAGGAGCCCAGTTCCAACCCACGGTAAACAAGTGATATCTCATCATGTCCATAACGCCGACACGAGGAATTGCCACGCGGAACAAGTCGGGGCGCATATTCACGCAAGCACCGATGAGCAAACCGCCGTTTGAGCCACCCTCGATAGTGGTCAAGTCCTTGGTGGTCCAACCCTCGCGTTGCATATATTCAGCAGCCGAGATAAAGTCGTTAAACACGTTGAGCTTGTTCAACTTGGTGCCATCCATGTGCCATTTGTCACCATATTCAGCGCCACCGCGCAAGTTGGTTTGACAGTAAATACCGCCGTTTTCGAGCCACAACAAACGGTTTGGCGAGAAGTTAGGATTCAAAGTGATGTTGAAACCGCCGTATCCGTAAATGTAGACAGGGTTTGTGCCGTCTTTCTTCAAGCCTTTCTTGTAGGTCATAAACATAGGAATCATAGTGCCGTCGGTTGACGGATAGAACACTTGTTCGGTCACATAATCCTCAGAGTTGAAGCCTTTTAGTTGAGAAGACTTGTACAATGTGCTTTCACCTGTTGCCATGTCATACTTGTAGATTGATGACGGAGACAAGAAAGAAGTGAAGCTATAGAAAACATCGTTGGGGTGTTCACGATAAGCAGAGATGCCAACAGAACCGTAAGAAGGTAATTGCAACTCTCTCACCATTTTACCGTCCATGGTGTAAACATAAACGTGGTTGGCAGCGTCCTTGTCGTAGGTCAACAACAAGCTGTCACCTGCAAATTTAACGCCGGTCAACACGCTATTGCTTTCGGGAATGAGCTCTTTCCAGTTTTCGCGTTGAGGAGCATCAACCGATGCGGTCATCAAGCGGTAGTTAGGAGCGCCGATTGATGTGTAGATGTACATTGTGCCGTCGATAACGTCACACACGGTGATTGAGTTATCTTGTGTTGGCTCGATGGTAACCCATTGAGAATCGGGGCGACGCAAATCTTTCATGTATAGCGCTTGGCCAATGCCTTGACCACCGGCATATACAAACAACACTGTCTCATCTTCAGAGATTGAAGCGCTGTGGAAGTGAAGAGGAGCGTTTTTGTCCTCAAAAATTATCTTGTCATCGTCTTGAGAAGTACCGAGAGTGTGGAAATAAACTTTGTGGTACTCGTTAGCGTTTGAATATTCTTTACCAGCCTCGGGGCGAGCATAAGCGCTGTAATAGAAGCCGTTACCGTGCCAATCCATGCCGGTGAATTTAGCCCATTCGATGTGGTCGCTGAGCAATTGCTTGGTTGCGACATCCATCACATAAATCTCGGTCCAGTCGCTACCACTGCGTGAGATGCTGTAGGCCAAGTATTTACCGTCGGGAGACATTGAGATTCCGGTCAAAGCAACAGTTCCGTCGGTGCTCAATGCGTTGGGGTCAAGGAACACTTCGGGAGTGTCGCCAAGATTCTTCACACGATACAAAACTGATTGGTTCTTAAGACCATCGTTCTCGTAATAGTAATAATTCCCATCTTTCCACTTCCAGGGTAGGCCCACTTTCTTGTAGTCGTTTAATTCACTCAAACGACTGCGCAAAGCTTCGCGATAAGGAATTTTTTTCAAATAATCGAAAGTAACAGCATTTTCCTGTTCTACCCATTTGAGTGTAGCCGATGCCGTATCGTTCTCAAGCGGACGATAGGTATCTTTAACCTTGATTCCAAAGTAGTTGTCAACAGTTGCTGACTTAGGTGCCTTTGGATACTTCAATTGTGACGTCTGAGCATTCATTGCTAATGCCATTGTTGATAATGCGGTGTAAATTAAAATTCGTTTCATGGGAATTTTATTATAAATTTATTTTGGACAAATTTACAAAATGATAGACACAAATCAAATAATTTTACAATATTTATCAGTGTTTACACGATAAATTTATATCATTCCTCGATAGATTTATAACAATTTGCCATAAATACCATTTATCTATTGTCATTTTGCAATTTTAGTTTGTACTATTTTTGTCAAATCATTTCGGTTAGTAGATTTCTTTAACTCGCTTTTCAAGCTTGCGATAGTACTTCAAATTGCCGGCATCAAGTTTCTCGATATTGTCATCAAGCTCGATTGAGAGGATTTCAACCGCACGGCACATTGCGTTGTAGCCGGAATCGGCCTCCAGTTTTTCACGAGCCTCAAGGCGCTCCTCTTCAGGCAAATCGGCAATGCGAGCGTTCTCTTTTTGCATCACATTGATAGCTTTATCGCAGATTTTCAACGCCTTAGCATAGTCATCCTGAGTCATCTCCACGCCGGAGTTGATGCTGTTGACCAATTCATCGGCATCTTCTTGATGGTACTTTCCGCCACACGACACCAATGCCGCCGACAGAAAAAGCGTAGTAAAAAAAGCTAACTTCCTCATTACTATATCTTTTTAGGTTTTGATTTCAATTTCAATGTGTCAAATCCATTGCCATACACGCTCTTGACAGAAGAGTGGGTAACGTAAGCGTCGGGGTCAACCTCCTTGGCGATGGTCATGATGGGATAAGCATTAATCTTGCGGCCCCACACGAGCATCACTTTTCGATGTTCGCGAGTCCAGAAACCTTCAGCATCCCAGACAGTTACGCCACGTCCGATTTCGGTAGTGATGCGACGGCCAATTTCTTCCCATTTATCTGAAATGATGATAAATTGGATGGTTTGCATGCTGTCTTGCAAGAATTTATCGGTAATGTATGAGTACAAAAATATGGATAACCAGCCGTAAATGATTACTTGAGTGCGCACTTGCACACGAGCTTCCAAATCGCCGTCAAAAGGCAACAAGAACGATGCCGCAACTATCGACATATCCACAACCATCATCACGTGCCCCACGCTGACGTTGCTCACTTTTGCCATTATCGCTGCCACGATATCAGTTCCGCCGGCAGTCCCGTTGTGGCTGTAATAAATGCCAATGCCCAGGCCACACAACATTGCGCCCATGATTACGCTCATCGTGATATCGGTAATCAACGGCGGGTGTGAAGTGAAATAATGCTCCATACTTCCGATAATGAGTGAAAGAACGGTCGAACCGAATATTGTTTTTATCACAAATCCACGACCCAAGAACTTAAATCCGCACAACAACAGCAGGATATTTGTGCCATACATGATTACAGCAATAGGCACTTTTTGAGCTGTGGCATAGAAGATTAACGAGCTAAATCCCGCCATACCACCGATAACGATGTGGTGTGGCAAAATAAAAACAGTAAATCCCACAGCATATATTGCCATTCCGATGATGATGATGATGTAATCACGCATTTCCATCATCAATCGACGTTTTTTTGTCATTGGTTTTGAATCTAAGCTCATAAATTTATTTTTTTTGTGACGTTCTTTCTTCGCGGCTTC
>CAYTFG010000100.1:0-7564 GCA_964436925.1 uncultured Bacteroides sp. | reverse complement strand
TCTTGCAAAGTTATACTTTTAAGCGTAATCTTCATAGAAAAAACTCAAAAAAAATCAGCCATTCATCCAATCTAACACACCCCTACCCGATTTTTTTACAGATAAATGATTGAAAAGTTGTAAAGAATTAGTACTTTTGTACTTATAGTAATTGAATGTTTAACTAAACCTCACAATTTTGGATATAGACCCATTACCGGCTGAGACTCCTCTAATGTTATTGCTAAACATAGGAGTCGCCCACATTGATTTTGGCATAGGAAAAATAATCGCGATAGCATGTGCCATCTTCGCCTTAATTCTATCCGGATTCATCTCGGGAAGTGAAATCTCCTACTTCTCCCTCACTTCAGCACAACTCGATGAACTTGACGAGAGTAAAAAAGGGAACACAATACGTAAACTCGTTTCTGCTCCCGAACGTCTATTGGCAACAATCCTAATAGCAAATAACTTGGTAAACGTGACAATTGTCGTGTTACTAAACTTTGCGCTCGGCCCCATTTTTGAAGGCATGGGCGCCGTGTTAAGCTTTATCCTACAGACTGTCTTATTGACTTTCCTTATCTTGCTGTTTGGCGAAATACTTCCCAAGCTATACGCCAACGCCAATCCCGTTGGATGGGCCAAATTTGCCGCAAATTCGCTATCCGGCATGGTGACAATGTTCAAGCCTATTTCCTCAATGATGGTGCGCAGCTCTTCAATCGTGAACCACATCGTCACCAAGCGCGCCGAAGCCATCTCCACCGAAGAGTTGAGCCAAGCACTTGAAATTACCGACGTTAAGGCTGATGACCAAAAGGAAATGCTCGAAGGTATCCTCAAATTTGGCGACAAAACAGCCTCTGAAATCATGACTCCACGTGTGGACCTCACCGATATCGAATATAACGAAACATTTGAGAATGTGATGAAAACGGTCATAGACTCAGGCTACTCACGCCTACCGGTCTATGAAGAAAGCCAAGACAACATCAAGGGCATTCTCTACAGCCGCGACCTCCTACCCTACATCGGCAAAGAAGTCAAAGGATTTAAATGGCAATCACTGCTGCGCGAGCCCTATTTTGTGCCCGAATCTCGCATGATTGATGACCTTTTGGAAGATTTCCGCACGATGAAAAAGCACCTCGCCATCGTCGTTGACGAGTATGGTGGCACCCAAGGCATTGTGACAATGGAGGACGTTCTTGAAGAAATTGTAGGTGACATTGACGACGAATATGACCGCGAAGAAAAGACTTACAAAAAGCTATCAAATGATACTTACATCTTTGACGGACGCACACTACTCACCGACTTCTTCAAAATCACTAACCTCAACGAGGATGACTACGAAGAAGTGAGCGGAGACAGCGACACGCTGGCGGGCATGCTTCTCACCATCAAAGGCGACTTCCCCAAAGAGAAAGAGCCTCTTGTCTACAAGCATTGCCGTTTCCTTGTCCTTGACATCGAGGACCACCGCATTGCAGGCGTGAGAGTCAAAGTAATGCCCGATATCCAAGAATCATGATGAAAGCGTCAATAAAGATAGCGTTGGCAGCGTTGCTACCACTATGTGGGTGCAACAATTCAGGTGAGCAGGTCAACATTCCACGGCCCACCGCTTATCCCCGCATAGCCGTTGCCGACAGCATCTTCGACACTATTCCCGGCCTAGCTCTACACTTTGAGGCAAACACATCGACACGAGTAGAGGTCAAGGACAGCAAGTCATTTGACATCATCTATCCGTCATATAACGCAACGCTCTACTGCACCATTATCCCCACGACCGCTACAAACCGCCAAGAAGTCCTAGCCAATCGCGAGGAACGCATGGCGCTGAACGTTGGGGATAATAAGGCCGAAATAATATCACTCAGCGCGCCGTCAGGCTTCAGCAGTCGCATTGTTACCTGTCGCGAATCAGCGGCACTTCCCGTGCAATTCATCGCCTGCGATGACAGCAAATGGGTAGTCACCGGAGCCCTGTTTCTCAACAACGGCAACACAGCGACATCATCTGACTCCATCATGCCCATTCTAGAGGCCGTTAAACGCGATGTAATCCACTCAATGAAGACGATATGTACAAGTACCAAATAAACACCACAAGCGTGTATATCGCGCCTATAACGAGCCGTGAGGGCATCTCTCGACGCCAAGCCGAAGTGGAAGCACGAGACAAGCTGCTCATTGAAGCCGTGGGCCCCGATGCTCGCCTTATCCACACCCCGGAAGGTGCGCCCACACTTGCCGACAGTAACTTGCACATCTCCATATCCCATTCTCAAGAATACATCGCCATTGCCATTAACGCTCAGCGCCACATAGGCATCGACATTGAGGCTCAACGAGAGCAACTACACCGCGTGGTCAGGAAATTCCTCAACACTGAAGAACAAGCCATCTACAACACGCCTGAATTGCTGTTACGCGCTTGGACACTCAAAGAAGCACTCTACAAGGCCTGCTTGGACACTCGCTTGGGCTTTGTTCAAGACCTCCACATTCCGCTTGACCTCAACAACGACATAACAAAAATCACGACCCCCGAAGGAGTCGTGACTCATTATCAGTGTCAATATTTTACATTCCGCGAGCAAGCGCCGAGAATAGGCGTTGCCGTCGTGGAAGAGTTTATTCCTTAGTACCGTAAGCCAAGTCTCCGGCATCACCAAGACCCGGAACAATGTAAGAGTGGGAATTGATTTTATCATCAATACCTGCAATCCAGATAGTGGTTTTATCTTCGGGGAAAGTCTTTTTGATGTAGTCAACAGCTTGCTTTGAAGCGATTACTGAAGCAACATGGATGTGTGCAGGAGTTCCCTTTGTGAGCAATGCGCGATAGCTGAGCTCCATAGATGCGCCTGTGGCAAGCATCGGGTCGCAGATAATCAAAGTCTTACCGTCAAGATTAGGCGATGCTAGATATTCGATACACACGTCAAAGCTTTCTTTCTCCTTATACTTGCGATAAGCCGATACAAAGGCATTCTCAGCGTGGTCAAAGAAATTCAAAAAGCCTTGATGGAATGGCACTCCGGCGCGGAAGATTGTGGCTAAAACCACCTTTTCATCAGGCACAAAGCACTCGGCATCAGCTAGCGGAGTGGTAACGGTCATTTTCTTATAAGTTAGCACTTTACTAATCTCATACGCCATAATTTCACCCACACGTTCCAAGTTGCGACGGAAGCGCAACATGTCGGTTTGGACATCAACATTACGCATTTCTGAGAGATATTGATTTACCAATGAGGGTGTTTCAGCAAAATTGATTACTTTCATATTCTTGTAAATTCTAAATTCAAATCGGGTTCAAAATGCACTGCAAGTTACTATGAATTTTAAAAATATGCAAGATTTTTGGGGTTGAGGATATCTAAAAAATGAATAATTAATCGTATCTTTGAGGATAATAAAACAATCATAATTTATAAACCAATTTACTAACAAGACATAAACTTCATGAGAAACCTAAAGTTTATAAAGAAGCTTGCTGTGGCATCCATGGCACTGCTGATGATGCCTTCGCTCGCGTCAGCTGCCTCCACAAAGACAAGCGAGACATTTACTGTGGGTGAAAATACATTCTTGCTGAATGGTGAGCCATTTGTGGTAAAAGCTGCTGAAGTTCACTACCCACGCATTCCACGTCCTTATTGGGAACATCGCATCAAGATGTGTAAGTCACTCGGCATGAACACCTTGTGCTTATACGTTTTCTGGAACATCCACGAGCAGAAAGAAGGCGAATTTGATTTCAGCGGAAACAACGACGTTGCTGAATTCTGTCGCTTGGCTCAAAAGAACGGTATGTATGTTATCGTTCGCCCGGGTCCATACGTTTGCGCTGAATGGGAAATGGGTGGTCTTCCCTGGTGGTTACTTAAGAAAAAAGACATCCGCCTGCGCGAACAAGACCCTTACTTCATGGAACGTGTGCGCATTTTCGAAAAAGAGATTGGCAAGCAACTTGCTCCGCTCACCATCGAAAACGGCGGCCCAATCATCATGGTCCAAGTTGAAAACGAATATGGCTCTTACGGCACCGACAAGCCTTATGTTTCGGCCATCCGCGACATCGTGAAGGAATCGGGCTTCAACAACGTCACTCTGTTCCAATGTGACTGGTCCAGCAACTTCACCAATAACGGTCTTGATGACTTGATGTGGACCATGAACTTCGGTACCGGAGCAAACATCGACGAGCAATTCAAACGCTTGGGCGAGCTTAGACCCAATTCACCCAAAATGTGCTCTGAATTCTGGAGCGGTTGGTTTGACAAATGGGGTGCACGCCACGAGACTCGTCCCGCAACCGACATGGTATCAGGTATGGACGAAATGCTGTCTAAAGGCATCTCATTCTCGCTTTACATGACTCACGGAGGTACTTCTTTCGGCCACTGGGCAGGTGCCAACAGCCCCGGTTTTGCGCCCGACGTCACTTCCTATGACTACGATGCACCTATCAGCGAATGGGGTACTGCAACCGACAAATATTACCTCCTTCGCGAGATGATGGCCAAGTACAACAACGGGAAAGCTCTTCCTGCCGTACCTAAAGCCAACCCTATCATCACCGTACCGACATTCAGCTTGACCGAATATGCACCTCTTGCCAACGGCGTGAACAACACCGTTACTTCTCACGACATCTTGTCAATGGAAGACATGGACATGGGATGGGGTAGCATGATTTATTCAACAACAATGCCCCAACTTCAAGCCGGCGCCGAGTTGGAAATCAATGACCCGCACGACTTCGCTCAAGTATTCATCGACAACAAATACATCGGCAAAATCAACCGCGTGAAGAATGAAAAGACATTGACACTTCCCGCCGTTAATGCCGGACAAAAGATGACCATAGTCATTGAAGCTATGGGACGTATCAACTTTGGTCGCGCCATCAAGGACTACAAGGGTATCACCGATAAAGTGCTCGTTCACACCTCAGCAAACGGCCACGACGTGACCTACGACTTGAAGAATTGGACAATCAGCACCATTCCCGATGACTACAACACTGCTGTTAGCGCCCTGGGCAAATCAAGCGCAGGCGTTGACGCATTGACATCAGAAGGGGCAAAGCCGGCAGGTTACTACCGCGGATACTTCACTTTGAAGAAAGTTGGTGACACATTCCTCAACTTTGAGACATTTGGCAAAGGTCAAGTATATGTTAACGGACACGAGATGGGACGCATCTGGAGCATCGGTCCACAACAGACACTTTACATCCCCGGATGCTGGTTGAAGAAAGGTCGCAACGAAATCATCGTGCTCGACGTTGTTGGTCCTGACAAGGCTGAAAGCTTCGGCCAAGACAAGCCCGAACTTGACAAGCTCAACATCAACCGTGGCAACAGCAACACAGCCACTTGGACTGTGCCCGCCAACGCCAGCAAACAAGAATGGACATTTGCTCCCGGCAACGGATGGCAAAAAGTCAACTTCTCATCGTCAGCCAAAGGCCGCTATCTCGCCATCGAATGTAAATCAACCCACGACGGTGGTGACGTTGTTTCAATCGCTGAAATCTATGCACTAGGCAGCGATGGCTCTCGCATGAGCCGCGAGCCGTGGACCGTCAAATATGTGAGCAGCGAAGACATCGACAACGGCAACAAGACAGGCGACAAGGTTTATGACCTTCAAGAAAGCACCTATTGGAGCAGCAGTAGCAACGCAAAGAAGCCACACGTGCTCGTTATCGACCTAGGTAATGTTCAGACCGTTAATGGCATCGAATACTTGCCACGCGCTGAAAAAGGCGCTCCCGGTAGCATCAAAGATTGCAACATCTACGTCTACTAGACAGTTAGCTACAAGATAAATAACTGCAAAAAAAGAATCCCCTTGCTTTCAGCTGTTGAAAGTGAGGGGATATTTTTGTATAATACCTAGTGGTCTTTAATCCCGCACTATCTTTCTGTTACGATAAATAATTATTCTATAATCAGTTTCAGCAGTCCCAATTCTTGCGAAGTTGCGTAATCGCCAAATTATCATTACCTTTGCGCGTATAAAATTTAATTAAATTCCATGAATAAAGCAAAACATTATATTGAAGAGCTCAATACTGTTGACGAACACGTTAAGATTGAAGCTAAACAATGCTCTGACAAAATAGACAAGAGTGTATTGGAAACAATATGCTCGTTTTCTAACGAACCGGAGCTTAACGGAGGTACCATAATTATCGGCCTACAAGAGTCTGATGATAGTTCCTCACGATATAATGTTGTGGGAGTTAATGATGCAGACAAACTCCAAAAAGACCTTGCTACACAATGCGCTACGATGTTTAACCATCCAATACGTCCTTTCATCGAGATAGGCACTATAAATGGCAAGAAAGTTCTAGTTGTTGAAGTGCATGAATTAGATACAAAATTTAAGCCTCTATATTTTAAAGACACAGGTTTACCAAAAGGTGCATGGCGAAGAATCGGATCTACGGACCATCGTTGTACCGAAGAAGATTTACATATCTTTTTTCATGAAGCTGATGACTTTGATATAGCTATCGTAAAAGGAACAGACATTGACGATATTGATGAAAATGCAGTAACTGCATATCGTAGACTTAGAGCTACTATAAACCCAAAGGCCGAAGAATTAAACTATTCAGACATTGACCTACTTCGCGCATTAAATTGCATTGCCAAAGATAAAGAAGGAGAATGGAAGCTAACAAATACGGGGCTAATCGTATTTGGTAAGTCTATGGCTTTGCGCAGAGAATTACCTGCAGTTCGTGTTGATTACATTCGTGTCTCCGGAACAGAATGGCTACCGGACCCACACAATCGGTTTGAGTCTATAGATATGCGTGGACCATTATTGATGATGGTCAACCGTGCATTTAATGCTATTGCAGACGATCTCCCGCGTGGCTTTTCGCTAAAGCCGGGTAACTTGCAGGCAGATAGACCACTGACCATACCGGACGTTGCTTTACGCGAAGCAATTGTAAACTCGCTAATACATCAAAATTTCAGAATTCACCAGCCTATTCAGATTATTAGATATTCCAACAGAATAGAAATAATCAATGCAGGATTCTCGTTGAAACCGGCTGAAACACTCGGTGAGCCCGGTTCACGTTTAAGGAATCCAACAATCAGTTCCATATTTCATGAAACTCAATTAGCTGAAGCAAAAGGGACCGGTATTGGAACAATGCGTAGGTTAATGAAAGATGCGGCAATGGTACCGCCCACATTCGAATCAGACCATAGCAGAAACACTTTCACAACACGTATTTTGCTTCATCATTTTCTTTCGGAAAGTGACTTGGCATGGTTTGCCGGCTTAGGTACTGATAAATTAAACGATGTTCAAAAAGTTGCGTTAATCTTTTTACGCGAAGTAGGAGCTATTGACAATATTACCTATCGCCAACTTTCTGGTTCATCGGCTAAGGAAGCAAGTCAAGGTTTAAAAATATTGGTCAACTTGGGCTTTATTGAAGCGAAAGGACAAGGACGTCAAACATATTATGTTCCTACCGAAAAGCTAAAATTCCTATATGCTAATGGTGCAACTTCTGACGTTAATG
>CAYTFG010000099.1:2986-7636 GCA_964436925.1 uncultured Bacteroides sp. | reverse complement strand
CAAATTCACAACTTCTAGCCAATCCCGATGAAGGAGTGTACACCGAGAGCGCATTTGGCGACAATCGCGGAGAGGGCATGATGTGGATTAGCGGAAAAGATATCCAAAACATCTCATTCAGCGGAACCGGAACAATCGACGGTAACGGTGTAGCGTTCATGGGTGCCGAACTGGATGATTCATACGAACTTAAGCCGGTAACCGACTTTGACCCACGTCCCCACGTGATGACACTCATCAATGCCGACGGCGTCAAAATCAACGACATCACAATACGCAACAGTGCATACTGGACAGTGCATCTAGTTGGCTGTCACGATGTTGCCATCACAGGTATCTCACTTCTCAACAACTTGAAGATACGCAACGGTGACGGTATCGACGTGGACCACTCCAAGAAAGTGCGCATCACCGGTTGCTACATCGAGTCAGGCGACGACTGCATTTGCTTGAAAAACCGTCGCGAATATGAGCAATACGGTTCATGCCATGACATCGTGGTGACCAACTGCGTGATGACCTCACGTTCATGTGCTGTAAAAATCGGTTCGGAAAATATGGACAGCATCTCACATGTGCTGTTTGACAACTGCATAATCCGCGACAGTAACCGCGGTATCGGCATCCAAAACCGCGATGAAGGCACAGTTACCGACGTGACATTTGCCAACATGGACGTAGACTGCCACTTATTCTCAGACGTGTGGTGGGGCAAATCAGAGCCAATCTATGTAACCTCATATCCACGTGCAGTAGGTAACCACAAAGATGCAGGATGGCGTTTCCCCAAAGGCGCTACCGAGGGAAAATGCGGTGAAGTGAGCAACATTATCTTCAGCAACATACGCGGAATCACCGAAAACGGCGTGTTTGTGGGCGGAGACGTTGAAGGTAAGGTCAAAAATATCACCTTTGACCGCGTGGACTTGCGCATCGTAAAGAGCACCGACTATGAAGGCGGAAGCTACGACAAGCGTCCATGCCTAGGCGAAGGCTTTGTGACAGGCAAGACTTACGGTTTCTACCTCGACACAGCATCAGCCATCACAATCAAAGACTGCAAAGTATCATTTGACGGCAATACTCGCCAAAACCTTGGAGACTTCCTCTATCAAGAAAACTGCCAAAACGTCATCAAGTGAGAACAGCCGTAATAATGATTTTAGCGGTCTCTGCGCTCGGAATGAGTGCGGAGCGACTAACTGACTATGTAGACCCGAGAATAGGCTCAGAAGGGCTGGGACGCGTGTTTATCGGTCCGTCAGCGCCGTTTGGGATGGTAAAGCCGTCGCCCGACTGCACAGCATCGCCCAACAGCGGATGGCTACCGATGCCCGAGCAAGTCAACGGCTTCGGGCAAGTGCACGTGAGCGGAACCGGCGGCGGGCCAAAATATGGCAACATTTTAGTGACACCGTTTAACGGCGCACTGACTGCGACCGAGCATATTGACTACCGCGCCAATGAGACAATCTCGCTTGGTTACTACTCAACGACATTCACAAAATCACATATCAAGACCGAAATCACGACAGGCGAACGTGCAAGTATCTATCGCTTCACCTACCCTACCGACTCGGTCAAATCGCTGTCAATTGATGCCGGATTTTTCCTCGGTGAATCACCCACGCCCGACGCACGCGAGGCGCAACAGCTTGTCGGGTCAGAAATACAAGTAATTTCAGACACCGAAATTGCCGGTTACAGCCGCATCAGAGGCGGATGGAACAACGGCAAAGCGTATACCGTGTATTTCTATGCTATCAGCGACCGCCCGTTCAGCAAGTATGTAACATGGAAAGACGGCGTGTTGAGCTCGGCCTCAACACAATACGACTCAGGGACAAAGACCGGAGCAGCAGTAACATTTGACGGGAAAGATGCTGAAGTGCAATTGAAAATTGGTATTTCGTTTGTCAGTGAGCTCAAAGCCAAGGCAAATATAGAGCGAGATATGGCAGGAACGACAAAATTTGATGACGTACTCAACGGCACACTCAACAAGTGGGAAGACGTGTTGAGTCGCATAACAATTGCGCAAAACACGCCCGAAAAGTACAAACGAATGTTCTATACCGGGATTTACCACACCATGCTCATGCCCGTGGACCGTACAGGCGAATGTCCGCTGTGGAACGACCCACAACCCTACTACGACGACTATTATGCAATCTGGGACACATATCGCTGCTCATTTCCACTAATAACACTGATGACGCCTCAACGCGAGACCGATATAGTCAATTCATTGCTCACCATCTACAAGCGTGACGGCTATATGCCCGACGCTCGCAGCGGCAACAGCAACGGGCGCACACAAGGCGGCTCAAATGCCGAAATCGTTATCGCTGATGCTTATGTCAAGGGGCTCGAAGGCATTGACTACGAATATGCACTCGAGGCAATGCTGAAAGATGCGACGGTGCCTCCCGGCGGGAATGAAGAAGCAGAAGGTCGCGGCGGACTGTTGCCTTATATCGAGCTCGGTTATGTGCCATACGGCATACCACGCGCCGGTAATCGCACAATCGAGTATGCATTCTGTGATTATGCAATTGCAGTTGTGGCAAAAGGCTTGGGCAAACAAGAGCTATATGATGAATACATGAAGCGTTCAGAATCGTGGAAAAACCTGTGGCGCAGCGACTACACCTATGACAACACCAAAGGTTTTATCATGCCACGCGATAAAGACGGGAAATGGCTTGACGAGCTACCATACGGACACTCAAAAGTGATGCAACCGACATTTACCTACACGCCGGTGACAAGCGAGGCCCCATGGTACACGCCGTGGTGGAGCACGTTCTTCTATGAGGCAACATCGTGGGAATATTCGTTGAGCATTCCTCACGACGTTCCCGGATTGATAGAAAAATGCGGAGGCGAAAGCGCATTTGAACAACGCCTTGACCGTTTCTTTGACAAAGGATATTTCAACGTCAATAACGAGCCGTCATTCCTGTCACCATGCTTGTATCACTGGATAGGACGTCCCGACCGCACATCCGACCGCATAAGCCAAATCATTGCCGAGAACTACAATGACGGCAGTGTGGGGCTTCCCGGAAATGACGATTCAGGAGCAATGTCATCATGGCTCGCCTTCCACATGATGGGACTATACCCCAACGCCGGGACCGATGACTACCTCATCCACACACCACTACTGAGCGAATCGACGTTCCACCTTGACAACGGCAAGACGTTCACCATCGTGGCCGACGGACTCTCGGCAAAGAAAAAATACATACAGAGTGCCACACTCAACGGCAAGCCCTACCCCTATTCGTCAATCAAACACGCCGACATCATTGCCGGAGGTGTTCTTAAGCTAAAAATGGGTAACAAGCCTGTCAAAAACGTACCATTACATCCGTAAAAACTTATGATTAAGAGAATTATATTCATACTTGCGCTAATAATGAGTGTTGCCGTAAATGCGACAACACTTCCCGTTGACTCAGCCGTAATTGAATACAAGCTGCATGGGCAAACACGCCGATATTCAGTAACTTTCAACGAACGAGGCGACAGTTTGCTACTCAGTTGGGGCATCGAGCGCAACACCAAGTGGCAATCAGGGAGCTACTGCATGACACCGAATGCGCGCAAAAACAGCGCAATGATGTGCTACTTGCAACCCATTGACGGGAAACACATTACAATCGACACATCGACATTTGCCATCATTTCGAGGAACGCATTGGCCGAACTAAAAAATACAGGTAAAGTCCACTATAACAACACTGTATATCGTTTGAGCGGTGCGAGAATAGACGGTATGGGCAATCGCTTGTTATCAGCGATTGACACTCTCGAAGGGAGCAAGATTGAAATACTTGATAATCAAGCATTACCGCTTGTTGTGAAAATGGCAGACAATCCCGTAGAAATCAATTGGACAATAAAATTGACCGAAAGAAATTCAGGTCCAAAGCGCTATATATCAGCCAATCCCGGGGCATCGGGCGGCATATACTATGCCTATCCATACACTGCAGACGAGTGGGTGGAAGCACCGGCAGGATATAAGCCGTTCTATGTCAGCCACTACGGCCGTCACGGTTCAAGATGGATATTGAAAGAATGGCAACACCCGCTAGCGTTGGCACTATTTGCGCATAATGACAGTGCCAATAACCTGACAGCCAAAGGCAAAGAAATTTACAAGAAAATTCAAGCCATCAGCGCAAACGCAGAAGGCAACTACACGTTGCTGTCACCCGTTGGCGTGACACAGCACCGCGAAATCTCCAAACGCTTGGTCAAGAGATACCCACAAATATTTGCGCAAGTGGACACAGTCAGAGCGTTTTCATCGGTAATTCCGAGATGCATCAAGAGTATGAAGTCATTTTGTGGCGCACTCAACGAGCTGTATCCCAATGTGAAAATCGTGATGGATTCAGACTCCGTGAATATGGAATACATCGCCTATGACCCTGCCGAAAAGAAAAAGCAATTTGGCAAAGACAGCGACTTCCAGAAACGATATGCCGGCTATACCGACTCGCTGCTCCACCCCGAACGACTAATGGCCACACTATTTGTCAACCCCGACTCAGTGCCCGAACAAAAACAAGTGATGAAGCTACTTCATGACATAGCTGTTGACGTGCAAGATGTTGATATTGATGAAGATTTTCT
>CAYTFG010000099.1:0-2886 GCA_964436925.1 uncultured Bacteroides sp. | reverse complement strand
GCAAATGCCGAGCAAGACTGCGATAATTACTACAAAGCATGGCAAGACTTCCGCATCTCACCAATGGGAGCAAATCTACAGATGATATTCTCGCGCAACGATGCGGGCAACGTTATCGTGTTGCTGCGTCTCAACGAGCAAATTGTCACACTACCCATTGCTACAGCGTTTGCTGACGCGCCATACTACGACTGGGCGACACTCAGAGCGTACCTCATCAACCTCGTGAAATAACAAAATAAATCAATAATAATATCATAAAAAACTAATTGCTTATGGTAAAGTTCAAGGTAATTTATTTAGGCGTAATTGCTGCAATAACATCGGGTTGCGGTGCATACGCATCAGCCGCCGAAAATGGAACGGTAATCTTTAAAGATGCCAACAACGGCATAACCACAGAAGCTATTTCTTACGGGCCGTCGGTGGTTAGAATAGTGAAATACAAGGGCACAAAGACACCCGAAAAGAAGAGCTATTCAATAATTGCAAATCCGTCAACAGGCTTTAGCGCAAATAACAACGGCTATACGTCAGATTGCTTTTCGATAAAAGCCGACAAGAATGGCGACATCGTTTTTCTCAAGAATAATGGTGATACACTGCTTGTTGAGAAAGGATATGGCATTTCAGAAGCCGAAAACAGCGTAGACCGAGGCAAATTTAAAGTATATCAGCAATTTAGCCTTGATAAAAAAGAGGTAATTGTGGGCCTTGGACAGCGCCAATGTCCTAAGTTGAACCAACGAGGAGAAAAGGTGAGAATATGGTCAGGCAACACCAACATTACCATTCCATATTTTGCATCAGAAAAAGGATACGGCCTATATTGGGACAATGCCGGAGAGTCATACTTTGAAGACTCAGAAGAAGGCACATCGTTCACATCACTTGTTGCACCAAGCATCGACTATTATTTCATCTATCGCGACGGCACGCAAGACGGCGTGATTGCCTCGATAAGAGAATTGACAGGTCAAGCCACAATGTTTCCACTATGGACACTGGGCCACTGGCAATGCCGCGAACGCTACAAGAGCAGCGACGAGCTATGTAACGTGCTTGACCGTTACCGTGAATTGGAGATACCGCTCGACGGAATAGTTCAAGACTGGCAATACTGGGGTTGCGACTCCAACTGGAACGCGATGAGCTTCATGAATCCCCACTACATCAACAAAATGGGCGATGAAAAGTGGATGAAATATTTGCCAAACGATGAACGACCAACCGACCGCTATCCCGAGCCACGCATTAAGACACCGCAAGAGATGGTGGACTATGTTCATGCCCACAATGCACATTTGATGATATCAATATGGGCAAGTTTCGGGCCGTGGACACGCCAATACAGCGAATTGAAGAAAATCAATGCGCTACTGCCGTTTGACACATGGCCACGTAATCAAGGCGTGATGCCCTATGACGCATATAACCCCAAAGCGCGCGATATTTACTGGAAATACCTCAAAAACCTGTACAATATGGGCTTTGATGCTTGGTGGACCGATTCGACCGAGCCTGACCATTTTGAGCACGACGGCGACAGCGATTACATGACCTATGACGGCTCATGGCGAAGCGTCAAGAACGCATTCCCGTTGCTGACAAATAAGGGTATTTATGAACATCAACGTGCGACAAAAGGCAATGCCAAGCGTTCGGTGCAAATGACTCGTTGCGGAGCCTTCGGTATTCAACACTACGGGACATTCAGTTGGAGCGGTGACGTGGTGTCAAACTGGGATGTGATGAAAAATCAGATTCCTTCGGGACTGAATTATGTGATATGCGGAATTCCGTTCTGGAACACAGATATCGGCGGATTCTTTGGTTGGGACTATAACAATGATTGCAAAAATCCGGCCTTGCAAGAGCTGCAAGTGAGGTGGATGCAATGGGGTTGCTTCATGCCATTGATGAGAAATCACTGCTCAAGCCCGCTGATTAACGAGCTATATGAATGGGGCAAGCCCGGAGAATGGGCGTATGACGCGCAGAAAAAAATCATAGAATTGCGATACCGCTTGTTGCCGTACATTTACTCGATGGCAGGCAATGTGGTGCAAAATTCAGGCTCGATGATGCGTCCGTTTATCATGGACTTTGCGAATGACAGCACAGCGCTGACAATCAACGACGAATATATGTTTGGCAAGGCAATAATGGTTAAGCCCGTTACCGACCCGCTATACACATACGTTGACGAGAAGCGCAACGGCCATGCCATTTATCCCGAAGTTGAAAAAGCCGGTGCGCCGGTCAATGTGTACTTGCCTACGGGCTGTCGATGGTATGATTTCTGGAGCAATGAGGTGGTTGACGGTGGTCGCAGAATACTCACCGTTGCGCCGATTGACCGCATACCGCTGTACATCAAAGCCGGTAGCATCATCGCATTCGGGCCTAAAGTTCAGTACTCAAATGAGAAGCCGTGGGATAATCTGGAGATACGCGTGTATCCCGGACAAGACGGCACGTTCACCCTCTATGAGGACGAAGGCGATAGCTATAACTACGAAAAAGGCGCGTTCACAACAATAGATTTCAAATGGGATGACACAAAGCGCGAATTGTCAATTTCGGCACGCAAAGGCGCATATAACGGTATGTTGACAGGTCGCAAATTCAGCATCATCGTCATGGATAACAACAAAACGCCCGGCGACATAGCCCCCGAATCGTTTGACAAAGTTATTGACTATAACGGCGAGGCCGTGAGCGTGAAGCTGTAATTTCGAGAGAAAACGTCATAAATGAAGAGCAGTCAGCGAGTGTGGAGCACAAATGTGTACCTGCCGGCACACATGGCTTTTGGGGAGTGTCCGGGCAGTGCACTCGCTAACGCTCGTTGCTGCCCGGTTACCTACTAATTTGTCCCTCACG
>CAYTFG010000098.1:0-7670 GCA_964436925.1 uncultured Bacteroides sp. | reverse complement strand
CGCTCGGCATCAATGGCTGCACGACAGCCCATTCCGGCTGCTGAAATGGCTTGACGATAGCGAGGGTCAGCCACATCACCTGCTGCAAATACTCCCGGAATGTTTGTTTGAGAGGTATTGTTAAACAGCTTGATGTAACCTGTGTGGTCTAGTTCAATCCATTCACGGAATACTTCAGTATTAGGTTGGTGACCTATGGCCAAGAAGAATCCGTCAATATTTATATCCAATGTCTTCTCTTTATCGGTGCCTTTGAATTGTACCAAGTGAGCGCCTTCAACAAATTCGTCACCAAAGAGACCTACGGTGTTGGTGTTGAACAGCACTTCGATTTTATTGTTATCAAGAACACGATGTTGCATAACTTTAGATGCACGTAGGTGGTCTTTACGCACAATCATATAAACTTTAGAAGCTAATGATGAAAGATACATAGCTTCTTCACAAGCGGTGTCTCCGCCACCAACAACGGCAACTACGCGATTGCGGTAGAAAAATCCATCGCAAGTGGCGCAAGCGCTTACTCCCATACCTGCATATTTGCTTTCATCGGGCAATCCCAGGTATTTGGCTGATGCGCCGGTTGCTATGATTACGGTATCTGCAATAATTTCTGTTTTACCATCAACAGTTACGGTAAAAGGACGTTCGCTGAAATCAACGTTAGTAACTACGCCTGTGCGAATGTCAGCTCCGAAACGTAGCGCTTGATTACGCAAATCTTCCATTAGTGCAGGTCCGGTAATGCCATTGGGGTAGCCGGGGAAATTTTCAACTTCAGTGGTTTGGGTTAATTGCCCTCCGGGTTGAATTCCGGCATATAGGATAGGGTTGAGGTTGGCACGAGAAGCATAGATGGCTGCTGTGTAGCCGGCAGGTCCCGAGCCGATAATCAAACACTTAGTTTTGTTTTCGCTCATAATATATTGAATTATTTGTATTATTTGGTTATCTTAAATCAACAACTTTTGCTTTGGGAAATTTCGTAGAGTCATACTTGAAGATTTGTGCTGAAGGTGCTGTCTCTCCGATAGTTAAGTTGTCTACGGTAACATTGACGGCTTTCCCGTTGTCCATCACGATATTGATGGTTTTGGGCATCAATGTTTTATTGTCGAGTACTATCGTTGCATTGCTGAAAGACATATCGTTGTTTTTGGGCTCAAGCTCAATCTTGTAAGTTCCCTTAGCGCTTTTTAGAAGTTTACTCTTGTAATAATTGCCATAATTGTTGATTATTGCAAAAGGATTGGTTTCCATGATTTCATCAACTGTTGGCTCTGAAACATTTGTTTCTTGTGTGGCAGCCGAATAAGTCCACTGTGTGGTACCGTCAAACCATGTTTTTACGCTCTGTGCATCGAGATAAAACTTCTTGCCTGAGACGGTCATAGACCCCATGATTTTGTTTTTATCGCCACTTGCTGTGTAAATGACGTTTATTACTTTGGCCGAGTTAAATTTTTTAGCAGCCAATTTTAAAATGGTATCGGCGGTGCCGGTTGCATTTATAGATGTGCAACATAAGATAGCTGCTAAGATGAATAAAAACTTTTTCATTATTAACCGTTTGCTAATATACGTTCAAGTGTAACTGAGTCAACCAAGATTGCACGGGGTTTTCCGCCTTGTGACGGGCCTACAATTCCTGCAGCTTCAAGTTGGTCCATAATTTTGCCTGCGCGGTTATATCCAATAGAATATCTGCGTTGTAGTGATGATGTTGAGGCTGTTGTGCTTGCTACAACAAAGCGTGCAATCTCATCAAACAATTGGTCTTTATCGGAAAAATTATTGCCGCTACCGGCGGCTCCTGCGTCAGGAAGACATTCAGGCAAATAATATGCGTGCTCATAGCCCACTTGCTCGTCAATCCAATCACATATTGATTCGACCTCTTCAGTAGATATAAAGGCACATTGCACACGGTCTAATTTGCCGTTATGGCTGAATAGCATATCGCCTCGTCCAATTAGCTGATTTGCACCTGTGCGGTCTAGAATAGTCTTGGAATCGACCATCTGAGACACTTTAAATGCAATACGTCCGGGGAAGTTGGCTTTAATGATACCGGTAATAACGTTGGTTGACGGACGTTGAGTTGCGATAATCATGTGGATGCCCACTGCACGTGCTTTTTGTGCGATACGGGCTATAGGCATTTCCACTTCTTTTCCGGCCATCATGATGAGGTCAGCAAACTCATCCACAATCACCACGATATATGGCAAGTATTTATGGCCCTTATCGGGGTTAAGTTTTCGTGCAACAAACTTAGCGTTGTATTCTTCCAATGAACGCACATAAGCATCCTTGAGCAGCGCGTAACGATTATCCATCTCCACGCATAGCGAATTAAGCGTTAGCTTAACCTTTTCAGGGTCAGTGATGATTGCATCATCTTCGTCAGGCAATTTTGCCAAGAAATGACGTTCAAGTTTTCCGTAGAGGGAGAATTCAACCATCTTAGGGTCAATAAGCACAAATTTTAGCTCTGACGGGTGTTTCTTGTAAATCAATGATGCTATAATGGCATTTAATCCGACTGATTTACCTTGACCTGTCGCACCTGCCACGAGCAAGTGAGGCATCTTTGTCAAATCCTCGATGAACACCTCATTTTCGATAGTTGCGCCCATTGCCATCGGTAGGCGTGCCTTTGTTTCGGTATATTTGCGTGAGTTGAGGATTGAACGCATTGAAACGGTCTGTGGCTCGCGGTTAGGAACTTCAATACCCACAGTACCCTTGCCGGGAATAGGGGCGATAATACGTATACCTATCGCAGCTAAAGAACGGGCGATGTCATCTTCAAGACGCTTGATTTGAGCGATGCGCACACCTTCTGCCGGTATTATTTCAAATAGAGTAACTGTGGGACCAACTGTCGCAGAAATACTTGAAATGGCGATGTTGTAATCAAGCAATGTCTTGATAATTTGTTGCTTGTTGTCCTCAAGTTCTTCTTTGTCAACACTTTGACCTGTGCTCTTGATGTCGTTAAGCAAGTCAATAGGTGGCTTGCGATAGCGTGAAAGCTCGGCTGTCGGGTCATACAAGTCAGCGTCAACACTATCAGCGTCTGCCTCTTCAATCTCTGTTACGGTCACGTTGTCAAGTGTTGTTGGCGCTTGATTTTCGTGAGAAGTTGAGTGTTGAGGTGTCGTTATTGTTGTGTCTAATTGGATAGCGTTGTGGCTGGGTGTTGTCTCTTCATCAATGCTAAACCCTTGATTTCCGGGCCCTGAAATTGTTGTTGAAGGGTAGGGGGTAACAACAGTCTCGCTGATAGGGTAGTTGTCCAAATCATTTGCCACAACTGTTGTATCCATGTCATTTTCAGGCTCTAAATATGGATTCTTGTTGGTGATGGGATTGACAGGTTCTACCGGTTCATCAGGTTCAACCGGCTCATTGTCAATGATTGAGTTATCTAGAGCTTCAGCAACACGATTATTTTCATATTCTTCTTTCTCTTCCTCCATCTCTTGACGATGTCTAACCGTCGCTTGTTTTTCTTTAAAGTTTTGATAGATAGCGGCTAAATCGTTGATATATATTAGCACTATCGCACTAGCCAATAAAACCGACACTAAAACCGGTCCAATAAAACCGGTTGTGCTAAACAAGAAATGATTGACATAGTGACCATGCATCCCGCCCCAAAACATCTCAGTTGGCAGGTTGTAGGTTAGCAATCCAAGTATGATTGATGAGCTGATAGCAAAAAGAAGGGTCTTAAATGTTAGTGACCAAAAAGAGATTCTCTTTGACCCCAAAAGCCCTAATCCTAAGATTGCAAAATAGACAATAAAAGCAATCGCGCCAAGTCCAAACCATTGTGATATAAATAGATAGGATACTTTTGCGCCTAGCGGTCCACCCACATTTTGTATCTCGTTAGGTTCATCCGACATTTCAAGCACTGAGCGGTTAATTGCTTCGCTTTGGTCAGCAGCTGCTGAGTGAATATGTGATAAGCACACAACCGTAATTGCTGTTGCTATTAGCAGTAATACGATGCCAAAAAACTTATGAGTGCGACTGTCTTTGAAAAATCTGACAATTCCCGGCTGTCGGCGTGTCGGCTTTGTCGTCTTCCTATTCCCCGCTTTATTATTCCGTTGCGATTTCTCGGCACGGGGCTCGGGCATAGACAAGTCATTGTCGTTGTTTATATTATTTAGTGGGTCAAATTGATCCATCATTAAGTTGTTATCGTTCATGTGCGTTGATGCAAAAATAAATGTGTGATGTTATTGTTTTTTTAGTGACGTTAATGCTTCAATCATCTTTGTGGGGTCCGGAGCCTTAAACACTGCACTACCGGCTACAAGTATATCTGCTCCGGCATTGGCTAGTCGTTGACCCGTTTGAAGATTAACGCCTCCGTCAATTTCTATTAATGCTTTTGAACCTGATTCACTAATCAAGGCGCGTAGTTGTTGTATCTTTTTTATTGTGTTTTCTATAAATGATTGACCGCCAAATCCCGGATTGACCGACATTAGTAATACCATGTCAACCTCGGTAATTATATCTTCAAGCATCATTACCGGTGTTGAGGGATTAAGCGTTACAGCTGCCTTCATCCCGGCTTGCTTTATTGATTGTACGGTGCGATGCAAGTGTAAGCATGCTTCTTGATGCACATTCATGATTGTTGCACCTATATCTCTAACTCGTCCCACATAATTCTCGGGATGAACAATCATCAGATGCACATCCAATGGCTTTTGCGCTTTTCGTGCTACTGCTTCAATAACAGGAAAGCCAAATGATATGTTAGGCACAAATACGCCATCCATGACGTCTAAGTGTATCATGGAAGCTACGCTGTTATTAACCATTTCAACATCTCGGTCGAGATTGCCGAAGTCAGCGGATAGAAGTGAAGGCGAAACTTGCATATATAATGTGATTAGAAGGTATTTTGTTATTATTGTTTGTTGGATTGAAATCCTTTTTTGATAAGATATATTACGCAGAACACGAGTAATGCCAACCCGGCTATTGATAAATATCCGTTATATCGTTCCACCATTACATATAGATTGTCTAATGTAACGGTTTGAGCCAGCCACCAGCCCAAGAACGCTAAAATCGCATTCCAGGTTAATGCGCCAAGCCCCGAGAAAATAACAAACATGCCAATATTCATCTTGGCCAATCCCGCAGGTATTGAGATGAGTTGTCTCACTGCCGGAATGAGTCGTCCTATAAACGTGGATAGCGCGCCATGTTCGTCAAAATATGACTCTGCTTTCTCAACCTTCTCTTGGTTAATCAAGCACATATGACCTACTCGGCTATTGGCAAATTTGTAGATTATCGGTCGCCCGATAAAGTATGACAAGATATAATTAATCAATGCTCCCACAATTGCTCCCGCCGTTGCCACCAAGACTATCGCAAATATGTTCATGTCGCCCTTCTGTACGGCTAAATATGCTGCCGGTGGAACCACTACTTCCGACGGAAAAGGAATGAATGAACTCTCGATAACCATAAATGTGAACACAAAAAGGTAGCTCGCATTTTCTACAAACCAACTGAAAAATTGTGCGGCGTCAAACAACGCTAAGGGGACCATGCAATCAATCATTTTTTTATAATTGTTTCTGTATAAATCTGTATATTTAATAGAACTACAAATTTACTAATAATTTTCAAGTCTACTCCGCTTTTTTCTTAAATCTTCGGTATATTCTTGCTAGTTTTATGCCTATTCGACAAGCATCACCGACAAAATTGAACAATTTAAACGATGATACAAATCTTGTCGCTATTGCTTGCCCCGTATTGGGAATAAAATTCGCTTTTAAATTAGAAAAGTCGCTACTGACTTTTTGTCGTTGAATGTCGCGCATCACGGTTTTCAGTGCGCGTTCATATTGTAGCTCTTCAAGGGAATAGCCTTTCCAATTGCTGTTTGATGTGTGGTGTTTCATTGTCGGTCTTTTTCAGTTGGGTGTTCGATGATTAGTTTAGAGAGAAAACGTGCTATCGGATTAAAAAATAACTGTTTTTTTAAAGCAAAAACCAGCCCCAATATCACCAGATAACCCGCGCTGAGGATAATCAAGGCCCAGTGCAAAGGCATTATTTTAATCAGCCAAAAACAGAGCCCCACATAGATGCCCACAAGTAATATCATCACAATGATAATTGCAACGAGATATAGCGCTGCTGCTCCTAGTATCAACGACAATTTCTCGGTGAGCGTTAGCTTCAGTGTGTCAACTTCCAGCGTATATAATTTCTTTATGCCGGAAACGATATTATTAAAGTCAGTTTGCATTATTGTTCTTATGATTGGATTTGTATCTATATGCCACGATTAATCATCATGGCTGATTTTATTCTCAGCCATGATGCAAATTCTTTTAAGAACTATTCGTCGATTTCGTCAGCTATTTGGCCGGCTAGTTTCTCGATGTTGTGCTCTTTCAATGATGGAAAGTGCTCACGCAAATACCTGCGTATGTGAGCTCTGGTTCTAATGCCGCTTTCCGGCGCAAATAGAAGGCCTAAGGCAACTCCTGTTGCCAATCCGCCTAACGTTGCTAATACAATGCTTAAATTTTTCATTTCTTAGTGTTTTTATTGGTTGGAGATTTATATTTATTCATTTATATAACATCAATACATGCTAAAAAGATGTTTGCCTTATGAATTTTTTTTAGTCTCAATAAATTTGTGTTTTTACAAAGATATACTTTTTCTTTATCAATAACAATGAGTTTGGCAATAAAAAAGGCCGATGGGCTTTGTGGCTCATCGACCTTAGTTCTGATTCTTTTCTGTTTAGTCTTATTGTCCGAGATAGGTTTTCAATAGACGTGATTTTTGACCCTTGAGACGACGTATTGCCTTTTCTTTAATTTGGCGTACACGCTCTCTTGTCAAGTCAAATTTTGCTCCAATTTCTTCAAGTGTCATCTCTTGGCAGCCGATACCAAAGAACATCTTTAGGATTTCGCGTTCACGTTCGTGCAATTGGCGAAGGGCGCGATCCACTTCTTTAGATAGTGATTCTTGTGTTAAGGTTGAATCTGCCATTGGAGAATCGTCATTGGCAAGAACATCGAGAAGGCTGTTGTCTTCACCTTCCACAAAGGGCGCATCCATTGAAATGTGACGACCTGATACTTTCAAGGTGTCTGCAATCTTTTCAACGGGGACATCTAGTGTCTCTGCTAGCTCTTCGGGTGAAGGACGACGCTCATTCTCTTGCTCAAATTTTGAGAGTGCCTTGCTAATCTTGTTTAGTGAACCCACTTGATTTAATGGTAGGCGCACAATACGTGATTGCTCGGCGAGAGCTTGAAGGATTGATTGTCTAATCCACCACACGGCATAAGAGATAAATTTGAAACCACGCGTTTCATCGAATTTTTGTGCTGCTTTAATCAAGCCAAGATTGCCTTCGTTGATTAAGTCCGGTAGGCTGAGCCCCTGGTTTTGGTACTGTTTTGCAACTGATACAACGAAGCGTAAATTAGCACGTGTTAATTTCTCGAGAGCCGCTTGGTCACCTTGCTTAATACGTTGAGCGAGTTCTACTTCTTCTTCAACTGTAATAAGCTCCTCGCGACCGATCTCTTGTAGATACTTATCTAGAGATGCGCTTTCGCGATTGGTGATTGATTTTGTGATTTTTAATTGTC
>CAYTFG010000097.1:0-7728 GCA_964436925.1 uncultured Bacteroides sp. | reverse complement strand
CGGATACCACCTTTGTACGGGCCAATGGCATTGTTGAATTGTACGCGATAGCCGATGTTGTTTTGGATTTCGCCCTTATCGTCAACCCATGTTACACGGAATGTTACGATACGGTCCGGCTCAACCATGCGTTCAACAATCTTGTTTTGTTCAAATTCAGGATGTTGGTTATAAACCTCTTCAACTGACATAAGAACTTCCTTCACTGCTTGAAGATATTCTTTTTCGCCCGGATGCTTAGCTTCCAAGGTGCTCATGATATTATTAATATCCATAATAATAAAATTTAGATATAAGTGTTGTATAATTTAAAGATTAACGTGACAAAGATAATATATTTTTTTAAGTGTATTCAGAAAAATCATTTAATTTTAGTGAAAAAATTACACATTTATTTTTACCACCGATTTTACGGCTTTTTTACCTGATTTTCAGACACAAAAAGAAAGAGGTAACCCATCCTGAATAGGTAGGTTACCCCTTTATTATGAATTAATTATGCGTATCTTGTATTATAACCAACGAGTGAACGCAAAGTCTTGACGGTGAGGCAGTGCAGCGTTCTTTGGATACATACGGAATCCATAGCGGAACACACCTGCGTCAGTGATGCGGATGTCGAGCTCATAAGTGAGCACGTCACCTTCTTCTTTGACAACCTTGAAGTCAACTGCTTGCCAAAGTTTTTCTTCACCGTTTTCTGAACGATAAATAACTTCCTCGATAGCAAGGTCGTGCTTCAAGCCGTTAGTATCGACGATGATAGTGTTTTTGATAACATCACCTGTGATTGCATTGTTTACCTCGCCACGTTGGATAACGTCAAGCACCTTGATACCATCCCACTTAGCGGTAACATTTTCTTTCCATGCTGCGATTTCCTTAGCCATTGCATAGTTACCGGCGCTTAGAGCCTTGCTACGATTTGCTTCAGGATTATAGAAACGGTCGATATAGTCATCAATCATACGCTTCATAGTGAAGTGTGGAGCGATGTTACCGATTGAACCCTTGATATATTGAATCCATTCAGGAGAATAGCCCTTAGAATTCTTAGCAAAGTATAGAGGAATAATCTCGTTTTCAAGCATTGAGTAGATAGTTGCTGCATCGAGCTTATCTTGTTGTGCTTGGTCGGTAAATGTACGCTTATCGGTGAGTGCCCATCCGGCTTTCTCATTGAAACGATATCCTTCATACCACCATCCATCAAGAACTGAGAAGTTAAGTACACCGTTCATTTCAGCCTTTTCGCCTGATGTACCTGATGCTTCAAGAGGACGAGTTGGGGTGTTCAACCAGATATCAACGCCCGAGATAAGTCTCTTGGCAACAATCATGTTGTAATCTTCGAGGAAGATGATTTTGCCCAAGAATTGAGGCATACGAGAAATTTCCATGATGCGCTTGATGAGGCCTTGACCTGCACCGTCAGCGGGGTGTGCCTTACCTGAGAAGATGAATTGTACAGGGAACTTCTCATTGTTCACGATGCGGTCTAGACGCTCAAGGTCAGTGAACAATAGGTGAGCACGTTTATAAGTTGCAAAACGACGAGCAAAACCGATGATGAGCGCGTTAGGATTGATTTTGTCTACAATCTTCACTACTGCTGATGGGTCACCTTGATTTGCGAGCCATTTTGAAGTAAATTCTCTCTTGACAAAGTTGATAAATTTGTTTTTCAACTTCATACGCATATTCCAGATTTCTTCATCTTTTACCTTGAAGATACCCTTCCATGCTTCGGGGTCAGATTGATTCAAGAATACGTCGTGGCCCAATTTTTCTTCATAGAAGTCTTTCCATTCGCTTGCTGCCCATGTTGGGAGGTGAACACCATTGGTGACATAGCCCACATGTGATTCTTCCCATGTGTAACCCTTCCAGATGCCTGCAAACATTTTCTTTGATACTTCACCGTGGAGCCAGCTCACACCGTTAGCCTCTTGGCAAGTGTTAAGTGCAAATACACTCATTGAGAATCTCTCGTTGGTATTTGGGTTCTCGCGGCCCATATTCATCAAGTCATTCCAGCTGATGCCGAGTCTTGCAGGATATTCGCCCATGTATTTACCAAACAAGCCTTCGTCAAAGTAGTCGTGACCTGCAGGTACAGGAGTGTGAACGGTATAAAGTGATGATGCGCGCACGAGCTCAAGTGCTACGTTGAAGCTCAAGTGTTCTTCTTGAACATAGTCAACGAGACGTTGCAAGTTGAGAAGTGCTGCGTGACCTTCGTTGCAGTGATATAGTTGGCTCTTGATGCCAAGTTTCTTAAGCATGAGCACACCACCGATACCAAGCAAATACTCTTGTTTGATACGGTTTTCCCAGTCACCACCATAAAGTTGGTGAGTGATTGAGCGGTCATATTCGCTGTTCATGTCAAAGTCAGTATCGAGAAGATACAACTTCATACGACCCACATTTACTCTCCACACGTGTGAATAAATGATACGACCGGGGTAGGGCACTTCAAGAATCATTGGGTGACCTTCTTGGTCGAGAACTTGCTCAATAGGAAGTTGGTTGAAGTTTTGTGACTCGTATTTTGCGATTTGTTGACCGTCAACGCTCAATGTTTGAGTGAAATAACCATAGCGATATAGGAAGCCGACAGCGGTCATGTTCACACGGCTGTCTGATGCTTCTTTGATATAGTCACCTGCAAGTACACCGAGACCGCCTGAATAAATCTTGAGGCAGTTGCACAAGCCATATTCCATTGAGAAATATGATACTGATGGTATATCGTCACGCATTGGCTTAGCCATATATTCTTGGTAAGACTTATACACAGCATTGATGCGTTCCATCATTGCTTTATCATTGATGATTTCGTTAAGTCTTTCTGATGTCAATTGTTGAAGTAGCATTACAGGATTTTCGCCTGTTGCACGCCACAAGTCGTGGTTGAGGTCTTTAAATAGGTTTTTACCATCTCTGTGCCAAACCCACCACAAGTTCTTAGCTATTTCTTCTAGCGGTTTTAATTCTGTTGGCAACTCTGATTTTACAGTAATGTCGCGCCAAACAGGTGCATTGGTATTGCTTACCGGAAGTTTCATATTGTTCAATTTTAATTTTTAGTATGATTGAAAATATTAATAGTTGATTAATTTCTAGCTTTAGCATTTGAAATTGCTATCTCAAATGATTGCTGATAATATTTAATGAAGTTTTGCCATGCAGCTTCTTGTGCGGTCTTTTTAGCAGCTGTCTGGATGAGCTTTGTTGCGCTCTTGGTAGCTTGAACAAGACCATTTAATGATTGAGCTATATTTTCCTTAACTTCATCGTAGTTGAAATCGCCACGCTCGATAACCTTAACGCCGCTGGCTTTAAAATTATTTTCCGACTCTGACAATATCCATTGCCCGAATCCTGATAATGAGGTGGTAATTGTGGGAACGCCAAAGGCAACGCTCTCTAGTGGAGTGTAACCCCAGGGCTCATAATAAGAAGGAAATACCGTAGCATCCATTCCTATGAGCAAATCATAGTAAGTTGTATTGAAAATTCCATCATTGCCGTTTAGATAACACGGCACATAAATCGTTATTACGTTGGAATTATTGTCGTTGTTAAAGCCGATTCCCCTGATTCTATTGATAATAGGGTCCTCGTTGTCATTGTTGAGGGTGTGAGTCGAGTAGGGCTGATACAATTGGCATCGTTTACCGTTGGCAAGTGAATAAGCCAAGTCGGTGCGAGCATCTTTGACCCATGCCGGAACCATAACCCATGCAAGGACTTTGCGCGCCGGGTTGAGCTCTCTCAATCGGTTGATTGAGTCCAGATATAAATCTATACCTTTATTTCTATACTCACATCTTCCTGAAGTCGCTACTATAAAAGTATCGTCATCAAGCTCCACTCCCGTCAATGCTGATGCCACTTCGAGCATCTTCAGTCGAGCTGCAGCGCGAGCTTTGGTATATTTTGCACGTTGAGGTACAAAATTTGCCTCAAAACCGTTGGGCGTTACCACGTCGGGACGTCTTTCGAGCAATTGCTCACATTCGCGTGCCGTGACTTCGCTCACTGTTGTGAAGCAGTCAGCTTGGTGTGCCGCAGTCTTTTCCAATGAATGTTTTGATTGCATATTCAACTCTCCCGCCATTTGGTCTCCATTATAGCCCTTGAGGTAATCATACAATGGCTTGCCGTTACCGCAGATGCTACGACCTATGCTGGTGGCGTGAGTTGTAAATATCGTTGAAACCTGTGGCAGAGCGTGCTTGATATAAAGCAATCCCATGCCTGTGGTCCATTCGTCAAAGTGTGCAATATAATTTCCCTTGTCCACTCCGTTAAAGCGGCAGATGCTTTCGATGACAATGCCTGATGCATGAGAAAATGCACACGCTTCGTCATAGTCTCCGTATGCGTGCAATGAATCTACACCATATAAGTTCCACATGTCACCATAGAATTTATCCTTGATGGCATACATGCTTTCAAATTTTACTAAGACTACTAGAGGATTTCCGGGTATATCCCATCGGCCTGTGCGCACACTGATTCCGTGTGGAAGTTCGACTTTCGTTTTCCACTCGTCTAAAGGTGTTGCTTCTTCTTTAAAATAAGGCGATGGACTCGCTTCGGTCCACACATCGGGACCAACAAAAATAATTTTGTCAGGATATATATCCTGTAATGTTTTGGCTTTCGTGGAAAGAACTGTATAGATTCCGCCTATCTTGTTACATACTTCCCAACTGTTCTCAAATACAAGTTTAACGCCTACTGAATTGTTATCCATTAAAGTAACGTTATTATTATGACCTTGCAAAGGTACTAAAAAAATTGTTAATACAAAAATATAATTTAGACTGACAGCTAAATTAACACCTCAACAAGGTCTTTTGTTTCCAATTTTACTTCTTTTAATTTTGTGTAAGAGTGCCCAAAACGTTGAGTTGCAGCTATATCTAGTGCGGCTCTATGTTCCGGTGCGGCTATATCTATCAATAATTTTGCTCGTTCGGCCACAGTCTTGCCTCTCAAGTCAGCAATTCCGTTCTCCGTGATTACATAGTTTACTTGGAATCGAGTTATTGTAACCCCACTACCGGTTGATAGGATAGGGCGTATAACTGACTCTCCTAACATGTTGTGTGATAGGGTAACTACTGCCGAAATACCACCCTTGCTGCGTGACGCTCCATACACAAAATCATGGTGCCCTCCGGCACCTGCATAAAGCTTTTCGCCTATCGAATCGGAGCATATTTGCCCTGTCAAATCCATCTCAAAACAGGTATTTATAGACACAACATTATCGTTTGTCCCTATTCGTTTAGGCTCATTAACCCATGCGATATCTTTGATTAAAATATCACTATTATTGTTAATATATTGGTATAGCTTCTCCGAGCCTATCGCTGTTGAGGCTATTGTCTTGCCCGGTTCCACCACCTTTTTTGAATTATTGATTACACCACTTTCTATTAATTCAACCATTTCATCGGTGAGAACCTCAGTGTGCAATCCCAAGTTTTTATGCCATTTAAGCTCATTAAGAATGGCGGTGCAGATTGCATTATCTATTCCAAAATACAACGTTGCTCCATTTGGAACAATTGATGCCACATTCTTGGCTAGTCGAGTTATATCATTGCTGATTTCAGCACGTGGCATTTGAGTTAACTGCTCATCAACTTTCACGCATGCAGCCAACTTGGACACGTGAATAATTCCATCTCCGTTGACAAACGGTACTTTGCTATTGATTTGAGCTATTACAATTCTTGCGCTTTCTACAGCGGCAACACTTATTCCTGCCGATGCCCCATAACTCACATAGCCATCCTCATTTGGTTCCGAACAATTGATTAAGGCGACATCAACCTTGCATGTGCCGTCACGGAACATTTCGGGAACTTTACCTATAAAACTTGGAATAACGGTGCCATACCCATCGTTTATCCACTTTTCGGTGGCTTCTGATACAAAAAATGCATTTACCAAGAATGAATCTTTATATTCTTCCTTGCAGTATGGCGCTACTTCAGGTGAAGCTATAAATCCGGTATAGATTGTAACATCTTTTAGGCGGTCACCTTGACGCGCAAGAGCGTGTTCCAATACCGTTGGTACTGATACACCACCCTGTATGAATACGCTATCATTGCTGTTTATCAATGATATAGCGTCGTCAGCGATTACGTAGTTGATGTCGGTAAATTGCATATTTTATTGCTTCTTGTTACTAGTATTAAACAATTACGCTGTAAATATACAAAAAAAATCTATATTTGCACACCTTATCCCAAAATGTGCAATATTAAAGATTGCAAAAGAGGCTTACTAAAAATGGTACAAGCAGGTCAATTAACAATCCGTGAACCAGCGAAATAGGTGCCCACTGCGGTCCCGCATATCTAGTTACCATTGGCAACATTACATCCATTGTGGTTACTCCGCCCATTGATATTAACGGAATGCTGCCAAATCGCTTATGTATTGCCGGCGCTAGCAACAATGATGACATCTCGCGAAATATATTCGCCAGCAACGCTATCGCTCCGAGCTCCGTTGCCATTGCAAGCCCTATTGACGGCTCCTTCAATTCGGTTATCAATATTGATGATAGCGAGTAGTAACCAAATCCACTACCCACTGCCAAGCAATCCCATACACCCCATTTGTGTAGCAACAAGCTCGATAATCCTGCAAATAACAATGTTCCCACAATTGTCGATATTGGTATTAAGAGGGTGCGCGGATGCATCGTCTTTATTAATTCCTTGATGCTTTTGCTATAGCCTATGCTTAGCCCTACGGCAAACATCAAGATATACAGCGTATATAGCGAGATACTGTGAAGATTCAAGTCTAATTCGGTGGTCAACCCCACTAGACAGCCCACAATGAAAAACGCTATAATTACCAGGCTACCTTTCATTCTCCTGCTTATTCTTGTCTTTGAGTATTGTTTTTGAGATAATTGTTGAGCATAATAAGCTCCCCGCGATGCTAAACACCGCTATTACTGCCGCTTGTACACTGAAAAATCCAATGTTATTTACCAGTAATTTGTTCGTGCCGATTGACACCCCAAGTGTGAATACCAGGACAAATATCAGCACTGAGATAATGCGGTCTACGTGACGTACGTGCTTAATTCCCCGCAAGAAATAGCCCAAAATGATGCCTCCAAGCATCAAGGCAATGATAATGTACATTTTTTGCGATTAAAATCAGATACTTAAATTTGATAACTCCACAAAGGTACAAAAAAACTTCCACATTTACCCTCTTGCCACCGATATATATGAACCCGCATCTGCAAAAAAAAAGAGGCAACAACACTTTTTATTGTGCTATCGCCTCATTTTTATAGTCTGTATGTATTACTTATATCAATCAGTCTCAGCTGTTTGATTACATATTCATACCACCGTCAACTTGGATAACTTGACCTGATACATAGCTTGACATATCGCTTGCAAGGAAGGTTGCTACATTTGCAATATCTTCAACCTTACCACCACGACGCAAAGGTATCTTCTTGCACCATTCTGCGCGTACATCATCAGGTAATGCTGCTGTCATTGCTGTTTCAATGAAGCCCGGTGCAATTGCATTTGCACGGATACCACGTGAACCAACTTCTTGTGCGATTGACTTAGCCAATGCGATAAGTCCTGCCTTTGATGCTGCATAGTTTGCTTGACCTGCATTTCCGTGTACACCCACTACTGATGCCATGTTGATGAT
>CAYTFG010000096.1:0-7757 GCA_964436925.1 uncultured Bacteroides sp. | reverse complement strand
AGTTAGTTTCCATTAGTCGAAACGTATGATTTCTTGAGGCGCGTTGGTTAATGATTTCATGCCGGTTGCTGTAACCACATAGGTATTTTCAATACCCACGGCTCCAACTCCGGGAATTACAAATTTCGGCTCGAGCGCAATTGTGTTGCCCTCAGCGAGAATATCACGGCTACGAGGCGCTATCACCGGTAGCTCATTGATTTCGATGCCCACGCCGTGACCTATGAATCCTGCGTGTTGACGGTGGCCCATGTAGTAATCTTCAAGGTCTGCTGCCTTCACGATTTCCAAGGCTTTTTCATACAAGTCACGTGCCGGTGTGCCCGGTGTGCCCATTGCTGATAATGCCTCGCATATTTCAATTGAGCATTGATGAGCCTTTTGTGCCAATGGGTCAATGTTTCCAAGCGCAAACACTCTTGTCATGTCAGTCATGTAGCCGTTGAAGTTTCCGTTCATGTCCACCATCACTGTCATGCCCTTGCGTATGAGTGTGCCGTTAGCGCCAACAGGTAACGATGGGTCGAGTCCGGCACCGCCCATGGCAAAGTCATACGGCGATGGATTGTCAGCGTTGTCACCGGCAAGAATGTTACCCATATAGAGCTCCATTGACGAGCCGCTGATGCGGAATTGGCCCAAACAGCCTTCCATACGTGACAAATGTTCGATTTCAATCTCCAGCTCGTGGTCTGACATTCCGTCCTTAAACAAGTGGGGAATTTTGTGATACACACGTTCATGCTTCAGGCCTGAACGTGTCATCATGTTGATTTCTTGCTCTGTCTTTACTGAACGTGCAGCTTTGAGCGCGGGAGATATATTTCCAAATGGTGTGCCTCCAAAGGCGCCTGCTAGTCTCATCGCTGTGCTGTAAGCCAGTGAATCGAGTTCCAAGCCAATGCGCTCAATTGCGGGGACACTGTCCTTGTTTGCTGTGAGGTGTTCGAGGATATTTTCGGGCTTACGGATATAAACCACATTTTCCCCGGTGAGCTCCACCGGACGGCGTATAAAATATATGGGCTGACTCATATCCTTGTGGATAAACACATAACCCGCAAATACTCGTCCGCAGAGATAGTATAAACTTGAATTTTCCGAGAATAATGCGCTGTCACATTGAACAGCTTCAAGCGATGATTTTATTTTTGCCAACCTCAAATTGGCTTCTTCTTGTGAGAGTAGGAGCAAACGTTCCATTGTTTTATCTAATTTTTTTGAATAGGTCATGAAAGGAATCAAGTGTGATTTCGGGGTCCTTCACTTTCCCGAAACCATAGGCAGCCCATGCTATTGGGATGCCGGCAAGGTGTGCCGCGTCGGCATCGCCTTGTGTATCACCTATGTAGATGGGCGATTTTAGCCCATGTCGTTGTATTATTGTTGCGATATTTTCGTTTTTGGGCCGGGAGGTCTCGCCCCAGGTGAGAGTGTCGGTAATGTAGGGCGTCAAGTGGGTGTAGCGCATAAAATTCACTAATCCAAGTGACCCGCAATTACTTACGAGGAACAATTTATAATGTTTGGCAAGCTCCGGTATATCTTCGGCCACGTCGGCATATAGGCGCCCGCCAAGTTTTGGCATCAATTCTTTCTCATTCTTGTCCAAAAGGCTCAGAAACGCTTCTGAATCAAACTCAATGTCCGACGCCAATTTCTCCATGATGACGTCGAGCGAAAGTCCCATGCATTCAATCAGCTCTTGGCGTTTAGTCTTGCGATTTATCCCGAACCGGGCAAATGTGATATCCCAAATGTAGCAATAGCTGTCGACAGCATCCCACAAGGTGCCGTCCATGTCAAAAATGAGACTGTCAAATTGTTTTGACTCGTTACTGTTCATTGGCTATGAATGTAATTCCAACTTGTTCTATCGCGCTGAGAGTGTCCACTCTCATGATGTGGCGTAGCTTTATCGGGGTATCGCGGTGCAGCTTGAAATTGCGGCTCAGCGTGTCGCTCTTTTGGAAACTAACACCCAGCCCCTTGCCATACCATCGGCCGTAAACATCGGCAAGCTTGACGTTGATTGTGTCGGCAATAATCGTGTCAGCCACAGGATAGCTTATCTCCAGCCACAAATTTGCGTATTGATAAGCGTTGGAGTGGCGCACAGCCAGCATCAGCTTTCCGTCGGCGAGGGAGTCGGTTATTGTGGGCTTGAATGTCAACGTGTCGCCATATTGCCATCCTTCGCTGTCAATATCCTTGAACTCGCTATAATCATTGTGCCTGAGGGCACATGCTCCCAAGCACAATATGATTGAAACAAAAGCAATTTTGAATATGCTATTCATTTTTTTTATTCGGTTCCTGATTAGGACGATTATTCGCTTTGTTAGGGTTCGGACGATTACGACGGTGACGATTGTCGCGGTTGTTATTGCCGCCCTGTTGTTGACGGTTATTTTCTCCGCCACCTTGCTGTGGTGCTCCTTCTTCCGGCTTGCCCTGCTGTTGAGGCGCTTGCTGTTGAGCAGGTGCATTTGCCGGTGCGTCGCCCGGCTTTTTGTTGCGCTTTTTCTTCTTCTTTTTCTTGTCAAAGCGTGTGAGTCCGTCTTCGTCAAGAATATCGTTAAACGGCTTACGTTCATGCGGCTTTTCGTCGCCGTCACGTGTAAGTTTCAACGGTTTTTCGCCGTTTTTGTTCATCGAAATTACTTCAAAAGCTCGACCTGCATCAATAGTTACCAAGTTGGCGGCGATTGATTTATCGGTTGAGTAAGTAATCTCACGCTTGAAGATGTCGGTTTTGAAGTGATAGTAAGTAGCATCGGCTGTTTCAAGGCGTATATCCTTAGAAGGTAGACGCTTAGAGCTTTCTACATACGTGTCAACTTCAAAGTTGAGGCAACATTTTAGCTTGGCGCATTGGCCTGCAAGCTTTTGAGGGTTCAACGAGATGTCTTGGTAGCGTGCAGCACTTGTGGCGACTGACACAAAGTTAGTCATCCATGTTGCGCAACACAATGTGCGTCCACAGGGCCCGATACCGCCTATGCGACCTGCCTCTTGGCGCGCACCTATCTGCTTCATCTCGATGCGTATCTTGAACGTGTCGGCAAGCACTTTGATGAGCTGACGAAAGTCAACACGTTCATCTGCAATATAATAGAATATAGCCTTATTGCCATCACCTTGATACTCAACATCGCCTATTTTCATGTTGAGGTTGAGGCTTTCGGCTATCTTGCGGGAGCGTATCATTGCGTCATTTTCCTTTGCCTTTGCTTCCTCATATTTCTCGAGGTCGGCCGGTTTGGCTTTACGGAAAATGCGTCTTATCTCAACATCCGGCTTCAGATTTGCCTTCTTCATTTGGAGCTTTACCAGCTCGCCAATGAGCGTTACTTGGCCTATATCGTGCCCCGGTGAAGCTTCAACTGCCACCATATCACCGATTTCAAGCGGAATATTAGTGGAATTTTTATAGAAGCCCTTGCGGGTGTTTTTAAATTGCACTTCAACCATCTGCGACCCATCATTCGAGCCGGGAACGTCGCCGAGCCAGTTGTAGCAATGGAGCTTCCCGCGGGGACATTTGCCATGGCTGCCACAGCAACCGTGGTTGCGACCTGCGCAGGGGTAGTCGGCATCGTTGTTGATGTCTTTATTCTCCTTATCGTCAATTGCCATAACCTAAACTATTTAGCAAATGAAACTGAACGAGTTTCGCGGATAACTGTAATTTTTACTTGACCCGGATAGGTCATTTCATCTTGAATGCGTTTAGCTATTTCGGTTGAAAGCTTTTCTGTTTCAACGTCGTCAATCTTGTCGGCACCTACGATTACGCGGAGCTCGCGACCGGCTTGAATTGCATAAGTCTTGATAACACCGGGGTAGGAGAGTGCAAGTTGCTCAAGGTCATTGAGTCGCTTAATATATGCTTCAACAATTTCGCGACGTGCGCCCGGACGTGCGCCAGAGATAGCATCACACACTTGCACAATCGGAGCAATGAGTGATGTTTGCTCTATTTCATCGTGGTGAGCACCGATAGCGTTCACGATTTCGGGCTTTTCTTTGTATTTCTCAGCGAGTTTCATACCGAGAACTGCGTGTGGCAATTCGGGCTCTTCGTCGGGCACCTTACCTATATCGTGGAGCAATCCGGCGCGGCGTGCTTTCTTAGGATTCAAGCCGAGTTCCGATGCCATGATTGCACATAGATTTGCTGTTTCGCGAGAGTGTTGAAGTAGGTTTTGACCGTAGCTTGAACGATATTTCATCTTACCCACGAGACGTATCAAGTCAGGATGTAATCCGTGGATACCCAGGTCGATAGCTGTGCGCTTACCGGTTTCGATGATTTCTTCTTCAACTTGCTTGCGCACCTTGGCAACAACCTCTTCGATGCGTGCAGGGTGGATACGACCGTCGGCAACCAGTTGATGCAGAGCAAGTCGCGCGATTTCACGACGCACGGGGTCAAATCCTGAAAGCACGATAGCTTCAGGGGTATCATCAACGATGATTTCAATACCGGTAGCTGCTTCGAGAGCACGTATGTTGCGGCCTTCACGTCCGATGATGCGGCCTTTAATTTCGTCTGAATCAATGTGGAAAACTGTCACACTGTTTTCAATGGCAGTTTCGGTTGCTACACGTTGAATTGATTGAACCACAATGCGTTTAGCCTCCTTATTTGCTGTCATTTTAGCCTCATCCATGATGTCATTGATGTAAGATTGAGCAGCTGTTTTTGCTTCATCTTTCAATGATTCAATGAGTTTCTCCTTAGCCTCATCTGCGGTAAGTCCCGAGATGTGTTCGAGAGTGTCTTGAGCCTGATGTTGGAGCTTGTCAAGCTCGGTTTTCTTGAGCTCTACAACTGCTTGTTGAGCTTCAAGATTAGCGCGGGTCGATTCAAGTTCGTTGCGAGTGCGTTGATTTTCACTCTGTTGCTGATTGAGTTGCAACTCACGTTGCTTCAATTTTGCTTCAGTCGACTGAACCTTTGAGAGACGTTGATTGGCTTGGCGGTCAGCTTCTGAAGTTATCTTCATTGCTTGTTCCTTAGCCTCAAGAATTTTATTTTTTTTGATATCCTCAGCGTCACGGTTGGCTTCATCGAGTATTGTTTGTGCTTTGCTCTTCGCCAGCGACTTTTGTACTGCTAGAGTAACACCTACACCCACGATGGCGGCGATAACGCCAATAATGATGTAAATTATCACAGATTCCATTTCGTTTATTGTAATTTATTGTATAATAGTTTTTTAAAGAATTTAGTATAAACACGTCAAGCACTCAACATCTTCTTCCGCCTTTGCGGCTTGAAGTATTGAGCGCGGGTCATTAATCTTGTGTTAAGAAAGGAAGTTAAAACGTTATCATTCAGTATCTTTCGGGTTGGTGTCCACTTTGAGGAGTATCTCATCCAGCCTCTTCTCAAAGTCTTCCAATACGGAGTCTGATTCTTTATTTAGCGCATCCTGCTCATAATACAGTTCTGCAAATCGAAATGCGACCATAGCCAGCACCTTTTGAGATGACATGTCTTCAAATTTCTGCATCCATTTAGCCCATAACGTGTGCACATTTCGTTCCACCGTGCGATACATTTCTTCTTTATCGCGTGGGCTTTGAAGGCTGAGTGGTCCCACATCAGCAATATTGATAGTTATGTTTATTACATCTTTCTTAGCCATAGCATCATTCTGTTAATTCGGTGATGCAACGGTCAATTTCCCGCACTAAATTTGAAATGAAAGCTCGCGAGCTCTCCACCTGTTTGCGGTCGGGGGTAATTGTCATCGCTAATTGAAGGTATTCAACCTCTTGGCGGAGTTGTTGAATCTCCTTTTCCTGCGTGGAAACAGTAGCTTCAAGCTCCCCAACTTTTAGGTCAACGGCTTGCTTCTCTTGTAATAGAACATGATACTTCTCGACCAAGACATTTGCCTTGTTTCGTATGTTTTCAATTCTATTCTTTAAGGTTTCAGCCATTTTATTCCAAATTTTTACAAATGTAATAAACTTTTTTGGATTTGTCAACACTACCCCGTGACTTTTTTAGCTGATTTTTATTTTTTTTACGGTTTGTGACGATTGAATGTATAAATGCGCACTTTCTGCTTGTTGTCGCATGCAGTGAACGTGATGTCGGTCTCTTCAAAATCATATTGCGGATACAGCTGCCCCCAATCGGTGCCGTCGGCTGCTGCAACCACGCCTTTTTCGGGCATCTCTTCGTCAAAATGCCTCATCCTGTCGCCAAGGTAGAAATTCAGCGTGTAATATCGCATATAATCGTCATCAATCCAGGCATATACGTGCTCTGTCGGCGCCACGATTGCCGCCACTTTCTCCGCGTCGGCCTTATTGCTCCTCGGGTTGAGCAATGCCGGTTGAACCACGCCCAAAAACACCACATACAGCGCAACCACCGGCATGATGATGCGCGTTGCCTCGGTCTTGCGCCACGCCCATGCCACAACGCCTATCGGTACCAAGCACAGTAAATAGCTAAGCACGCTGTTATTCGCCTGAAACAGAGCTGTATATTCTCCAAGCTTTCCGCCCAACGGCAACCCAATCTTGGCAACCAACACCACCGCCGATAGCGCTATCGCCAACCCCACGGTGCACGATGCATACACCCTGAGAATGCGGCGTCGACGGCGCGCGAGTCGGCGCAGAATCATCACAATTCCGTAAGCCATAAAAGGATAGCAGGGTAGGAGATACACGCTGCGTTTGCTCGACGGGATGCAGTAAAACACAAAAACTGCCGCGGCTGCAACGATTGACAGCAGTGCCGAGTCGCTCAACTTTGGCATATGCCAATGCTTAATCTTGCGCCGATTGACTGTCACCAACGACGTGATTGCCAGCAGTGTGTAGGGCAACATCCCCAGCGCAATCGTTATGAAATTATACCACCATGGCTTCAGGTGGCTGTCATATCTCATGTGGCCCGTTAATCGACCAATATTCTCCTCAATTGCCAAATTCAAAAAATCATCGCCGCCACGCTGATATGCAGCATAATACCAGCACGCCGGAATCACCATCGCCAAGATTGCCATCAGCGCCAAACTGAAAAATGTGCGCCAAAAGTTATCATGCTTGAACAACCGATGCAACCCCACAACCATACACGGCAACAACGCCCCGACAGGCCCTTTGGTGAGCGTCGCTACGGTCATCAACACCAGCGCAATAGCGCGCTTGGCCCATCGCTGTCGTGCCGACATAGAGCTGTCAATATCGGCAAGCATATAGATTGCCCCGACGATTGCCGCCGTCAGCAACATATCCACGCGACACGCAACACCCGCTCTCAGCACCTCCACCGACGTCAGCAACACCAACGCCGTCGCAGCGCCCACCCGTTCGCCATCATGACGACGAAAATAACAAAACGTCATCAACACCAGCGCCAAGCACGCCAGCGCCGACGGCAATCGGCTGATAAACTCGTTGACCACCCCGCCGTTAAGCACCACCCCCAGCGCAGCAATGCACCACGCCAGCATCGGAGGCTTATACGGCAAGTCACTCCCGTGGGATAGCGGAAGCGTCCAGTCACCCTGATTAAGCATAGAAACCGCTACAATAGCCTCACGGGGCTCCCCCTTCGTATTAAACAACGTCATGCCGTTCCACGGGATAAGAACCACGATAGCCGCAATTGCGACAAACACAAAGTAGCGTTTATGCCATTCCATAATTTTAATGTTAAAACAGTCAACAAATATATTTTACACAAAAATACTTAAACTCTCCCGCACCACCAAATTTCTTCC
>CAYTFG010000095.1:0-7871 GCA_964436925.1 uncultured Bacteroides sp. | reverse complement strand
AAAAAAACAAGAGGCTGCGTCAGCACTATGACCGACGCAACCTCTTGGCGTTGTTACAGAATGAAGTATAACCTCTGTTGCTTATAGTCTTATTTTACTTCCCACTCAAAGAGACCGGTAGAGTTATCATCAGGTAGCACGATTTCCAGCTTCACTGATGTGGTATTTACCGGGTCAAAGTTTACGGTATTGGCGCATCCTTTGGCTGTGCCGTAGTTGTCGGCACCGGTAACTGCTGCCCATTCACCGTTGGCATCTTTGTAGTAGATTTTCCATGATTTGGGGACACGGCAACCGCCCCATGGGCCGTCGTCATACCAGTAAACGGTGGCGCTCTTTACCTCTGAAGCCTTTGGAAATTCATAAGTTAGCCATTCGGTAGTGCCATTCTTCGGCCAATAATGGAAGTACGGCATTGAGCGGTCAAATTCATCGTTGGGCACGAGACGGTCGTTGATGGCTGAGAGGCTTCCTGCGCGATGTGATGACTCTATTTTGCTGGTCGATGCGAGGGTAGCGGGTTGAGTGGGGCGAGTAGCGCGGAGCTCTTGTGGCAACCACACTGCCATATTGCCCGAACCGCGGTGACACCAAGCGTAGTAAGGAATGAGCGTGAGGCGCACGTCATTAGATTGCAGACGGCCGTTATCGTCAAAGCGTAGTGTTTGAGCGTCGGTCACAAGCTCGTTGATGCCGTAAAGCAAGTCGGGCTTATTGACTACCTCAATCTTGGGCTCTTGGTTTACGAGAACGCCGAGCACGTCAAAGTCGTTGTCACACCATTCAGCGCAATAAACGATTGGGCCACGCTCAAACGATATGCGCCCGCGGTCTGCTTCAACTTTATTGTTGGCCTTAACCGTGCGTGGCTCCATGTCGAAGTGAATGGCTACTTTATCGCCTTTCTTCCATTGGCGGTTGATGGTGAAATAGCCGTTATTGAGCTCTGAATCAACTTTTTGGCCGTTAACGGTGATGGTGTAAGTGAGGCGCTTGCCGTCGGTGTAGGAGTATAGGTCGCTTGGCACCACTTGATTGCGTACCCACCCGGGGATGCGCACCTTGAGGTTGAATTTGCCTGCCTTGTTTTGGTCAATGGCGAGTGTAATGTCTCCGTTCCATGGGTAGCTTGTTGATTGAGAGAGGGCTACAGCCTTGCCGTTAACGCTGAGTGTGGCAGAGTTGGACATGAATAGGTTGACATAGACGTCATTGTCTTTCACTGCGTAAATGTAGCCAGGTAACGACGGGATAAAACGGCAAATGTTTGAAGGACAGCAAGCGCAACCAAACCATGGTTGACGTTGGTGTTGTCCCATTGATTCCAGTGGGTTGGGGTAGAAGAAACCGCCACCGTCAAGCGATACGCCCGAGATGAGGCCGTTGTAGAGTGTGCGCTCAAGCACGTCATAATATTTTGACTCTCCGTGGAGTAGGAACAAACGGTAGTTTACATAAACGTTACCTATGGCAGCGCATGTCTCGCAGTAGGCCGACATATTTGGCAATTCATAGTTCTCGCCAAATGCTTCACCATTGCTTGTGGCGCCGATGCCACCCGTTATGTAGTATTTCTTGCTCACGATATTGTCCCAAATGCGGTCAATGGCTTTGATGTAGTTGTCGTCGCCTGTAAGTGCTGCCACATCAGCCATTCCTGCATACATATACGCTGCGCGAACGGCGTGCCCCACGGCCTCATCTTGCTCTATTACGGGCTTGTGAGCTTGGCTGTATTCGTCGGTGCGTGAGGTGTATCCGCGCTTGTCGAGGAAGAATTTAGCCTGGTCGAGGTATTTCTTTTCGCCTGTAACGAGATACAACTTTGCCAGGGCCATTTCTGCGATTTGGTGCCCGGGGACGCGCACGATTTGGTTAGGACCGTCGCCTATTTCGCGACACACACAGTCGGCATATTTGATGGCGATGTCGAGGAAATTGCGCTTGCCCGTAGCCTGATAGTGGGCGATTGCGCCTTCCACCATGTGGCCGAGGTTGTAAAACTCGTGGCTCAAATCTTCAACTTTTTCCCAGCGGTGAGCACCTGCCCATTCGTGAGGATGCTTGGGATTCATTGTGCGCGCGGTGTATAAGTAGCCGTCGGGCTCTTGTGCTGCTGCCACGATTACGAGAATGCTGTCAATGTAGTGCTCAAGCTTCTTGTCGGGATAGGTTTGCAACAAGTAGCTGGCACCCTCAATGGTCTTGTACACGTCGGTGTCGTCAAATGAGTAACCACCCACGTGAATGGTGTCGCTGGGATGTGCAGCGTTAATGAAGTTTTGATAACGACCGGTCTCTTCACATTTGCTGAATGCAAGTGGAATTGTCACTTCGCGACTGGCTTTGAGGCGCTGTCCCCAAAATGAATCAGTAACTTTAACCGAAGTAAACGGTACCGGATTGATGGGATAACCGTTGCTTTGCGCTGTCGTCTTAGCATTTGAGCCAAACATTGTGGCAAGCGCAAGAATCGATAATAAAATTTTCTTCATTGTCCTTATAATTTTATCTATTTAGAATTAGCGTTGTAAGGGATATATTCGTCCCACAGTTTTATTGAACGGATGTAGCCCGTGAAGAACCATTCACGCTCGGCATTACGGCCCAGAGTGATGTATTGGGATGGCTTGATGAGTAGCTGTATATCCTTGTGGCTCACTAGATTATCGTTGAGGTAGACGCTCTCTATGCGCCCGTCAAAGCACACATACAGATGCTGCCATTTGCCTGCCAACTGCGCCACATCTTTCCACCCCGCATCTTCATACCAGCCATAGTGTTGCATCACTCCACAACGTGGCTCGGTGCCGTTAACAAGCATGATTTTTTCAAGCTCGTCATGGGTAGAGGTGAAGTCGGCAAGACATTCATTTTCAGCGATTTCGGGGTTCAAGAACCATGCTTCGAGCGTGTATGGCGCGTTGTCGCGAAGGGTTGTCGGCAATGGGAAACTGCTGATAAATGATTGAGTACCTGTAAATTCCAATGCCTTACGCCCGTCGATGGTTTTCACGATAACAGGCTCTTTTTCAGCTTCAAAGTATCCCTCAAGCCCATGATTGGGGATGTACGGAACCGTGTCATTGTCATTGAACACGTCAGCATCAATGTTGATTATCAGGCCGTTAAGGTTTGTATCAGCCACAGGCATACGGCGTATATCTGTAGCCACATCATAAGCTTTTTCTGCGGGCTCTTGCACCCAATTGTAATATCTTAAGTTGGTGATATATAGCGGTTTATTGCCCGAAGAAATGACTATGTTGCCGTCGGAAACAGCATCATCGAGATTCAGCGCTTGCCACTGATTGTTGGCATAGGTGATTGCCGAAATTGTGTGCTTATTTTTAGCTGAAATGACTGCAGATGAGAACGTTAGCGTGGTGTTTGGCGCAAGTACAAGCGCATCTTTACCGCCAATGCGTTGTGTGGTCACCATGCCGTTGTTGAGCACAAAATGGCCTGCAAGTTGCCCCTCATTGTTGTTCCATTGGCGTCCGTCCCAGTCGGCTGCGGTGGCGCCTATCCATTGTTGCGGGCATGAATCCTCAATCTCGGGGAACACTTTGACGTTCCATATTGCTCCGGGGAAGCCGCATTTTTGGCCACCTATGAACGTTATGCGCACATATCGTGCTTTCTTATTTCCAAAGTCTACCATTGGACTACCTGCCAGACGATTAGCTCGCTTGTCGGCAAATATTTCCCATGTTTTGCCGTCACGAGAGGTCTCGATGAGGTATTGGTAAAATTGCGTGCCATATTCCCATTGAGTCCATATCGTCTTGATGTTCTGTACCTTTTCCAAGTCTATTTCCAGCCATTCTTGACCCATTGTTGCAGGTCGCCACAGTGTACCGTTGTTGTCGTCAACAGCATACGACGGCTTGAAGTCGTTGTCATAGAACGATGAAGCTTTTACAGGGCGATTAAAGGCCAAATTAGCCGATTTCAGCGTTGTTGGAGCCAAAGCACCGACGCCCTCGTGGGTAGGAGTCACTTTGTTGATGGTGCCGTCAGCTGCAAATGTCATCTTGTCGATGCACAGTTGTCTGTGGAAACCTCTGTTGGAGTGGGGGTTATCGTGGCGGTGGTAAACAATGTAGTAATCCTCACCTTGTTTGAGAATGCTGTGGTGACCCGGGCCGTGAACCGTTTCATCTTCATTGGTCTCCAAGATAGAGCCACGGTAAGTGTACGGGCCCAGAGGCTTGTCGCTTGTCGCATATTGCACATGATAAGTGCGGTCGTGGCATGAATCGGATGAATACATGAAGTAATATATGCCGTTACGCTTGAACACAAACGGCGCTTCAAAAAAGTCGGTAGCCTCGGTGTTAGGGATGAGCCGTGTCTCGCTAAATGACTTCATATCAGGCGCTAACTTGCCCGAACCGCATCCAAAGCCTTTGTATATGCCCCACGTGCCCCAATACATGTATATTGAGCCGTCATCATCCACAAATGTTTGACCATCAAGCGTTATTGCGTTGGTAACAAAGCGGTCGGGAACCAGCACGGCTTCACTCTCGCCCAGAATGTTCTGCCATGGACCGCGTGGCGTCTCCGATGAACCGCAATATAGGTTACATGGCTGACAGTAAACAAGATAGTATTTACCATCATTATCGTTATGCATCACGTCGGGTGCCCATATCCAGTGGCTGTCAGGCCAATTCATGGGCATTAGCGTCCAGTTGACAAAATCCTTACTTGCCCACAGCTGTGCCGGTCCAAAACCTGCACCACTGCCATCAGTCGTGGCGTAAATGTAGTATGTATCACCAAATTGCTTAACCGTAGGGTCGGCAAAGTATCCGGGGATTATCGGATTGAGAGCCCCGGGCGCATTGTATGGCAAGGCAGCATTTATTGATGCTGAGGCACTTAGAATGGCTGCACAGGTGAGTAACGCTGACTTTTTCATAATGAGTTTAATGATGGATAGTGTTATTGATAGGTATATCTATTTCGTCAAAGTATTGACTGAGAAGCGAATACATCTCGGGGTCGTAGGCCTTGAGCTTGGCACGGCGATTCACATAGGTGTGGACCCCGTTAGCTGGATAGGCATATCGGTTGCAGTTGAAAAACGATTGAACACACTCGGCAAAGTATTCTTCCTTGTCTGACAGCGCATAAGTGTTCTCCCACAGCCCGTTAGCCTTTGCGTGCTCCATCACTCGGCTGAGGCGGTCATTGAAGTCGGGCTCAACAGCTTGTATCCCCATTGTGTGGATGAGGTGCGCAAATTCGTGAATCAAAATGTTTTCTCCCACATATCGGTCAGTTGGCAACGCCAGCAGATTTTCTTCACCGCATCCCGATGAGATGTCATCTTCAGGCGCTCCTCCAAATCCTCGAGCACGTCTGTTCCAGTAAGCTATCTTTTCAGGGTCATCAGTGCAAGTGGCCTGATATTCAGGGATATCGCAGGTGTTTTCATCTTTACCTATCACCAGCACATGGCAATTGGAAGCAACCATCGCTTTGCGCACATCCTCTCGCTTGGCCAGCATAAGATTCACTATCTTAGAGGCCTCAAGCAGCGCTTCATCGCTGACATTTGCCGACGATACAACATACAAGCCGTCGCAGTCAACATACTTTTGGTAGAACTCATCAATGGCTGCACGTTTTTCAGCGGGTATCGCCGTAACTTTGGTGCTAATTGCCTGGTAATAAGGCTCTAAGCGCATTGCAAAGCCTCCACCTTGAGCCATTGGGACGACTCGCTTAGTTAATGAATTGACTATCAGCGTGTCAACACGATAATCGGTCGCTTGTTTATTCGCATTTATGCCGTCACTGAAAATTACAGCTCTAAAGTCTTGATTCTTAGGGAGAAAGGCGAAGTCAACAGCGATGTCACGGCTGTCCCAGTTGGTTAATCCGCCCACCCACCAGCAACTGCCTGAGCGTCTTGCTGTTACGATATATTGCCCCATAACACCTGCAATCACTTGTGTTTCATCTACTTTGGTGGGCGTAGAGGTCATGAAATCCACACATTCTTCTTCACCGAGGTAATTTGTGGGCGCATCGCTCAACATGGTGAATGGCGAGTCAATGACGATGTATGTGGCTAGCTGGTGGCAACGTGTGCCCATGCTCATAGGGTTGTAGTAAACGGCTTTCCAGTCGCTCCGTGAGGCGTTGCGCATTGCTCCGGGTGTGTAGTCAACAGGTCCCGCCATCATGCGTATAAACGGGAATGTGACGTCATAGAGCGGCATATCAACCGATGGCTCGCTCCATTTCATTTCCTCCATGCCAAATACGCTCTCAAAGTTGATGATATTGGGGTAAGTGCGATTAATCCCCGTGGGCTTGTAGAACCCGTGTAGGTCAAGCACGAGATGGTGGCGTGCAGTCGCCTCGGCTATGCGGTAAGTCATTTCAACAGCGGTCTGGTCATCACGGTCGAGGAAGTCAACCTTGAAGCCTTTTATCCCCATTGCTGAATATTTGGCGCACGCTTCTTCTAGCTGATTATCAAGGACATTGAAGACTGTCCACAGGACTATGCCCACACCGCGCTTATGGCCGTAAGCTATTAATTCTTCGAGATTTATCTCAGGTATAGTGGTGAGCATGTCGCCACCTTTGGAATCATACCAGCCTTCATCAAGAATGATGTATTCAATGCCGTTTTCAGCTGCAAAGTCGATGTAGTATTTGTAAGTGTCCATGTTGATGCCTGCTTTGAACGGTACGCCTTTGAGGCCCCAATCGTTCCACCAGTCCCATGCAACCTTTCCATCCTTAATCCACGATGTATCGGCAACACGAGACGGCGATGCAAGCGCATAAACAAGGTCATTTACAGGCATTTGAGTGTCATCGGTGGTTACTGCAAATACTCTCCACGGATAGTTGCGCGCTCCCGTTGAACGGCAAATGTAGTCCTCGGTCGAAGTGACATATTGTTGGTAACGCCACTTATAGTAATCGGTTGTGCGTGGATATGGCGCATAAACGCCTGTTAATGTGTGCTTTACCGAGTCAGCGCGTAGAAACATCCCCGGATAGGCCTCCAAGTCTGATTCCAAGATGGTCAGTTTGGTGTTGTTGTCATACGCCACCGTCACCGGTAGAAATGCCATACGAGCCTCAGCATGAGATATTTGCGTAGCATCATAGTAGTTCTGGAACGCCATTGCAAAGTTGTTTTCCTTGTTGGTAGAGTAGGGTAGATAGACTTTGTTATCGCTAGGAAGCTGATATTCAGCGGTTTCGTTGATAATTGTTGTCTCACCTTTCTCTGTGGTCGCATATCTGTATGCAACTCCCTGATTATAAGCACGTACGGTCAATGTTAGCTTATCGGTGAGTGCAAGTGTTATCTCGTTGTAAATCAGCGAGATATTGCTCTGTCTATACAAAAATGCGTCTATATTTTGCTTATTGTTTAGTCTCTTACTTTGCTTGATGACATGAGTTGCGGTGCTGTTCCCTTTGTTTATGCCTATGACTGAGGGAGTTAGCAATGTATTCCCATCGCTGACGATTGAAAATGTTAGTTGGCTGTTGTTGTCAGCAACAGTTGCAACAATCCTGTTGTCGGGCGATGACACGCTGTAATTCTTGGCTGCTGTCGACAACCCAACGAGCAATGCTAGAGCTGTGATGATAAAGATTCTCATTTTTCAGTGGAATAAATTTTTCATATTGCAAAGTAAATAAAAAATTGAGTATGAGGTTACAAAAATAGTGCAAGCTTGTCGCATTATCGTCTACATCCCTGGAATTTTTATAAAATTAATTTAGCTTATGGGTTGATTCTACATTGCATTAAATCAGCGCGTTGGATGATTTTTGCATATTATTTGGACGATTTTGTCCTAATAAAAATCATCCTTTGGACA
>CAYTFG010000094.1:0-7994 GCA_964436925.1 uncultured Bacteroides sp. | reverse complement strand
CCGTCCCTCAACATCATGATTAGCTCCATTTTTTCGTCAACATCGAGGATTGCACGGTCGCTGCCTATGGAACCGCCTTTGTAATAGGCTTTTAGACGGTAATTACCGTTAGAATCAAAAAGGTCGGCAATAGTTGCATATTTAGAAGATAGACCTAATTTTGAACGTAAGTCCTTATCTTTCACTAAGATAAGCGGTTGCGTGTTCCATTCATCAGGAAAAAGCACAAGAGAAGTAACAAGTTGTTCGGGGGATAGCCCTCTAAATGAGGCAGTTCCGGTTACTTTAAGCGAGAAATCACGAGCGACAGTGTTGAATGGAGCGATACGGCCATTAAAGAGCACCTGCTTAGTGCTCAGAGAATCAGCCATTTGGCGAGATACGCCATTGACTGCACCAACATTCATAGCAGTAGCTAACGCAATGACAGTAAAGGCGCTACGCAAGATTTTGCGATATCTACCCTTGGGATTTACCAAGAAAAAGACGGCACCCAAGGCAAATGTGAGGTAGCCAATGTAAGTTAGAGCTATTCCCCACGGGTCATGATTAACGGTGAGTGTAGAGCTCCCGCTTGAATCATAGGAAGTTTGGTAGTAGCGAAAGCCACCATCATCAACGATTTTATTCATTGACACAACTTGCTGTTTGCCTTTGATGGTTATGTAACTGGAGAAGTCACGCGGAGCGACCATACCATCGTAATAATCAACGACAAAGCTATCGAGGCGCACCGGAGAAGGCAACGGATGACTGTAACCTAGTTCGTCAACAAATGTTGTTGCGGTATCGCCCGGAAGCAAGCGCACAGAGCCTTTAACGCCTGACATCCAGGTCATTAAGCCTCCGGCAAGTATAAATAGAAAAGATAAGTGAATGATTAGCAAGTCGATGCGTTTCCACAACTTAGTTTTGGCCATCGAAACGACTAAAAACAAGCTGATTACGGCCCATAGTGAGACAAAACACCATGAGCCATAAATAGATTGCGACAAAAATGTCGATACAGCCAAAACTACAATTGTAATGATGTAAATCGTTGTGACAGAAGCTTTAAAACGCTGCATAAGCTTGATTATTACATTGTTTCACAGCCATACATTCCATTTCGATAAGCCACTTTGGACGGCACACCGGGGCCAAAACTATAACGCGCGGGATATCTGGGAATTGTTGTTCAAAGAGCTTATTTACAGTCACATAGTCAGCCATATCTCGCAGATAGACAATGATATAACCTACATCTTTCCAATCACAGTCGGCTTCAGCGAGTAGAGCGCCAACATTTTCCCACATTCGCTTGGTTTGCAAGCAGATATCGCCTTCGTGAACGACTTCGCCCTTGTTGTTGATACTGGCAGTTCCCGAAATGAATGTGTGACGGCGGTCGCCATAATCAACGGCAGTTCCACGCTCAAAAGACACGCCGTACTCGACGGTGGGATTGAGGTGAGTAGCCGCTTTGAGATACTTGATTTGCTGTTGTTGGATGCCCTTAACTGCGTAAGTGTCAAGTTGTACCGACACTTGACGGTTAGCATTTGAGCCACCGATACCGGTGCTGGCAATGAAGTGAGTATCAGCAGTTAGGTCGTGAACACGAAACATATCATTGCGTCCCTTGACCACTCCGGCATAATTGACATCAACGTTTTGGACAAAGAACCATGTGCGCAAACAGTTATCAGCCAAAGTACAACCGCGATTGATGAGATGGGTTGCATAATCACTCAATAAAGCTTCAGTGGCTACCTCAGAATTCAATCCGGGGAAACATGACGTGCCCTGCCACAAGTGGGTATAGATGCCGTGATGCACCTCGCAGACTCCATCGATGCACTTGGCGGTCTGAACGTCTTGGAGCAAATAGCACCAAACGCTGACTTTTGCACCGTTCAAGCTTGGTTGCTCAACGATAGAAAGCGCACAAGGTTGTTGTAACTTTATAGCCGTGGCCTGATTGGCGGCATCGCTCAAGAAATAGCGTTTAAAAACGACGCTGAATCCTTGAGGGATAGATTCACTGATGGCACGCTCAACGGCACAAAGTTGTTGTGCATAAGTTGCGGTAATATCGGTGGCAGAGACCATGAAGTGGGCCTCATCAGCACCGTTAGGAAATTCAATCGTGGCAATATTGACATTTGCGCCATCGAAAGCTTTATGAGAATATTTGAATTGCATAGAATGTCGGAATAATTATCATTTAGCACCTGAGTTAATCCAATCTTTGATTAACGTCAATGTAGTGTTGTCAACGACTTCAACCGAATGGTCATAATTCCAAGAGGCAGAAGCGGTTGAACTTAGTATTGAGTATAAAACACTTTGGTCGGCATTACCGGGGTTAACACGCATCATATCAGTCATTTTGCGAGACTTCACGCCCACGAGGTTGTCGTAACTTTTCCCTTCGGTGAGATACAAGCCTGCAGCAGCGAAGTTGCTGCCACCGTGGCAGTTGGCACAGGTCGTATTGAAGACTTGTTGCTGAATAGCATTGAACATTGAGACGTTTTTATCACCGACAGCGAGTCTAATCGTGTCGGAAGTCGCATCAAGATTGACTGAAGCAAAAGTAGCGACACGACGGCGCAAACGGTTGACAATGCAGAGCTCAACGGTCTTGACCTCGGAGGAAATGCCCGACAGTTCAACACGATAGGTGTTTCCATCAACGGGCTGACCGATATTTTTGGAGACTATCGCATACTCCTCATCACCAAATCCGGCAATAGCGACGTTGTAACCATCGCCCCATGAATCTACGCCCGAAATCTCGCCGGTGAGAAGGGCAACAGCCCCGTCACGAGTTGTCAAGTCGTAGTCATCATAGATGCGTCCTTCGTCACAGGAAGAGAGTAACGCGATGGCCGAAAGTATTATGTAACAATATTTTAATCGCATTTTATCAGAAAGTGTATTGAACAAGTATTGTACCGGAATGAGTTGCGAGTCCAAGGTTGTCTTCATCACGGTCTAGTTGTCTTTCGTGTCCGGTACGGCCTGTGTATTGGTACATTGCTTGCAGTTTTAGATTTATATTTGAGAAGAAATAGTTTACACCAACAGCCGGCATATTGAGAAGGCCACCTTTGTCGGTACCATTGCGGTCCATAATGTCGTATCTAACAGCTGCTTGCAATCTATCGGTAACAAAATAACCGCCTTGGACATAACCGCCGTAGTAGTTGTAGCTCTCGTCAATTTTTTGGCGTTCGGTAAAACCAACGTTCATGTAATAAAATTCGGCACCAAGATACAAACGATTTTTGACCCATGCAAATTCTGCGCCAATTCTGTAGTCATTTGTGCTCTCATTTTCACTTTCGACGTTCAAAGAAGACGAAACACCGATGAGCATTTTGGTGTCGTTGAGGTTTTTGGGGCTACCTTGAGAGGCAGGCATGACGCCATAAGGTTGATAGGTCAAACGAGCGGCATAAAGTAGCGAGGGGATGTGCCAATCATCGCTGAGGGTTTTGCCGGAAGTATTCACTGAAGAGCCCGAGCCGTTGAAGATGCCAAGTTGATAACCCCAACGATTTTTGAACATACCGTGAATCTCGGCACCGAGGTCAAAGCCCGTACCGATGTGGGGAGTCACAGCATTTAAAGAGTAAGGCATTATCACTGAAGCAGTTAAAGATGTGGGCAAATTGGGGAATAAAGTTTCGCCGAGAGTAGTGAGGTAGGCATGAGAGAACGGCGTTTTGAATTTACCGATGCGCACACCAATAGCTTCTTTCGGGCGGATGTCAGCCCAAGCTTGTTGCAAGACATTACCACCTGAAGCAGCGGCATTGATTGATAGATTGAAAGTTACGATATTGAAAGCTTTACCGGTAAAACCGAGAACAGCATAAGGAATAGCGAAACCGCTGTTAGCAACGTTGTCTTGATTGTAAGCGGCATCAAGGCCTTCATCGTCATAGTAGTTGGCGTTAAAAGCCGTTTGTACAAGGAGATAAGGCTTGAAAACGAAGTCACCCTTCTTGGTAGCAAGAGTGAAGCCATCATTTCCGGCCAAAGAAACGACACCATTTTCAGTGTCGGCATCATATTGCGCCCAGGAGGAAACATGGGCCGAAAGGAAAATTGCTATTATAGCGAGTATTTTTTTCATAATGAGTTAGTATTAAAGTGATTGTAGGAATCTAACCAAGGCATCCCTATCAGTTTTGGACATTTTTTTGAATAAATTTTTGGAAGCTTCAGCCTCACCGCCGTGCCACATGATGGCTTCGACGAAATTTCGGGCACGACCGTCGTGGAGGAAGTAAGTGTGTCCATTGACTTTTTCTTGTAAGCCGATGCCCCAGAGCGGAGTAGTGCGCCATTCGTTGCCACGAGCCAAGCCGGAGACATAATTGTCGTTCAAGCCGACGCCCATGATTTCAGAGCCCATGTCGTGGAGGAGGAAGTCACTGTAAGGGTGGATGGTTTGTCCACCGAGCCAAGGGAGAGCAGTGTTGTTGAGGAGGACCGAGCCACGGGGACGAGTGTGAAGCGTAACTACGTGACAGAGATGGCATTTAGCTTCATAGAACTTTTGTTCACCAAGCTTCACTTGCGAGTCGTTGACATCACGACGAGCGACAACGCCAAGAGACTGCATGTAGAGGTCAACATTTTCCATATCTTCGGTGGAAACGTCGAGTTGGTCATAGGACAAGCCCATCATAGAGCCTTGATTTACTTGAATTTGGCCACGGCAAATTTCCTCGGGGTAACGGCTGTTGGTAACACCCATGTCGCTGGAGAAGCCAAGTTCGACGGTCAAGTCAGCGTGTTGGGCTTTATTTCCGGAGATACCGAGCTGATAGACACCACGTTCGGTGATGTAATTGCAACGGCCACTGATGCCATACTCAGGGTAATTACTTTTGGCAGCCAATTGCTCTATTTCATTGGGGTCCAAAGACATAAGTTGTCCCATACCAACATGTCGCAGAGGGATGCGCACGGTACAGAACAAGTCATTTGGGCTGATAGAGTCAGCATACCAGTCAGTTATGGTGTAATGAGGGAGCGCTAATTCATAGGGCTCGCCATCGGGGAATGTAAATTGTTGGTATTCCCAGTCGACTTTAAGCTTGCCCTCGGGGTCAACGCCGTAAATGGATTGGTCATGAAGGACACGGCCATAATCTTTGAATTGAGAACCGTTTTTCTTGCTGATATAGACCAACATAGCCGAGAATCCGTAAGGGCCTGAGCCGCCTTCACTCCAAAGCGAGGGCTTGGTTCGACCGGCATTACGGTGACAGCTGCCACAGGAGTAGCCGGCATAAACGGGGCCAAGGCCACCGCCTTCACCGTTTGTGGAAGTGCGCACGTTGTCATATAGTTGGTTGCCACGGTTAAAGCGAGTGAGGTAAGTGCCACTAACCCAGTCCGCTTCAGTGTCATAGGCGATAGACGAGTTGAGGAAAACCGTAGAAGTACCTGCCGAGAGGGCGTAACCATCGGGGACTTCGACGTCAAGCACGTCAAGGCCATCGTCACAAGCTGCTAAAGTGCAACAAGTCAAAGCGCTATAAAAAAAAGTAGATAATCTCATCGCTGATAAATAAGCACAATCATGGAAAAAGCTCGAGGCCTTTCCCATGATAATGTTTTGATAAAGAATTGGTATTAATTATTGATTTTGCGAGGGTTACCGTTTTTGAACAGTAGGAATTCAAGAGTGTGGAAGCCTCTCACTGATTGAACAGCTTCGATAGCGTCATCATCATCGCCGTCGCTCCAGTTAAGGTCGTTGTATTTACCAGACTCAAGTATTTGAACAATAGCGTCTTGGTCAAGAGGCCAGCTATCCATATTTGGGTCGAGACCTAGAGCATCAACCGGGCCGAAAAGGAAAGCTTCACTTTTTTCCCATGGCTCACGAGCGGTCAACCAAGCTTCACAAGCAGAAGCGAAGTTGTTGTCACTTGGGTTGCGGTTAAATGCTTGAATAGCAGCGAGGAGTGCGGTGTTTTTGTCTTTAAGAGATTGGTAAGTGGGGAGAACTACAACATCAATCCAATTTTCAACAACTGCTTGAAGGCGAGTATCTTGGTCTTTGAGACCTTCGATTGCCGGCTTGAGCTTGTTTTTCAAAACCAATTCCAAATCAGAGCAAGCGGTCATGGCAGTTGAAGCTTCACTACTGTTGATGTTGTTGCGGAAAGGTTGCGGAATAGCTTGGATAGAATTAGCTGCTGTGTTGATTGCGTTGAGGATTTCTTGGTCAAGAGTTGGGTTAGTTTCGCTAATAACCTTAGAGATAGAGTTTTGAGCGATTGAACCGTCGAGAGAACCGCAGTAGCTGTTGCGGATAGACCAGATGTTGTTGGTATAGTCATCACGAGAGTGCCAGCTGTACCAAGATTCAACAGCATAGAGGGCTTTTGTGGTTTGTCCGCTGATGTAGAGGTTGAAAGGGTCACCAATCTTGGATGAGCCCACTTCATTAGCGATATCGGCACAACCTTCAACGATTTCTTGCAAACAGCTTTTTACGCTAGAGTAATCGCTGGAATTGTGGTTTTTGAAAATCGTAGCGAAAGGTTGACCGCCGTTATAACTAACAGTCCAAGAGTCATAAAGGCTCTCAGCATCTTGTTTGAGCAAGTTAGCGACTTGATACATGTAGTTTTGCCAACTAGAAGCGTTGGAAGAGCTGTAGTCAAGAGTGTAAGACTCAGGCTCTTGAGTGTTAGTATCTTTTTTGGGTTCATCATCACTTCCACAAGAAGTAAATGAAAATGCCAGCGCTGCGATGGCTAGAAAAGATAGGATTTTCTTTTTCATTGTTAATAATTTGATTTATAATGATTTACTATTTTCTAAAGAACCAACCGATGTAGGCAACACCGATAGCGAACTCGTTCTCGCTGTTGTAGTTACCCTTTCCGAACATCTTGTTTGTGCCAATTTGGCGAGTTGAGTAGTCAGCCTTGACGACGAGGTTAGGAAGAGCTTTCCAGTTAAGGCCGAATTGCCATTGACTCACTTCGAATCGGCTATCCATTGTTTGGGTAGCAGCGCCACGATATTGAGGGTTGTAATATTCGTAACGAGCATAGGGATAGATGGTTGGCATAGAGCCTTTTACAATCGTTGCGAGATTTACACCGACTTCGGCGCCGTAACTGAGGACGTTTTTGGCAACCGGGACGAGGCGGCTGTATGGGGATTTGTTTGATAACGAGCTGTTGGCATAACTTAGCTTGGCGGTATTGCCGATGTAACCGTAAATAACATTGGCACGGGCAGTTATGAGTTTGTTTTGGTATTGGGCATCCCAAGTGGCGATAGCGACGGGAATGCGGCCAACAGATGAATAAGTCGATTCTTTATCGGCATTTGAGCCTGCATCGCGACAGTAATACATTGAAATTCCGGTTCTTAGCCCGGGAACGCCACGATAGTCGAGACGGCCGACATATCCGGGAGATGTGAAGTTGTCTTCCTCGAAAAATCCTTGGCGTCCGTTGACAATCCATTCGTCGCGGTCAAAGCCATTGGCGTTGAGCCCGGCAACAATCATGGCTTGGTAATCGAAAGCGGAGTATCCACGTCCAAATGAGCCAAAGAATTCCAAACCTGTTGAATGCCAAGTTGATGGCAGAATAGAAGTCTCGGATTGAGGGCGAGAAGTACCGAAGAAATTGATGGGTTCGTGGTGAGAGTTAGTGAGGCCCACGGGAACAATGAGGTGACCGGCGCGGACGTTGAAAGCCGGGAGGATGAGGCGAGTAATGTGGAATTGCTCGAGGGCTACTTCACCGCCTTTTTCCATTTCGGTCTCATATTCGCCGTTTTCGCGATTTTCGAGCTCCATTGCAGAACCGGTACCGCCTGATTCAAATTCGATTTCAGCACCTAAAATCCACTTACTGTTGAACTTATAATCCAAAGCAATGATGAAACGAGGGATAGAGATGGTGTTGCGATGAGTTTTGACGTTACCATCGCTGGTACCGTCAAGACGGTTGATGCCATAA
>CAYTFG010000093.1:0-8055 GCA_964436925.1 uncultured Bacteroides sp. | reverse complement strand
TATGCCCAAGTTGGCAAAGAAAAGGGATTCAGACACATCGAGAGTGCACCGTTAGTTCGCTCAAGCTATCACGCCGAACGCCATGTCCACTAACAAACCGCAAATTGAATTTATAGATGCCGGGACTTGTTCCTATCGGGAAATGTGGGACCGTCAGCACCAATTGTTTGACGAACTAGTCCAATTAAAGAAGGAACAAAAGCAGGTTACCCACGAATATGTCATACTCGTTGAGCATCTTCCCGTGTACACACTCGGGCGTCACGGCAAGCCACAGAATCTCATCAACGCAAAGTTTCTGGAATCGCAAGGAATAGAATGTATTCCCATCGAGCGCGGTGGTGACATCACATTTCATGGTCCGGGACAACTAGTGGTTTACCCCATCATCGACCTCAACAACCACCATCTCGGTGTCAAGCAATATGTAGATTTGCTGGAAGAGGCAGTAATGCGCCTTATCTCGCTGTATGGAGTAAAGGGAGCGCACGTTGAAGGCGCGACAGGAGTGTGGATTGAGCCCGGCACACCGAGAGAACGCAAGATTTGCGCCATAGGACTGCGCTGTAGCCACTTCATCACCATGCATGGCATAGCGCTTAACATCAACACTGATTTGTCTTATTTCAATGCTATAAATCCGTGTGGTTTTGTTGACAAAGGCGTCACATCATTGGCTCGCGAACTAAAAGTTCCAAACGTAGACATGAACATAGTCAAGCAGCAATTCGCCGAAATATTCGCTGAATTACTTAACCGCTAAACCATTTTACTACTACATATCAAGAATAAATGCCCCACTGTGGATTTGCTCCAAGTGAGGCATTATTTTTATGCGCTATTGCAATGCTGACCGTTGAATTACTTCAAGGGTGAGATGCGGTAGCTGTATTTGTATTTCTTGTCAAGCAAGCGGTATTTGTCTAGCGGACGTGCGCCCCAAGAGTTTGTACCACCTACACCTTCTTGAGCCAAGTCGATGTTTACAGCCAAATCGCTGCGCGGGTCGATGTCAATGGTGTGCATTTGCTTTTTGGTTGTACCCGGGTCTAAATCTTCATCATAGTTGTGACGAGCATTGAAACAGATTGGGCCACCAACGCCTTCAAAGGTTACGCCTTGTCCGGCACCATTACTGAAGCTAACGGTACGAACATCAGTACGATAGCCGTTTTCTTGCGGACGAATGTATTCAAAGTTCAGTTCATCGACAGAACTTTCATAATTTCCTATTAGGCTTGAAGAATTACGGTCAGAATAGTTTTCCCAAGGACCACGGCCGTAGTATTTAACCGCATTGAAATCGTCGGGCAAAGTCATCTTCATACCCATACGAGGTAATTCAGGCAAATTGCGACCGGTCATATCAATTGCACCTGAAACAACAACTGCGCCATCGGGTTCAATCATGTAAGTCAATTGGTAAGGTACTTCAATGCCTCGCAACATTAAGTCGAAGACTACTTCAACACCGGCCTCGGTTTGTTCTTTAACAGTCACTTTCTTCACGTTCCAAGAGACAGCTCGCCAAACATTTTGTTCGCTAGGCATACCGTAACCAAAATCGTTATCAATAGGTGCGCGCCAGAAGTAAGGTTCGGGGGCATATCTCAACAACTTAGCGCCATTAGAACTATAATCATCAATCTTAGCGTTTTCCAAGTTGATGCGACCTGTAACATTGCCACTTGTCCATGTCAAGGCTTTCTCACTCTTATCGACCTTCAAATCGCCTTTAGCGACAGCCTTTTCAGCGAAATAATTATTGGCGGGGAAAGCAATTTGTTCTTTTACAACCTCATGGCCGGCTTCAACAAGCGAAGTCGCATTTTTTGTCTTAGCCGAAACATTCAAGAAGGCTTCACTACCGGCAGCAATCTTAACTGCAGGCAACTTCAACGAAACGACAGCGTCAGTCATAGGAGCGGCTTTGGCGACAAATGTTCCTTTGCCTTCTTCCTTACCATTTACAACGAGTGACCACTCAAAGTTGTATTCATCCAAGTTGGTAAACAAGTTATAATTATGAATGGTAATTTTGCCCTTAGCCACGTCATTATCCTCAATCCACACCGGTGAATACCAGTGCTTTACTTCATAAATAGCAGGATGAACAGTGCGGTCGGGATTTACGACACCGTTTATACAGAAATTATCATCATTATGCCATTTGTGGCCACCAAGGTCACCACCGTAAGCCCAATATTCACGACCTTGCTCATCTTTAGCTACAAGACCTTGGTCAACCCAGTCCCAGATGAAACCACCTTGGAGAACGGGATATTGCATGATTAATTGCCAATATTCCTTGAAATGGCCGTTAGAATTACCCATAGCGTGCTCATATTCACATTGAATCAACGGGCGATAGGTCTCAGGATTTTCAGCATAACGCTTCATCCAATCCAAGTCGGCATACATAGGGCAAATGATATCTGTGTATTCATTTTGTCCTGAGCGCTCATACTGAACGGGACGAGTCTTATCATTTTCTTTCAACCAATTGTAATTAGCAACAAAATTGGGGCCGAAATCACTTTCATTACCAAGCGACCAAACGATTACCGATGGGTGGTTGCGGTCACGATACCACATACGCTGAGTGCGGTCCATAAATTGGCCGGCCCACTCGGGAGCAAAAGACGGGTGCTTAGTGCGGTCATATTTATCAAGTCCATGAATCTCGATATTAGCCTCATCAACTACATAAATGCCGTATTCGTCAGCCATTGCATAGAATTCGGGATTTTGAGGATAGTGAGAAGTTCTGATGGCATTGAAATTATAATTTTTCCACAATTCAAAGTCCTTACGTTGTGTTGCGAGGTCCACATAGTGACCGGTCTTTTGGTGATGCTCATGCAAGTCAACGCCTCTGATGATAATAGGCATACCATTGATGAGCAATTGCTTATCTTTAATTTCCACTTTACGGAAACCGGTTTTACTTTGCGCAGCTTCCACTTCCTTACCGTCGGCCGATACGAGGGCAAGCTTAACGTTGTATAGATTGGGATATTCAGCGCTCCACTTAGCGGGATTGGCGATAACCTTGGTAAAATCAACAGTTCCACGTTGTTTTGCAGCGACACTAGACAATGCTTTAGTTTCGCTGTAAACAGCTTTCCCCTTAGCATCCTCGAGGATAATTTTTACCTTGTAACCGTCAGCAACCTTATCATTGAAGTTTCTAACTTTCACGCTGACACTGAAGTTACCGTTTTTGTAATTATTATCCAAGTCACTGATAATAGTATAGTCATCAAGCGACACTTTTGGACGAGCAATCAAGTTGACATCGCGTTCAAAGCCCGCCAAACGCCAGAAATCTTGGTCTTCAAGATAAGAAGCATCGCTCCACTTGAATATTTGCACAGCGAGCAGGTTGTCGCCGCTCTTGAGATATGGAGTGATATTAAATTCAGCAGGAGTTTTAGAAGCTTTGCTGTAGCCCAATCTATGTCCATTGAGATAAATTGTGGCAGCACCTGCAATTGAACCGAAGTTCAAAAATACTTCTTGATTATCCCATGACGCAGGAACGGTGAAAGTCTTGCGATAAGTACCAATGGGTAAATCCTCATTATCAACATAAGGAGGATTCTTTGGGAAAATGTATGTAATATTGGTGTAAACGGGCACGCCAAATCCTTGCGTTTCCCAGTTTCCGGGGACATCAATCTCGCTCCATGCTGAGGTATTGACATTTTCACTGTAAAAGTCCACTACCCTATCAGCCGGGCGCTCGGCAAAGATGAATTTCCATTTTCCATTCAATGATTTCACTTGAGTGGACGTAGCATTACCTCCAAGTTGTGCCGTACTTGAATATGGGACGAACCATGTGCGTGGCGCTTCTTTCCCTTCATCAACAATCGAAGGTGTCTCCCAGTAATTAGCAGCGCTGGAGGACATAGCTAAAGCACAAGAAAGAATAATTGATATTGGTCTCATGTTTGGTATGTAATAAGTTTATTGTTTTAGGTTATATGCACAAATATACGACAAAATTATGAATTTCTCAATTATTTTCCGTATGTTTGCATATATCATAGAAGTAGTTTCTAACCCACTTAGAAGCATACAGAATGCCTCAAAAATTTCCAAAATGAACCATTCCTTATTAATCAAAATCATCATCGTCATGTTTATGGCAATTCCCCACGCCATCAATGCGCAGTTAACCGATGAAATCACTCAAGCGGGTGTTTCACACCTTCTTGCCACAAAACGAAGCAAAGACATCAGCAATCTCCGCTATAATCTATCATTTTCAATACCACAACAGATAGAGGCACCGGTTAAAGGTAATGTTTCAATATCGCTCGACATCAATAGCGTCCAACCTGTCGTTATTGACTTTAAAGCTAACCCATCACAAGTCATAAGCGTGAATGCCAACGGCAAGAAATGTAAAGCAACCGTTGCCGATGAGCACATCATCATCCCGGCTTCCTCCATTAAGCGGGGCAGCAACACAATTGATATAACGTTTATTGCAGGTAATCAATCGCTCAACCGCAACAAGGAATTTCTATACACGTTGCTCGTTCCCGATAGAGCGCGCACACTATTTCCATGCTTTGACCAGCCAAACCTCAAGGCTCAATACAACCTCTCGTTGGACATTCCGGCGTCGTGGGTGGCTGTAGCAAACACCGCTGTGACAACTGAAACGACATCGGCTGACCGCAAAAAAGTTACTTTTGCGCCAACCGAACCGCTCAGCACATATCTATTCTCGTTTGTCGCAGGACAATTCCAAAAGGAGTCGCGCACTCACAACAATCGTACAATTTCAGCTTACCACCGCGAAAATGACCCCGACAAAATAGCTCAGCTAGACACAATTTTTGACCAAGTGTTTTATGCACTTGATTGGCTAGAGGAATACACAGCCATACCCTACCCTTTTGCAAAATATGACTTCATAATCCTTCCCGGATTTCAATTTGGAGGCATGGAACACACCGGTGCGACGCTCTACAATGACCGCCTGATGTTCCTAGGCAATCACCCCACACCCGACGAAATACTGGACCGCGCGCAACTTATTGCCCACGAGACATCACATATGTGGTTTGGTGACTTAGTCACGATGGCATGGTTTGATGATGTGTGGACCAAAGAAGTATTCGCCAATTACTATGCAGCAGAAATCACCGAGCCACTTTATCCTGACATTAACCATAGTCTCAACTGGCTTCGCACTTTCTACACATCTTCACTCAACGAAGACCGTACGCCCGGAACAACAGCCATACAGCAACCGCTTGACAATCTACAAGACGCAGGACTCATCTATGGTCGTATAATCTACAACAAAGCGCCGGTGATGATGTTGAAGCTTGTGGACATTCTGGGCAAAGACATCTTCCGCCAAGGAATCCGCCAATATCTCAAAGATTTCTCATATGCCAATGCAACGTGGGATGACCTCATCAACATCCTCGACAGCTTGTCGACCGATGACCTCAAATCATTTAGCAATGCATGGGTTAGAGAAAAAGGTATGCCCACAATCACAACGACAATCTGCAACAACGGCATTGACATCGCACAAAGTGATGCCTATGGCCGTGACTTGATATGGCAACAAGAATTTAAAGTGATTGCTCAAGACGCCACTCATTCCGACACTATTGATGTAAACCTCAACAGCAATTCGATACACATAGATTTGCCATACACGCCAACGGTAGTCATTCCCAATTCCAACGGCAGAGGCTACGGATATTTCAAGCTAGACAGCTTGTCGCTCAATTATCTTGCTCAACATTTGGCTGAAATCAAGCCTGATGTTACTCGCCAAGCGCTAATCATGACTCTCTACGAGAATTTTGTCAATGATAACTTTGATAATCAGGCTGTGCTCATCAACTCATTTATTGATGCACTTGCTGTTGAACCAAACGAGCTGATTGCCTCATATCTCATCACAAAATTGTCGTCTATGTGTTTTTACTTGGAAGGTGATTTGCGCACATCCACCGAGCTACGTTTACACAATCTTGACAGCACGCTCACCAATAGCTCATCTCGACTACAATTGCAACGCCAGTTGGTCAAATTGATGACTGCGCCATCAATCATCCAAGATTACTACACAACGTTCTCTCGTCGCAACAACGACCTTTGGAGCGAAAATGACTACACGACCGCTGCTTATGAGCTCGCAATACGTTACCCCGAGAAAGCCACTGAAATTCTCAATGCGCAACGTGCAACAATCACCAACACTGACAGACTTGTAGCTTTTGACTTCATTAGCCGCGCATGTGCGACATCCGACACAACCGCACTCGATTCACTCTTTGACTCACTACTCATTCCGGAGAATCGTCGTGTTGAGCCTCACGCTCAAGCGTTACTCTACTACCTCAATCATCCGGCTCGCGACGTTTACTCTTCTAAATACATAATTCCCGGACTTAATGCACTACGTCAGGTACAACTCACCGGCGACATTTTCTTCACCCGCTATTGGTGTGAAAATCTCGTTTCAACCCACCGCTCACCTCAAGCAGCAAAAGCGTTGAACGATTTCCTTGACGCCAACCCCGAATACCCGCAACTACTCAAAAACAAAATACTCCAAGCCTCAACCCACCTCCTCAAGCAATCACACTAATTGAAGATGAAATCTCATCAGCAGAGGCTAATCCAAAAAATCACATAAATATTTTGGATTATAATGCAAAAAGTTAGTAGTAAATTTTGCATTAGACAGAATTATTTAGTAATTTCGCAGTCAAACATTTGATGCTAATTAATCAGTTAATGTATTATGATTAAGCGAGTTTTAACTACAAAAATAGCCGAACGCATTGGTCGAGGTAAAGCGATTATATTAATCGGTGCTCGTCAAGTGGGAAAGAGTACTACATTTAATGAGCTGATGCATGAACTCAAGACACCGGTGCTATCTCTTAATTGCGATGATCCGGCAGTGCTCGAGGCATTAACTGACGTTTCGGCCTCTGAATTAGATAGACTTGTTGGCAACAATAAGGTTATTATGATTGATGAAGGGCAACGGCTGAACGACATAGGCATGCTTGTAAAACGGGTTGTTGACAACTACAGCGACGTGCAAGTATTGGTAACAGGAAGCTCATCACTTGATTTACGCAATCAACTAAATGAGCCAATGACCGGCAGAAAATATGAATTTACAATGTACCCTGTATCAACCGAGGAGCTATACAACACCGAGGGTTATATGCGCGCCAAGCAACTTTTGGATTTTAGACTCATCTATGGTTCATATCCTGACGTTTTAACGCATCCGTCGGAAGCACGCGAATTAATAATGGGACTGTCAGACAGCTACCTTTACAAAGATATTTTAGAGCTCGATTCAGTACGCAAATCAGAACTACTACGCAAACTATTGATAGCATTAGCGCTACAAGTTGGAAGTGAAGTTTCATATAACGAAGTTGCAAAAACGATAGGTAGCGACAGCCGAACAGTGGAACGTTATATCGATTTACTTGAGAAATGCTTCGTAATATATCGTCTGTATGGCTTAAATCGAAATATGCGCAACGAGTTAAAAAAGACAAAGAAGGTCCTATTCTACGACAACGGCATTAGAAACGCAATACTAAATAACTTCGCGCCAACCAATTTACGAACAGATATGGGCGCATTGTGGGAGAATTTCTTTATAATGGAGCGCATCAAAATGAATGCCTATAACGGCAGATATGCCAATTATTATTTTTGGCGCACAACCGACCAAAAAGAAATTGATTTTATTGAAGAATCAGATGGCGCATTCACAATTTTTGAAATGAAATGGAATCCGCGCAAAGGCAATGTCAAATTCCCAAAAGCGTTTCTTGAAAATTACAATTGCACGGCCAGCCATGTGGTAACACCGGAGAACTATATGGACTTGCTGTTGCCATAAAAAAGTAACGCTCAATTTTACAATATTTGTATGTAAAATTGAGCGTAAAACCATGCAAATACTTGATAATCAAGCTTTATATGTGGAGTTGGAGGGACTTGAACCCTCGTCCAAACGTGGAACTAATGAGCTTTCTA
>CAYTFG010000092.1:0-8090 GCA_964436925.1 uncultured Bacteroides sp. | reverse complement strand
TCCCGGGGTGAGACTTCAAGATGCAGATGTGATGATAAATGTTCACATCTCAGGTACAAGTGTGACCTTGTCACTTGATTCGTCGGGTGAATCGCTACACAAGCGTGGTTATCGCGTGGCCCAGACTGAAGCGCCTATCAACGAGGTGCTCGCTGCCGGTATCATCCTCAAGAGTGGATGGAAGGGCGAATGTCCGCTTGTAGACCCAATGTGTGGCTCGGGAACATTCTTGGTAGAAGCAGCCTTGATAGCAGCGAATATCAATCCCGGCATCTATCGCAAGGGCTTCGCATTTGAAAATTGGAATGACTTTGACTCAGAATTGTTTGACCGTCTGTATAATGATGATTCAAATGAGCGTGAAGTCAAGTTTAAGATATATGGCTCGGATATTTCTCCGCGAGCAATCGAGATTGCAGAGAAGAATGTCAAGGGCGCAGGTGTGTCAAAGTATGTCAACTTGAAGGTACGCCCCATTTCTCAATGGGAAGAGGCTCCACAACCTGCGGGCGTATTAATCACAAATCCACCTTACGGCGAACGTATCAGTGCGCCTGATATGGAAGGCTTGTATGAAACCATCGGCACTAAACTAAAGCACGTGTTCAAGGGCTACAAGGCGTGGATTATCGGTTATCACGATGAATACTTCAAGAAGATAGGTCTTGCGCCATCAAGCAAGACTCCGATGCTCAACGGTTCGCTTGAGTGTGAATTGAGAGAGTATGTCATCTTTGAAGGTGACAAGAAGTCGTTCCTCCAGTCAGGTGGTAAGCTGAAAGAGAAGGCTGCAGTAGAGCCGAAAACTCCGATGCGTCCGCGTGGCTCAAAGCCGGAGCGCAGAGAACGTGGCGACCGCAACGACCGCTTTGACCGTAAACCGCGTTTCGGTGGTGACCGTGACGGCGACCGTCGTTTTGGCGGTAAGCGCGATTCACGTTTCAAGGAAGAAACAAAGGCACCACAAGAAGTGAGCGAAAATCCGTTGGCACTCCGCCGCAATGAAAATGCGCTCAAGTCAATTATTGACCGCAAGCCCACCTTGCCACCTGCCGAAGGTCCGTTCATGAGAACACGTCGCGGATGGCGCCCGGGTAAAAACAAAGAAGAAAACAAGGATTAACAACACCATAAACAATCATAACTATGCAACCCATAAATATCCTCCTCTTAGGTTCGGGTGGTAGAGAATCCGCCTTAGCATGGAAAATCTCACAGAGTCAATTAACCGCAAAATTGTACATAGCTCCGGGAAACGGAGGAACAGGTGCATACGGTGAGAATGTGGCATTGTCACCGCTAGACTTTGACGGCATTGACAAGTTTGTAAAAGAAAATGCTATCGACATGATTGTGGTGGGCAATGAGGACCCGCTAGTGGCAGGCATTTATGACCGTTTTGAAAATGACAAGGTGCTTGTCGTTGGTCCATCAAAGCTTGGTGCAGCGTTGGAAGGAAGTAAGGACTTTGCCAAGCAATTCATGGCACGTCACTCAATCCCGACAGCAAGATATCAAAGCTTCACTGCCGAAAATCTCGAAGACGGATACAAATTCCTTGAGACATTGCAAGCACCTTATGTGTTGAAGGCCGATGGCTTGGCAGCAGGTAAGGGCGTGTTGATTATAGATGATTTGAACGAAGCCAAGGCCTCATTGAAGGAAATGCTCGGCGGAATGTTTGGCAAATCATCAGCAACTGTTGTAATTGAAGAGTTCCTCAGCGGTATCGAGTGCTCAGTATTTGTTCTCACAGATGGTAACGGCGGATATCGTGTGTTGCCTGTCGCTAAGGATTACAAACGCATCGGTGAAGGTGATACCGGACCAAATACCGGCGGTATGGGCGCAGTCAGCCCCGTTCCGTTTGCCGATGAAGTGTTTATGCAAAAGGTTGAAGACCGCATCATACGTCCTACAGTTGACGGCTTGAAGGCAGAAGGAATCGTTTATCGCGGTTTTATCTTCCTTGGCTTGATAAACGTAGGCGGCGAGCCGATGGTAATTGAATATAACGTCAGAATGGGTGACCCCGAGACTGAAGTTGTAATGCTCAAAATTGAATCAGACTTGGTTCCGTTACTCGTGGCAGCAGCACAAGGCAACTTGGGCGACCTTGAGCTCAAGCATGACCCACGCACAGCAACTACCGTGGTTGTAGTGTCGGGCGGTTATCCCGGAAGCTATCCCAAGGGAAAGGTTATCACAGGATGTGAGAGCGTTGACAGCTCAATACTTTTCCACGCGGGCACAAAACTTGACGGTGAGCAATTGTTGACCTCGGGTGGTCGTGTGATAGCTTGCAGCGCTTATGGCAATTCAATAGCAGATGCGCTTGCCAACAGCTACAAGGCAGCCGAGACAGTGAGCTACGAAGGCAAATATTTCCGTCGCGACATTGGACAAGACTTAATAAAATTGCTCTAAAGTGGTAATAGAAAGGGATATACAACGATTTTTACATTCGCGCTACTGCGTCTTGCTGATGTCAATCGTCTTGATAGCATTAGCGCTAGTGTTCTATCATATAGGAGATTACGATTACCTTGCCACCAAAATCGGTGGCAAGGGTTTTTTGCTCCCATCGGCAACCGAATGGACTAATAACCGAGAACTATCGCTTGGTATCAATTTGGGGCTGATAGGGCTGGTGGTGTGTGGCATGATATGTATCAATAAGTGGTACAATGTGTTACGCTCATTGACAATGCTTTTTGCATCGCTGTTCTTGGTCATGCAAGTGTCGACACCCGACCTGCTGGTGCAGCTGTATAGCGGCACGGTGATGACCTTGGTTGTAGTGATAGACATCATTTTGCTGTTCTCATGCTACCACAGCGATGGAAACACACAGCGTGTCTTCCTGATATTCATGTTGTTATCCTTGGGAATGTTATCACAATATGCGTTTGTGTTTTACATCCCCGTCTTCATTGTGGGATGTGCTCAAATGAGAATATTCAATGCCCGCACCCTCTGCGCAGCAGTGTTGGGGACAATTACGCCGGTGTGGATATTAGCAGGTTTTGGCGTTATTGACTTGACAGCGATTAAATTGCCAAACTTTGTGAGTATCTTCTCGACGATTGAGACCGACGAGATGTTCCACTTGGTGGTGTCTATTGCCATGACAGCGTTCTTGGCAGTGGCTTGCTGGACGTTGAACTTTATGAAAATGATTAGCTATAACGCCCAGACTCGTTCCTATAACGGATTCATGTCAGTGCTGACGTTTGGGACCATGTTTTTCATGATTATTGACTTCACCAATATTGTCTCATACGTTCCGTTACTGAATTATTGCGCTGCGGTGCAGGTGACTCACCTTATCACGGCGAAACAGTATGAGCGTTCTTATTTGGCTATTTTCGGTGTAATTGTACTCTATATCGGTCTATTTATATGGCGCATAGCAATCTAAATATCATCATTGAAAACAAGATTCCGTTTATTCAGGGAATTCTTGACGAGGTGGCAAATGTTCAGTATTTGCCGAATGAACAAATAACCCCGGAAGCTGTCAAGGATGTAGATGCCTTGATAGTGAGAACTCGCACACACTGCAATGCCGAATTGCTGGAAGGCTCGCGTTGCAGCTTCATAGCCACAGCCACAATAGGCATGGACCACATTGACCTTGATTATTGCCGAGCACATGGGATTACAGCTGTGAATGCTCCCGGATGCAATGCGCCGGCAGTGGCGCAGTATGTCATGGCATCGTTGGCGCAGGTCATCAACCGTCCCATTGACCAATACACGATAGGAATTGTCGGAGTGGGGCACGTTGGGTCAATCGTAGCCAACTGGGCAAGGAGCTTGGACATGAAAGTGCTGTTGTGTGACCCGCCGAGAGCGCGCCGAGAAGGTGGTGAAGGATTTGTTACGCTCGAAGAAATTGCGGCAAAAGCCGATATCATAACATTCCACACGCCGTTAACCCGCAGTGGAGAAGATGCAACTTATCATCTCGCCGATGAGAAATTTTTCCAATCATTGAGATTTGCGCCGATTATCATCAATAGTTCGCGAGGCGAGGTCGTTGATAATCGAGCATTGGTCAAAGCGCTTGATGACGGTATGGTTTTAAAGGCAGTTGTGGACACATGGGAAAATGAGCCCAAATTGTTGCCCGAATTGTTGCAACGAGCAAGCATTTCAACGCCCCATATCGCAGGATATTCAAGAGAGGGGAAGATAAGAGCCTCTGTGGCGGCCGTAGAGACCCTCTGTAGCCACTTTAACCTGTCCGGAATAGGATTTACTTACCAGATACCAAAAAGCGCGCCAGAGAGCGTTAAATGGGCTTCTGTGGTGCGTAGCTATAATCCCATGGAAGATACCCTCGCATTAAAGTCCCATCCCGAGCAATTTGAGAGACTTCGCAACGAATATGATTATCGTCAGGAAGTGGGTGCCGGGAAAAACGATTAAAGCTAAGACCCCACAGGAATAGTAGCGCCCCAAGTAGAGCGGTCAAGATTGCGGTAAGACACAGCTTCATGGATGTGGATTGCCGTGACATTTTCGCTGCCGTCAAGGTCGGCAATGGTGCGGGCAACTTTGAGGATGCGGTCGTAGGCGCGAGCTGACATGTCATACTTAATCATTGCTTTTTCAATAACTTTGGAGGCATTTTCGTCAAGCTTTACCCATTTATTGAGCAATCGGGAATTCATCTGAGCATTGCAGTGGATGTTAGGTTCGTCCTTGAAGCGTTCAGACTGGATGGCGCGTGCCGCAATGACACGGGCTCTAATTGCTGCACTCGGTTCGCCCGGTTGCATGGCAGAGAGCTTTTCAAAGGGCACAGGGAGGATTTCCACTTGGATGTCTATACGGTCAAGCAGTGGCCCTGAAATGCGGCTCAGATAGCGAGCAACGGCGCCCGGAGGGCAAGTGCATTGCTTTGTGGGGTGGTTGTAATATCCGCATGGGCAGGGATTCATTGAAGCCACCAACATAAATCCGGCGGGATAATCAACGGCATATTTTGCGCGAGAAATGGAGATTGTGCGGTCTTCAAGCGGTTGTCGCATGACTTCCAAGACGTTGCGTGAAAATTCGGGGAATTCGTCTAGGAACAAAATACCATTGTGAGCAAGCGAAATTTCGCCCGGCATGGGATTAGAGCCACCGCCCACGAGAGCTACCGGAGAGATGGTGTGGTGGGGCGAGCGGAAAGGGCGTTGAGACATCAACATTGAGCCGCGCTTGAGTTTGCCGGCTACCGAATGTATCTTAGTTGTTTCCAGTGCTTCTTGAAGAGTGAGTGGCGGCATGATTGACGGCAAACGCTTAGCCATCATTGATTTACCGGCGCCCGGAGGGCCCACGAGGAGAATGTTGTGTCCGCCGGCGCAAGCCACTTCAAATGCGCGTTTGACATTTTCCTGACCTTTGACTTCGCTGAAATCAAAGTCAAACAAGGTGGAAGCTTTGGCAAATTCTTCGCGAGTATTGACGACTGTCGGCTCCAGCGGAGTTGTTCCGTTGAGAAATTCAAAAACTTGGCGCAAATTTTCGACGCCGTAAACGTCAAGATTGTTAACGACAGCAGCCTCGGTTTCATTGGCTTTAGGCACAATCATGCCTTTGAAACCCATTTTGCGAGCCATGATAGCCATGGGGAGAGCACCGCGAATGGGGAGCACGCTACCATCGAGCGACAATTCGCCCATGATGAGATATTCGCCTAACTTGGTTGTTTGCAGCACTTCGGTCGCAGCAAGGATGCCGATGGCGATAGGGAGGTCATAGGCAGCGCCTTCCTTCTTCACGTCGGCGGGTGACATATTGATGATGATGCGACGTCGGCCAAATTCAAGTTGAGTTTGTTTTATAGCTGATTGTACGCGTTGCTGACTTTCTTTGACAGCGGTGTCGGGAAGCCCGACGATTGAGAACATGATGCCGTTTTCGACAGAAACTTCGATGGTGACGGTAATAGCGTCAATGCCTTGAACGGCAGCACCATAGGTTTTAATTAACATTATTTTCCGGTTGTTTTCTTGATGGTTTCGGCGGCATCGTCGAGAGAAGCGCCGCGGTAGATTTGTCGGCCTGTCGAGTCAGAAACGATGTAGAACGGGACGCGCGGCAACCCTAGGCGGTCGATGCCGCGAGCGGTGATGAAGCCGGGAGCCCATCCCTGGGTCCATGTTGCAGAGTCAGTGCGAATGGAGCGTTTCCAAGTGATAGTGTCGGGGTCGAGAGAGAAGTCAACGATGCGGAGAGTGCGAGCGTTGTACTTCTTATTGAGTAATTTTAAAGTTTCGACGATGGAGTCATTGCGGTCAGTGTTTGTGGAGAATGTCAGCAATGAGACTTTAGAGCGTTTAGGGTTAAATGTGGTGAGAGAGTCGTGGGCCGAGAGGAATGTCAGTGGCAACACTTTAGCCTTGGAAGCGGCAGAGGCAACGCGGTTAAGCAGAACCTTGTAGCTGTCGGTGATGCTGCCGGGACGGGCCTCAGGGGCTATAGACTTGAGAAGCTTTTCGGCTTTATCGGGGTCGGTAGAAGCGTCAAAAGAAGTGACGAGGAGCAGAGTTGAAGAGATTTTTGTGGGATTTTGGGTGACATATCCCTCGATGGCGTCGTTGATGGCCAGAGAATTGCGCGATTTGAAAGTTTCGGCATTCTTGCGAATGAAATCAGCCCATTCGGTAGACGTTTCGTTGCCGGTTACCGTGATGTTGTAAGGATTTTCGAGGCTGATGGTGATTTCCAGTTTGTCGCCGTTGGCAACATAAATTTGACCGACAAGACGTCCGTCGTGGCTGTAAATGTCAACGATTGTGGGCTGGTCAGCGTCACCGCCAAATTCAAATTTACCCTCGCGAGCCGGAGCGGAGCCTGAGTGATAAGCGTTATTGCCGTAATAAGCAACTTTGAGGTTTTCGGTAGAGCCTTCAATGATAGTACCTTTAACCGAAAAATGGTTGTTGTCCTCGCAAGCGGTGAACGCCACCAACAGAGCGAGTACTATAAAAGTCTTTAAAAAGTAAAAAGTTTTCACAATCAAAAAATGGGTTACAGTTTAAGTATTAAACAGTAGGTTGTTAGCCGAAAACATAGGCCTATCAAGCAGTTCAGCGGCTAAGGATACAGCAAAGTTAATTCTTATTCGCCAATAAAGTAACCATTTCCACCAATTTTTTCGTATATGTGGTTATTTTTCTATAGGTTATTGTTTGTAACTTTGTAAATCCAAAAGAGATTATGCGAAAAATAATAAATATATTCATATTAGTAGTTCTATTTTTTATCCCTCAAATTGCGAGTGCACAGATTGTTACTAATTCAGAACAGCAGCAGATTGATGTGGATAGTTTGCGTCGTGACTTTGACAAGCGTCCCTATTTCGGTTTGTACAAGGATAATTACTTTATCTTTGGTACCGCGTTAGGTTCGGAACGCCCATCGAGAACAAACTCAAATGTGAAGTTCCAACTATCAATATCTCAGCGACTAACCAAGACGGTGTTGCCTTACGGAACATATCTCTATCTATTTTATTCGCAAAAGTGTTTTTGGAACGTTCTTGAAAATTCCATGCCGATGACCGACTTGAACTTCAATCCGGGTATAGGTTTGGCCAAACCGTTGTTTGTTAAAAACAAATATATTGGAAAAGTTTCGCTCATAGTCGAGCACGAAAGTAATGGCCGTGACGAGGAAGAATCGCGCTCGTGGAACAAAGTATCGCTTGCCACCGACATCATGATTGACCGCAATTTTGTGCTTAGTGGAAAAGTGTGGATTCCCATTATTGACGGAGTAAACAATAAGGATATATTGAATTACTGCGGTTTGTATCAGGTTTGTAGCCAATATAAGAGCAATAATGAGCGCGTGACGGCATCGGTGATTTTGACCAAGCGAAAAGGTTGGAATTTAAATTACAACACCGTGGTGGAATTTTGCTACCGCTTCTCACGCCGCGAAAACCAATACTTCTTTATCCAATATTACAATGGCTACGGCGAAGGCTTGTTGGAATACAATAAATTCCATTCAGAGATTCGCGCCGGCATCTGTATCAAGCCAAAACTCTACAGCGAGTATTAGAAGGGGGAATTTTGGGGGCG
>CAYTFG010000091.1:0-8114 GCA_964436925.1 uncultured Bacteroides sp. | reverse complement strand
CGAAAAGTTGGTCATTTGACCGATTTTTCGACACACCCACAGCGCTCATTTTCAACAAATTAAAAATTCCATGTCGAAAAGTTGGTCACTTGACCGGTTTTTCGACATGGAATTCAATACGTTTCTATTCCGTCTTTTTTAATCCTCGTCAACATCCTTTGTGAGATCGAGAACCACATTATCGCTTCCCTTCTCATAATATTGTCGACGCAACGGATTTCGCGTTGCCTCGGCATGACGACGACGATTTCTCAATATGTCTATAGCCGAGTAGATAGCTTGGCGCATGGAATCCTCATTAGCAACGCCCTTGCCTGCTATATCATACCCCGTACCATGGTCTGGTGAAGTGCGCACGTATGGCAATCCTGCCGTATAATTGATACCACTCTCCATTGCTATGGTCTTGAATGGTGCCAAGCCCTGGTCATGATACATCGCCAAGATTCCGTCAAACTTTGAATATTGTCCCGAGCCCCAGAATCCATCTGCTGCAAACGGCCCGAATGCCAATATCTTATTATCCTTAGCCTCTGCTATTGCCGGAGAAATCACATCTTGCTCCTCGGTGCCCAACAACCCCTCTTCGCCTGAATGTGGGTTCAATGACAACACCGCAATCTTCGGTGCCTCTAGCCCGAAATCTTCAATCAACGAGCGTTTAAACGTTGTCAAATGCTCCAAGATGGCCTCCTTTGTGATAGCCTCCGGTATTTTTGATATTGGCAGATGGGTTGTAACCAAAGCCACTCTAACCCGCTCGTTACACAATATCATCAACGCCTTATTTCCATCGCCCACCGATGATTCAAGATACTCGGTATGGCCGGGAAACGTAAACGTCTCGCTCTGTATGTTATGCTTATTAATTGGTGCTGTAACCAGCGCATCAATATCGCCGTTCTTCAAGTCGGCAACCGCACGCTCTAGCGCCACAAACGCTGCCTGTCCTGCTATCTGGCTTGACACTCCCGGTTCTACCTTTGTATCCTCGCCGACGACATTGATTATATTATTCACATTATCACGCGCATCGCGTGCTTCTGCTATTTGGTTAAATTGCACAGGGCCCAAGTCCAGCATCTTTCTATAAAACGCTGCTATCTTGGCCGACCCATACACCACCGGTGTACACAATTCCAATATTCTGTTATCCTCAAGGATTTTCAATATCACCTCATAGCCTATGCCATTGATATCTCCTTGCGTGATGCCTATTCTTATTTTATTGCTCATTGTTTTTCTTGTTTTTTTCGGTATTCTTCTTTCCGGCAAGCATTCCACATGCTGCCATTATATCTTCTCCACGCGACTGCCTTATCGTAGCCGTTACGCCCATTTCATTCAAGTGATCTCTGAATTGCTCCATTACCACCATCGCACATGGTCGCAACTCCACATCGGGTATCGCATGAAATCTAATCAAATTTACTCGTGAATTGGTGCCCTTCAAGAGCTTTGCCAGCGACTCCGCATGCTTCAAGTCATCATTCAGACCCTTCCACATGATATATTCTACCGACAATCGACGTTGATGGGCAAAATCATACTCCCTCAACATCGCCATCACATCCCTTACAGGATATGCTCGCTCCACAGGCATCAGCAACTCGCGCTCCTCGCTATACGGCGAATGTACGCTTATCGCTATATGCACCTTCGTGGTGTCCAGCAGCGTCTTCAGCTCCTTCATCTTGCCTATCGACGACACTGTTATGCGCTTCGGGCTCCACGCCATACCCCACGACGATGTCAATATCTCTATCGCGTTGAGAACCGCCTGAAGATTATCCATCGGCTCGCCCATGCCCATAAACACCAAGTTGGTCAACTTCTCGCTATCGGGTATTGATAGTATTTGGTTCATGATGTCGCGCGTTGTCAAGTTCCCATGAAAACCCTGGCGACCGGTCATGCAAAATTGACAATTCATCTTGCACCCCGCTTGTGACGACACACACAGCGTCGCTCTATCCCTATCCGGTATATACACCGACTCGATATCGCGACCTCCAACGCCGTCAAACAGATACTTCACTGTCCCGTCCACCGACTTCGCTGCCGCTTTCGGTGCACACAGTCCTACGGTATAATTCTGCGACAAGCGCTCTCTCGCGGCCTTCGACAAGTTGGTCATCTCGTCTATCGTTTTAACTCGCTTTACATACAGCCAATCGGCCATCTGCTTTGCTGCAAATGACGGCATTCCCATCTCCGCTGCAATCTCGCGCAACTGCTCGATTGTGCGGCCTATCAACGGTCGTTTACTTTGCTCTTCCATGTCAATCACAAAGATACAAAATTTTATTCACTTCAATACTCTACATGACGCGCATTAACTTCGCGACCCATAAACATACTCGCCATCTCCGAAAACTTCGACGGATTTTCTGTCGTGAAATACTCTGTCGTGCCTCCCTTCGTTATCTTCGCTGCCATCTCAGGATGTCGGCGCAGATAATCCTTCAAGCTTTCTGCCACGATTTCGCCTTGGCTCATCACTGTGACTCCGCGGCCTATATATGTCTGTATCTTGTCCAGCAACAACGGATAATGAGTACAACCCAATATTATCGTGTCTATATCCGCCTGTTGCCCAAACAGATTATTTATTTCCTGCTTTACAAAATAGTCGGCTCCCGCCTTGTCGCTCTCCCTGTTTTCCACCAGCGGTACCCACATCGGGCACGCCTGTCCGTATGTATGAAAATCAGGATACAACTTCGATATCTCTATATCGTATGATTGCGAAGCTATCGTGCCCGGTGTACCGAATATCCCGATATGTCCGTTCCTCGACACCTCCCCAACCTTCTCTACTGTTGGCCTTATCACTCCCAGAACTCGCCTTTGCTCATCTATCTTCGGCAAGTCATTCTGCTGTATCGTCCTCAACGCCTTCGCCGACGCCGTGTTACACGCCAATATCACCAAATGGCATCCGCGCGAAAACAAAAACTTTACCGCCTCCAGCGTGAACCGATAAACTATATCAAACGACCTACTCCCATACGGTGCACGTGCATTATCTCCCAAATACATATAATCATATCCGGGCATCTTCGCTTGGATTTCTCGCAATATCGTCAAGCCTCCGTACCCCGAGTCAAATACGCCTATAGCTCCGGGCTCTTGTGATAATTCTGTCATTCTATTGATAATATTTTTAAATAGAAAGCCCACCCCTCAACGCGCCTACTTTTTCCTTAGGCTCATCCGGGTGGGCTGTATCCATTACTACCCGGCCTTTATCTTACCGAGTTTTCCTTTTTTCTTAGTCTAATCTTGCTTTGATTGCTTCGGTTTCCTTCTCATAACCGGGTTTTGCTAGCAATGCAAACATGTTACGCTTGTATGCCTCTACACCCGGTTGATTGAACGGATTTACGCCTAAGACATATCCGCTGATACCGCATGCCTTTTCAAAGAAATATATCAATTGACCCAAGTAAACTTCCTTGAGTGCCGGGAGTGTGATGCGCAAGTTGGGCACGCCACCGTCCACGTGGGCTAGTCTTGTTCCCAATTCTGCATTCTTGTTTACTTCATCTACTCGCTTACCTGCGATATAGTTCAAGCCGTCAAGATTTGCTGCATCTTCAGGAATTACAACTGTGTGTTGTTGTTCCTCCACTGAGATTACTGTTTCAAAGATTGTACGTTCACCATCTTGAATCCATTGTCCCATTGAGTGCAAATCGGTTGAATTATCAACTGCTGCCGGGAAAATACCTTGCTTATCCTTACCTTCGCTTTCGCCGTACAATTGTTTCCACCATTCAGCGAAATAGTGAAGTTTAGGATTATAGTTTACAAGAATTTCAACCTTCTTGCCTGCACGATACAATGCGTTACGTGTTGCTGCATATACCTTTGCAATATTATCGCTGCTATCCTTTGCAGTTTCTGCTTCCATTTCCTTTGCACCGTCGAGCAACGCCTTGATGTCATATCCTGCTACTGCGATTGGTAACAAACCTACAGGTGACAACACTGAGAAACGTCCGCCCACATTGTCATCAATTACGTATGTCTTATAACCCTCTTCAGTTGCCAATTGACGCAATGCTCCGCGTTTCGCATCTGTAATTGCTACGATACGCTTTGCTGCTTCTGCCTTACCGATTTGGCCTTCTAGTTGTGCCTTCAATAGACGGAATGCGATAGCGGGCTCGGTTGTTGTACCTGACTTTGAGATTACGATGATACCAAATTTCTTATCCTTCAAGAACTCTTGTAGTTCATAAAGATAATCTTCACCTATATTTTGTCCTGCAAACAACACCTTTGTGTTATTGCCCACTGTATATGCATCAAAAGAGTTATTCAACGCCTCGATTACTGCCTTTGCGCCTAAATAGCTACCACCGATACCGATTGCAACTACATAGTCACAATTCTCGCGCAAGCTCTTTGCTGTTGCGTTGATATCATTTACTAATGACTCCGGTGTGCGTGTTGGTAAATCTAACCATCCCAAGAAGTCATTTCCTGCGCCGTCGCCATTATGCAACTTTGCGAGTCCTGCCGATACCTCTCCGTCTAGAGCCTTTATATCTGCCTCTGACACTGTACCAAGCACATTCTTAATGTTTACTTGAATCTGTTTCATGTTATCCGTTTTTATTTTATTTAAAGTTATTATTTTCCTTTCTTTTTTTAGACAAATCGCTCTGCCATCGCTGTGATTGCGCGGTTGGGCGATATGCGTCTATACAATATATCATATACACCTTCGAGTATCGGCATGTCCACCTCATATTTCCTGTTGATTTCAGTCAAACATTTGGTCCCATAATACCCTTCGGCTGTCATTTCCATCTCCATTTGTGCCGCCTTTACCGAATAGCCTCGGCCTATCATCGACCCAAAATTATGATTCCTTGAGAAACGCGAATACGATGTCACCAGCAAATCTCCCAGATATACCGAGTCACTGATTTGGCGTTGGCGCGGTGCCACGGCATCCATGAAGCGCTCCATCTCTCTCAAGCAATTGCTCACTAGCATCGCTTGGAAATTATCACCCTTCTTCAACCCATGCACTATGCCCGATGCTATCGCATACACATTCTTTAATACCGCTGCATACTCTATGCCGTCTACGTCCGTCGACACTATCGTGTGCGCATTATGGCTCTGCAACTTCTCCGCAAATACCTTCGCAGTCTCCAGATTTTGGCAACCCACCGTCAAATACGCCGGCCTATCTAACGCCACCTCCTCTGCATGGCACGGTCCGCTGATACACAACACTCGCTCGCGGTCAACATGATACTTATCCATCATATAGTCCGACACGATTTGATTCTCGCCCGGTACTATACCCTTTACGGCGGTTACTATCGACTTATCCGAAATATCTACCGTCAACTTCGTCAAGTGCTCCTTAAAATATGGCGATGGCATCACAAGTACCAACGTATCGCTCATGCGACACACTTCATTGATGTCATTACTAAAGATAATGCGTTCCGTCTCAAACTCCACATCCGTCAAATACGCCGGATTATGGCGGAGACGTATGAAATCATCTATGCGGTCTTGTCGGCGCATATACCATGTGATGGTCTCGCAGTTCCTTAGCAACAAGCGCGCTAACGCTGTCGCCCAGCTACCTCCGCCCATGACCGCTATGTTTCCGGGGAAACTCATAGATTTTTTTTAATTTTATAGATTTCAAGGTTATTCGTTACATCTCCGCCCGTCACCTTCATGACTTGCGGTGATGTAACGCCTCGTTGTTTAATTACTATTCTCGTTTACTCTGCGCTTGATGCGGTCGCCGCTTCTGCTGCAGCCACCCACGCCTTTACATCGTCTATCAACGGTGTCTTCAATTCCAACTTATATTTCTTGTTGATATTTATCAACTCTTGTTGCAACTTTCCGGGAGCTATACTTGCCAATGCATCTACTGTCAAGCAACCTGCTTTTCTCACGGCTGCTATCCATTCTTCCGGAACACCCACTGCTACAAATGCTTCATCTTTATCCTTCTTTGCTACCTTTTCGGGACGCATTTGAGGGAAGAATAACACTTCTTGTATTGTTGTTTGTCCGGTCATCAACATCACCAAGCGGTCCATGCCGATACCCATTCCTGATGTCGGTGGCATTCCATATTCCAACGCTCTCACAAAGTCATGGTCTATTATCATTGCCTCGTCATCACCCTTTTCACCTAGCTTCATTTGATCAACAAAGCGGTTATATTGGTCTATCGGGTCATTCAACTCTGAATATGCATTCGCTAGCTCTTTGCCGTTTACCATCAACTCAAATCGCTCGGTCAACTCCGGATTATTGCGGTGACGCTTGGTCAGCGGTGACATCTCGATTGGATAATCTATGATAAATGTTGGTTGGATATACTTACCCTCACACTTCTCTCCAAAGATTTCATCGATAAGTTTTCCCTTACCCATGGTCTCATCAACCTCGATTTCAAGCTGCTTTGCCACTTCTCTCAATTGATTCTCATCCATGCCGGTAATATCCACTCCGGTGTGCTCCTTGATGGCATCTATCATGGTCACGCGCTTGAACGGTGCCTTGAAATCTATCAAGTGCTCGCCTACTTGTACACTGGTCTTTCCGTTTACCTCCATCGCGATGCGTTCAAACATCTGCTCGGTAAAGTTCATCATCCAGTTATAATCCTTATACGCTACATATATTTCCATACATGTAAACTCAGGATTATGGGTGCGGTCCATACCCTCGTTTCTGAAGTTCTTTGAGAACTCATACACACCGTCAAATCCGCCAACTATCAATCTCTTCAAATACAACTCATCCGCAATACGTAGATACAACGGTATATCCAACGCATTGTGGTGTGTTATAAACGGTCTCGCTGACGCTCCTCCCGGGATTGATTGTAATATTGGAGTCTCTACCTCCATGTAGCCATGCTCATTAAAATAATTTCGCATTGCTGTATAAACCTTGGTCCTCTTGATAAACGTCTCTTTTACGCCTTCATTTACTACCAAGTCTACATATCTACGGCGGTATCTCAACTCCGGATCATCAAATCCATCGTATGTCACGCCATCCTTTACCTTTACTATTGGTAACGGACGCAACGACTTGCTCAATACCGTTAATTCTTTTGCATGCACTGTGATTTCGCCCATTTGGGTGCGGAACACAAAGCCCTTGATGCCAACAAAGTCACCGATATCCAGCAACTTCTTGAACACTACATTATATAAGTCTTTATTCTCTTCCGGACAAATATCATCTCTTGATATATAAACTTGAATTCGGCCATTGGCATCTTGCAACTCCATGAACGATGCCTTTCCCATGATTCTTCTTGACATCACGCGTCCGGCTATCGACACTTCCTGCACCGGCGATTCATCCTTAAAAGTCTCCTTGATTTCATCGGTATGCGCCGTTACTACATATTCTGCTGCAGGATAGGGCTCTATTCCCATGGCTCGCATTTGTTCCAAGCTGCCTCTTCTCACTATTTCCTGCTCACTCAGTTCTAAAACATTCATATATTTTCTATATTTTTTGTTCTATTTTCTAGCTTCGCCGCCTCGACTGTTTTTACCGATGCCCCTCGGCTCCGTTTCAATCAATACGGTCTGCCTCTAATTTATTTCCAATTGCAAATTTAACCATTTCGACGCTGATGTGCAAACAATTGCGCTCTCTTCAATAATGTTTATAAACATAAATCTTTTTCATTAAGACACTTTAACACTATAATTTCACACTTTTTTTTGCTTTTATTCAAATTTTATTTATACCTTTGTCATGTAAACAACGCGAACCATGGAATGGTCTAGTTTCCAAGGAAAACAAGTGCGATATCAGACTTATTTATTTGAGATTTTGAATTTTTTTACTTAACGCAACAAAATTACAACGACACCTCAATAACACAATTAGTCTTCAACTCCCATTTATTTCCTTTTTATACTTAGCTTATTCCATTTTTAAATGAAATCGGCCCCTTTTGTGCGTTCATTTAAAGCTGGCTTCACTCGTTTACGTCTTTTATTGCCGCAAAAAAATTAAAATGTTTTGTTAGACAAATATATATACTTGAATTTTGGTTATGAGGGAGGTGCGCTTCTGTGAAGAAGTGCACT
>CAYTFG010000090.1:0-8128 GCA_964436925.1 uncultured Bacteroides sp. | reverse complement strand
TAAAAAGCCCCGCTCAGCAAATATCGCCAAGCAGGGCTGGAATTATCATTTAAAACAGGAGCTTATCCAATCTTGATTCCTGAAAATCCCATAAACGCCATCGCCAAAAGTCCGGCACAAATTAACGCAATGGGCACACCTTTCATTGGACGAGGCACATCAGCCAACGCCAATTGAGTTCTGATTCCGGCAAAAATTACCAACGCCATTGTGAATCCAATTGCTGTTGACACCGCATAAACCAATGATTGCGCCAAATCATAATCCTTGCGGATTACCAAGATTGCCACACCGAGCACAGCACAGTTGGTAGTTATCAACGGAAGGAATACGCCCAACGCTTGATACAACGACGGCGCTATCTTCTTCAACACTATCTCGAGCATCTGCACCAAAATTGCAATCACAAGAATAAACACAATCGTCTGCATAAATTCCAGCGAAAGCGGCACCAACAAGTAGTGCTGCAACAACCAAGTCACCACGGTAGCAAGCGCCATCACAAACGTAACCGCCGCTCCCATACCTATCGCTGATGAGATATTGCGCGAAACTCCGATAAACGGACATATGCCCAAAAATTGAGCGAAAACAATATTGTTTACAAATATTGCTGTGATTATTATCGACAAAAATGTAATCATGTCTCCAACCTCCTACTTCCTTAAGTAATTAAACAACGCTATCAAGAAGCCCAGCACCAAAAATGCACCCGGTGCCAAAACAAAGATTAGCGAACCATAATTCTCACTATAAACTTGGCAACCAAACAATGAGCCACTGCCCAAAAATTCGCGAACAGCGCCCAATAATGTAAGCGCCAATGTAAAGCCCAATCCAATACCGACACCATCACACAACGATGCAAATACCGAATTTTTAGATGCAAAAGCCTCTGCTCTACCTAGCAAGATACAGTTAACCACAATCAACGGAATAAAAATACCCAAACTTTCATACAGCGCCGGCACATACGCTTGCATCAACATCTGCAAGCAAGTCACAAATGACGCTATAACAATGATATACGCAGGAATACGCACTTTATCAGGCACAAAATTCTTGATTGCCGCTATCGTCATATTTGAGCATATAAGCACAAATAATGTTGCCAAACCCATTGACATTCCGTTAATTGCATCGGAAGTCGTACCCAACGTCGGGCACATACCGAGAATCAATACAAATGTAGGATTCTCCTTTACAATCCCTCTATAAATGATTTGTAACGGATTCATAATGTTTTATTTATTAGAAGATTGATATTCCGAAAACACACTATACGCACGATTTAGCGCATCCAAAAATGCGCGCGATGAAATTGTCGCTGCTGTTATGCCATCAACATCACCGCCGGCATCTTTTGCCACAATCAGCGGGCCTTGTGACGCATCTCGGCCTATTACCGAACGTTTACCCTCGGTAGATTTAAACCAATCCTGCATCTTTGCGCCCAATCCCGGCGTCTCTGAATGAGAAAGCACGTCATATCCTGTCACTTCTCCATTCACGTCAAATCCAAACATCACAGTTATTTCACCAGAGAAGCCCGACAATGAATAGCTTTGCACTGCGGCGCCCGCCAATTCTTCACCGTTAAACACCGGAAAGACAACAACTTTGGCATCACTACCAACCCATTGTTCTCCTACTGTTTCAAATTTTGGAGCCACCGAAGCTATCGCTTCCTGTGTCTTTATTCTCGCTGACTCAGCTATCGGCTCGGATGTTACACTGTAAACTACCGCCAACAACGCTCCAACCACAACCGCAATCAAGCCTAGCGAGAGAATCATATTTTTTAAAGTTGACTCTAATTTCATCTTACTTTCCTCCCTTACTGAATCGACGCGGTTTTACATACTTATTAATCAACGGAGTAACAGCATTTCCAAGCAATATTGCAAATGAAACACCTTCGGGATATGCCGCCCATGAACGTATCACGACCGTAATTACGCCAATCAATACTCCATAAATAATCTTTCCTCGCGATGTCATCGGTGATGTCACATAGTCAGTTGCCATGAACACAGCGCCCAAGAGCAAACCGCCCGACAACAATTCAACGCCCACCGGTGCGCCCACCAAAAGTGAGAATACTGCCACCGACAGCAAAATTGATACCGGAACATGCCATGTAATAACCTTGACCACAAGGAGATACACAAATCCAATCAACAATGCTAATGCTCCAACTTCACCGATAGAGCCACCGGCATTACCCAGCACCAGGTCTAGATAATCTATTGAGCCACCGTCAATTGCGCCCGTTTTTAGGCGCGCCAACAATGTTGCACCTGTTGCGCCGTCAACAGCTCCGGCAAATCCGCCACCCGGCAACGGCCAAGTTGTCATTGCCACAGGGAACGATATCAACAAAAATACACGTCCCACCAATGCGGGATTGAATATATTGCAACCGATACCGCCAAAAGCCATCTTTGCGATACCTATTGCGACTAACGAGCCGATAACAACCATCCATAACGGCAACGATGACGGCACATTACATGCCAATAGCAATCCTGTTAATATTGCAGAGCCATCGGCTATCGTGCTCTTACGGCCTAACATAAAGCGAGTTATCGCCCATTCAAAGAAAGCACATGACACAATCGCAACCAAAGTTACCATGACTGCATCCATGCCAAAATAATAAAAACCACACACCACCGATGGCAACAACGCTATTATCACATGATACATACAGCTCTTGACGCTGTGCGGTGCATGCACGTGGGGCGATGGTGACAATACCAATGTTTTTGTTTCTTCTTGACTCATTGGTTAAATATTTACTGTTTAATGAATTATCGTTAATGTTTACTTGCTCTCACCAGCTGTTTCCCTTGTCGGATATAATCCAGCAATGGTATTGAAGCGGGACATGTATAACTACAACATCCACACTCTATACAATCCATAATATCCTCTGAAGCAGCATCTTCAGTCATATGCAAGCGTGACAACTTAGATATGAGATATGGTTCCAATCCCATTGGGCAAGCGCTAACACATGAAGCACATCTGATACAAGCACTTTCGGCTTTACGCACAGCTCTCTCGCCGGTCATTATCACCAATCCTGACGTACCCTTAGTCGTTGGAGCATTGACAGTTACAATTGCTCGGCCCATCATTGGTCCGCCCGACAATATCTTGCTTCCTACAGAAACTTCAGCCTCGGCAAATGCCAGCAAATCACTTATTTGCGTACCAAGAGTTACCAAATAATTACCCGGACGGCCAACACCTTCACCGGTAACGGTAACAACTCGTTCAATCAATGGTTGATGCTCCACAACTGCTTGATACACAGAATATGCTGTAGCTACATTATGCACGACCGCTCCCACTGATATTGGCAACGCACCCGAGCCCACAAATCTACCCGTCAATGCCTGAATCAATTGTTTTTCACCACCTTGAGGATATTTTGTCTTCACCGGTTGCACTTTTATATCATCATAAGCTTGAGCCGCAGCTTCTAAGGCAGCTATCGCCTCGGGCTTATTATTTTCAATACCGATTATTGCCACAGGAGCTTGGCATGCGTGCTTCAACAGCCTTATTCCGCCAATTATTTCCCGGGCATGTTCACGCATTAACGCATCATCACACGTGAGATAAGGCTCACACTCTGCCGCATTAATTATCAAGAACTCAGCCTTTGAACCTTCCGGAACCGACAACTTCACATGTGCCGGGAATGTTGCTCCGCCAAGACCAACAATGCCTGACTCAGCTACAACCTTGCGCAACTGCTCGGGAGTTGACGACAATGCCTCATCGACATTACCTCCCGTCTTTTGCGCTAATGATTGTTCATCAGCTTCATGGTCTTCCTGACTTGCTGTGATTGTGACCGATGCCACACGATATCCCGAAACATTTTCCGTGAAATCAACAGCAGTAACCGTTCCTGAAATCGGTGCATGAACTGCTGCCGACACAAAGCCATCGGGCTTTCCTATCAAGTCACCACGCTTCACTACATCACCTTTAGCTACAACCGCAACTGCAGGCTTTCCTATATGCTGACCCATCAAAACTGTTGAAACCATTGGCAATGGCATCCTTTCGATGGGCTTATTCGCTGTAAACTTACATGTGGGTGGATGCACACCCCCTATTTTAAACGTTGGTAGTAACATTTTCTGTTTCTTTTTTAACCGGGAAATTCACAGCATGAATTGCATGTGTGGGACACACATCTACACACTTGCGACACATACGGCACTTATTGAAATCAATATAAGCCAAATTACTATTCACCGTGATAGCTTCAAACGGGCAAGTCTTGGCACACTTACCACAGCCAATACAAGAATTTGTACAATCCTTGCGTGACACAGCGCCTTTGTCCTTATTTGAGCAAGCTACATATACACGCAAATCGCGCTTTCCCTTTGCTCGCAACTCCATCAAACGACGCGGACATGCCGACACACACTTACCACAACCAACACACTTCGTTTGGTCCACTTCAGGTAACTTGGTCAACTCACTAATGCTTATTGCACCAAACGGGCACACCGTTGCGCAATCCCCACAGCCCAAGCAGCCATATGAACAACCCTGTGTTCCAACACCCATTGATGACAACAACGAGCATGAACGTGCGCCGTCATAGCTTGACACTTGGCGACGAACATCACATGAGCCATTACATTTGAGGACGGCAATCATGGGATTTGCTGCCGTTGCTGTGCGTCCGCAAATCTCTGCGATGCGACACATGGCAGCCTCTCCGGCCCCGGGGCAATTAAGTGACGCTCCATCACCCGTAACATACTTCACTGCAAAGTCATGGCATCCACTGCATCCACAGCCGCCACAATTAGCGCCCGGCAACAGCGACTCCACCTCTGCAATGCGTGGGTCCTCTTCAACATAAAATCGTTTTGCTACCCAGAACAGCAACCCGGCGCCTATTACACCGATTATGCATAGGGTCAAAACGGAAACTCCAATTAATGACATATTTTACAATCTTATTGATATAATGTATTTTACCTTAATTTTTACCTATCCTATTGCTTTTTTATTTTTTTCTTCAGTCATCAAGTAATCTCACATCCCACTTTACAACCCCATTTACTTTAGTCCTAAAGAAAAAATACAAGATGAGGTCATAAACGACCATCAACCCCAAACCGACCGATATGCCGATTATTTCTTTAACCCCATTCAGCGACAGCGCCAATACAACCGCCACTAAAATAGCACATGGAATCACAAATGTCAATGCGACACCCTTTAATGTCGATGAAGGCCGAGCCGAGACCACAACTCGCTGCCCCACTTGATAGCGTGACGCGCCTTCAACCTGTATATCCAACTTATTGTCCGACTTGCCGCCGCACATACCGGATATCGCACAGCCGTCACACTGCTCTGCTGTCTCCTGCAGCAACACTCTAATTTCTCCGGCCGAAACTCTTATTATTTCTCCAATATGGTCAACGGTTTCTTTCATCTTTAAGTAAGTCTTAATAATTTTACCACAAATTTAATGAAATATTTCCGCAAATTTGTAACTTTGAAGCAGATAATTATTTATTAAACTAATTTTATGGCTCAACACAACATATTAGGCAAATGGGGCGAAGACATTGCTTGCCAAAAATTAATTATCGACGGCTATGCCATTGTAGAGCGAAATTGGCGCTGCAGCCACTATGAAGTTGACATCATTGCCATGAAAGGTGACCGCATCGTCTTCGTCGAAGTCAAAACTCGCCAAGACGACTTTGTTGACCCTATTGACGCCATAAATCGCCGCAAGATTCTCAACATCGTGCGCTCGGCCGATGCCTACATCCGCATGAAAAACATTCCTCATCAAGCACAATTTGACATCATTTCCATCATTGGCACTCCCGAGAACTACAAGCTTGAGCACATTCCCGACGCTTTTGACCCGCCTCTTATGTCCCGATAATTTAAAACAATTAATACCAACTATTTGTTATTACAATATGAGTTAATCATTTAATAATTTTGTGTAGATCATGAAAACGATAAACGAAACTTTGCTCGACCGACGCAGCATTCGCCGTTACGAGCGCGAACCCATCTCTGACGATGCGCTGAATCTAATCTACGAAGCTATTAGAAACACCCCTACAAGCTACAACGGTCAACAATACTCTGTTATTGATATTGACGACCAAGACCTTAAAGAACAGCTCTACCAAATCATCAATCAAAAACAAGTAAAAACCTGCAGTCACTTCATGGTGTTCTGCATCGACTACAACAAAATAACTCGCGCCGCCGAAGCCAAAGGCATTGATATGCCCGAATTCACCAACACCATGGACGGCTTCATTGTTGGCGCCATCGACGCAACACTCGCCATGATGAGCGCTGTTGTTGCCGCCGAATCGGCAGGCCTCGGCACTTGCCCTATTGGCTACACACGCACAGTCTCCCCCGAAGCCGTGTCCCGACTACTGAAACTCCCCAAAGGCGTATTTGCCGTCTGCGGTCTAGCCATCGGCGTGCCACGCGAAGTCAACGACATGAAACCAAAGCAATCACGTCGACTACTCATCCACCACAACACCTACCGCGATGACGACATGGTGCCCGAAATCCTGGAATATGACCTCACAATTTCAGAATACAACCGCACTCGCGCCGGCAGCACCTCGACAAACGACTGGGTAAGCCACATCATCGACTACTACCGCGAAGCCATGAGTTACGACATGCTCGCTGCCCTCTCACGCCGAGGATTTGACATTACAACCTAGAAAGTGGGCTTTATGCCACTCATTGCAATTATTTTCATCGGGTATTGACATCTATTTTGAGAAAAATTCATTAATTTCGCATATCAGAAATTTAGAAAAATCAAAATTCACGTCACCCAATGGCTGTAATTCTCAATATTGAAACATCTACATCAGTGTGCTCGGTTGCCTTATCAGCCGAGGGCATGATTCTACGCCACCACGAAGAAATGAACGGTCGCAACCACGCAACTGTGCTCAGTGGCTTCATCAAGTCATGTCTAGACTTCATCCGTGAAAAAGAAATTAAATTGGAAGCAATTGCCGTTTCCATCGGCCCGGGAAGCTACACCGGCTTGCGCATTGGCCTCAGCGAAGCCAAAGGCTTAGCCTATGCCCTCGATGTTCCACTCATTGGCGTTGACACACTCCAGCTCATGGCTGTTTCAGTAATGTTCAACCACGACGTTGACCCCGACGCACTATTTGCTCCCATGATTGACGCTCGTCGCATGGAAGTCTACACCGGTGTTTATGACATGGCACTTACACCACTGCTCAACCCCACGCCACTCATCCTCGACGAAACTTCTTACGCTCAATTCCTCGAGCAACACAAAGTTCTCTTCTTTGGCGATGGCTCAGAAAAAGCAAAGGCTGTCATCAAGCACCCCAATGCAACTTTCATCCCCGACATCAACCCTCTTGCTGTCGACATGGTCGCTCTCGCTGACCGCGCCTACTCTAACCGCCAATTCCTTGACCTTGCCTACAGTGTACCAACCTACCTTAAAGACTTCCAGGCAACTAAGGCAAAGAACCCGCTAGAACAAGTTCAGAAATAAAATAAGCTTAATAAACCTTTTTTTACTTAATTTTAGATATATTCTGAAAAATAATATTAACTTTGCAAATAGTGGAGTTAAGCACCCCACAATTTGGTTATGCACTAAATATCAGTGACGCTGTACAAGTGCAGCACAGAATTTGCGACATATCCATGAAATTAGTTTGTTGTATCTAATAGCAAACAGTTACCTTTATTTACATAATTTAATCTCACACTCAATTTCATTAAATGTATGAGGAAAATATTAATTATACTATTTTGCACATTCACCATTGCATCAATTGCACAGACTTATAAGCCGGTACTGTCTGATGGAAAAGAATGGAAATATGCTACCGTTGACCAATACAACAGAACTGATACAACAGGATATTATACTATTACAGTTGCAGGAGATACCATTATAAACAACTATAACTGTAAAAAAATAATAGTACAAGATGAAAAGAACTTGTACCCTAATCGCACCTGTGTTGCATATGAAGATAACGGCAAGGTTTATAAAGTTAAAAACGGCGAGTTTACCTTACTATTT
>CAYTFG010000089.1:0-8285 GCA_964436925.1 uncultured Bacteroides sp. | reverse complement strand
TGATTAATTTTGCAAAATCTATACACGAAAAATAACCTTTTCTACCCCTAAAATACCACTTAAGGTTGATTTTCGTGTATAGAAAGTTGCGGTGTATGGGCTTATTGTGTTGATATATAGTGTGTTATGTGGTTTTTGCTCATTTTGGGCGCTCAGGAACAAAAAATAGCCTTAACGGGGCTCGCTAAGGCTATTATATGGAGGTTAAAATTGAGTTGACGTCGGTTAGATGTCTTTGCGGTAAGCGCGACGACGACGGTGAAGACGGCGTTCAAAGTATTCCCATTGTTTTTGAACGTTTTCGTTGTTTTCAAGTTCGAGGTTTGACTCGGCAAACTTATATCCGTTTTTGTTGTAAGCGGGAATCAAATCGTTGAATAGCAACGCATTCACGCCTTTGCTTTGATATTCGGGCTTAACAGCTACGAGGAGCAAATCAACGACATCGCTCTTGCCACGCAATGGTTTGAGCAAGTGCCACCAACCGAATGGGAAGATTTTGCCTTTAGATTTCTGCAAAGCTATTGAGAATGATGGGATTGAGATGCCCACACCGATGAGCTTGTCTTCGCTGTCAACCACGAGGACAACGTCGTCCAAGCGGAGGATGCCAAGGTACATGCTGATGTAGTAGTCAATCTGACGTTCGCTCAGCGGGCAGTAGCCATAAAGGTCGTCATAGGCTTCGTTGATGAGTTCAAAAAGGGCTTTTCCGTAGTCGTTTTTGAGTTTCTTGCGAGAAGTGTATTTGACAGTGCGGATGCCGTATTTTTTCTTCACAATTTCGCCGATGCGCATGTGCTTGTCGGGAATTGACTTGGGGATAGTAATGCGATATTCCACCCAGTCAGCGTCTTTTTTGAAGCCCATGCGGTCCATGTGGGTGGGATAGTAGGCGTAATTATAGATAGTGGCCATTGTGCCAAGTTCATCAAATCCGTCGATGAGCATACCCTCGTGGTCCATGTCGCTGAATCCCATAGGACCAACGATGGATGTCATGCCACGTTCTTTACCCCATTTTTCAACGGCAGAGAACAATGCGTCCACAACTTCTTGGTCGTCAATAAATTCGACAAATCCAAAACGGAGAGTTTTTTCTCCCAATTTTTCGTTGACACGGTTGTTGATAATACCTGTGATGCGGCCAACGGGCTTATCATCGCGGTAAGCCATAAATGATTGGGCTTCACAGAATTCAAAAGCGGGGTTAACGTCGGGTCTCAATGTGTTTACATCATCGTAAATCAATGGGGGGACGAAACAAGTGTTGCCTTCGTAGTGCTTGATTCCAAATTTCACGAATTTGGTGAGTTCTTTTTTAGTTGGTTGGATTGCAACGATTTTTACTGACATTTTTCTTTTCTGAGTTTGTGTTATTTTGTTGCCTCTGTGTTGTTGTCGAGGTTTGGTTTACTGGGCGCATAGGGAGAAGAAAGCCAAGCCATGAGAAGAATCATGGCAACAAGAAATCCTACGAGCCATTTGTATAGCGTGTTGCTCTTGCGGTTTTCAAGAGCGAGGTGAATGTCTTGAATGTGGCTGAAACGCTTGCCTATGGGCGCAGTGCAGCGTGCGGCAACTTTTCGCAGCACGGGGTCGCATAAGCCGGGAACTGCATTAATCACTTCTTCGAGGATTTTGCCGTAGTTGTAGATGTCCTCGGCGGCGTCGGTGGGCTCAAGGAATTCACGTTGGTCAAAACCCACGTCAATCAATTTGAGATTGCCGATGTTTTCGGTGAAGAGTATGCGCTCGGGGCGTATCGGATGGTGCACGATATGGTTGGTCTGGATGTATTCAAGAGCGTCAACGAGCTGGTGGCGCAACTTGTCGATATGGGCCTCGGTGAGCTTTTTCTCGTCGATGAGTGCGCGAAGCGAGTCGCCGTAAACATCGTCGGTGATGATGCTCATGCCCACACCTGGAACATCCTCTATATCGTTAATCATCACGATATTGGGGTGCGATAGGTTGTATCTGACATCAAACTCCTTATTGAGCATTTTGATATACTCTTCTTTGTCCTTGTACTCTGCCTTTAAGGTCTTGAGCATAACCCATTTACCATATTTTTTGGCAGTGTACACGTCATAGAACTCCTCGTCCCATTTGGGCAAGTGTTCTATCTCGGTCCATTTCTCGGATGCCTGATGTTTTGATTCTCCTTCAGCCATATTATTTATCTTTCTATCACAAAATTAGCTATTTTGCTTGATTTTCTGAAACAATTGTTGTTATCATTTCACAACGGGGAGTCGCAATACTGTGAATGAGTAGGCGGGTATTGTGTAATTTCCGTTGAGGACCACGCTGTCAGTGCTGCTCTTGGCTGTCTTGTCGTCGGGTGTTCCGGTGAGGACAGTGCGAGTGGCATTTGTGGCGCCGGTGAGTGATGATAAGTCGAGAGTTGTAGCAACTTCAACGGGTAACATATTGACTAGCTTGACAATAACATCGTTGCTCTTGCTGTCCTTGACGATAGAAACGCCAATGCGGCTGGTAACGTCATCGTTAGTCTCGCTAACAGTCACATTTGCAGGGATGTATGTGTCACCTGAGTTGGTGCCATACATTTGTTGAACATAATATCCAACGGTGGGCTTCACTTCGGTGTTGTTGAAGTAAATCAAGTCGGGGTTCCATTGAGTGTGGCCTTCCTTGGCAAGAAGTGGAGCGTAAGAGGTCATGGCAACAACGTCGGCGTTGCGTTCAACGCTGGTGAGATATAGTGCTTCAGAAAGTGCAGTCTCGATGTTTACTGAGCGATCGGGGAGGTGAGAAGCATATTCACCGAGGTAAACGCGAGTGGCGTTGCGCTTGTAGTTTTCGTAGTAGTCTTGGTTGTGGATGAGCCATCCGGGAGCAACGTAATAGTGCTCGTCAACGATGGGTATAGCTTCTTGGTGAGCAAATCTCCAACCTTCGTCATAGTCAGCGCCTTCATAGAACGGACCGACGGTACCGATAACGGTGATTTCGGGGTGAGCTTTCTTTATAGCCTTGAATATCATGTTGAAACGAGTCTCAAATGCTTCGGTGATGAGGTCTTCGTTACCGATGCCTATGTATTTGAGGTTGAATGGCTCGGGGTGACCTGCTGCAGCACGTTTTGCGCCCCAGGTTGATGTTGCGGGGCCGTTGGCATACTCGATGAGGTCAAGAATGTCAGCGATATATGCGTCCATGTCTTCCAATGGGATACCGCCTTGTTGGCCATAGGTGGTGAGAGCGTCAACAGAGTAGTGAGATGGTGTTGAAGAGTTTTGGCAGGGAACACCGGCTGAGAGCACGGGCACGGGAGTTGCGTTAATGTCTTCGCAGAATTGGAAGAATTCATAGTAGCCGAGGCCGCGAGATTGGTGATATCCCCAGAGGTTGCGCTTTGCCGAACGTTCTTCGAGTGAACCGATTGAGCCTTTCCAGTCGTAAATGTTGTCAATGCCTTCACCGTGAGCAACACATCCACCCGGGAATCTGATGAAGCGAGGATGGAGGTCGGCAAGAGTTTGTGCAAGGTCTTGACGTAACCCGTTTTTGCGTCCCTTGAAGGTGTTCACCGGGAAGAGAGATACCATGTCGAGGTCATATTTGCCCACTTTGGCAGGCTTAATGACGAGCTGTGCATTAGCTGCGGTTGTCTTGGCAGTGAGTTGTGCTGTGTATTGTTTCCAATCGCTTGAGCTGAGGTTGACAGTGGTTTTTGCTATAACTGTGCCGTTGTCAAGAAGAGAAACTTCCAGTGCACCGCCTTTGACAGCTGTGCGGGCATAAATTGAGAAGTCATATTTTTCACCCTTTTTCACTGCGATGCCGTCATAACCGCTGTTTGCTACACCGCCACCGCGACGATTAACGTTGAGGCTGATGTAGTGAGAGTTATTGGCGTGAATAGGGTTAGCAGTTTCGATAGAAGAACTGATAGCCGACGGGTTAACGAGGCTCCATGCGGTCATGGCGTTCCAGTTCTTGTCGTTGCCACGGTCGCTCGGTTGATATTCGAAGTCGCGGTTTTGAACGAGTTCGGCATATAGACCGCCGTCGGCAGCGTAGTTGATGTCTTCAAAGAAGATACCTATTAATTCGTCGCTTATAGCTTTTGCTTTAGCGGGTTGAGCGGTAATAGAAGCGCTCACATTTCCCAATGATGCAAAGCGGAAAGCGTCTTGGTCGCAACGTTCGTCATATTTTGTTTCGATGGCTTTGCGATAATGAACATATCCTTCAAGATTAGTGATAAAGCTGCGGGGTACTTGAGTGACAGCCACAGCACTTGACGGGAGTGAGGGAGTCTCGCTTGTGCGATAGTAGTTTTGCGGAGCCCACTTGATGAGGTCGGCTGATTTAGCAATAGCAACAACGGTTTTTTCTTTGTCGGGATTGAATTTTAGAATCCATTGGTTTGCTATTGTATCGCGCAATAGTTCGAGCGAATACATTTTCTTGCCTGAGCCCCAAGCGCCAAAGTCGCTCTTCACCCAGTCATATTCGTTGCCAACGGAGTGCCATTTTTCACTGCCCACCTCGCGCCAACGGAGACGCAAGCCGGAGTGTCCGTTTTCAAGACAATAAGGTTGTAATTCTACTGCGTCGCTCGATTGTGGAGCGGCATTCACTTCGGTTATGTTTAACCCCATGGCTATCAAAGCCATAGCAGCAATGTATTTAGGATATTTCATGTTTAGAATGTTTTAGCTACAAATTTAAAGAAAAATACTGATAATTAGTGGCTAACTTGTCAGTTTTTTCCATGAATAAGCCATAAATGCAATTTATTGTCCAAAAAATACTACTTCCGAGTTTTTTTCTTAAATTTGCATTGCTATGAAAGAAATGACGCCTCAAAAGCGCCGAAATATCATGAATCGGCGTCAGTGGATACTCAGAGTTTCTTCCGGGATTGTCGGCGCAGCTGCAATTTCGGGCATTTCTATGTGTATTCCGTCGGAGGCTCCCGTAGCAGTTCCCGCTGATTTTGAGGATGATGAAGATGTGGACTACCCCGAGGCGGTAAATGTGCCGTGCGTGGGGTGTAGCTACTGTATGCCATGCTCGTTTGGGGTGGACATCCCTCGTGTGCTTGCATTTTTCAATCGCGCTGTTGAGGAGGATTTTCTACCCGATATGACTTTGGCACCTGATAATCAGCGATTATTGGAGCAAGCTCGCACGTTTATCGAGCGTTATGACTCCGAATTGGGCGACAAGCATCAAGCTCATCGGTGCATACAGTGTCACAGCTGTGACAATTCTTGCCCGCAAGGTATTGAGATAGTAAAAGAAATGGCGCGCATCACGGCGTTGACCGAGCGCTTGAGAGATATAATTTGTGCCTATGATTAAGTATTTTAAGTACATACGCATCGGCGTCTCTCTCGCTTGCCTCGTTTTGCTCACCTCGGCGATACTGTTCTCGGGGTTGGGAATGGCGATTGTAAAGCTTCAATTTATGCCTCAGGTCTTGTCGTGGTCGCTATGCTGGCTCATCATGTGGGTGGTTATCACGCTGGTGTTTGGCCGAGTGTATTGCTCAACGGTTTGCCCAATGGGCACGCTTCAAGATGTAATCTCCGCAGTTGCACGCCGTTTCAAGCATGGAACGTTCCGATATTTCCGCTACACGTTGGCACGCAATAGATTACGCTATGGTATACTATTGATTACCGCTATCGCTATGGCTTTGGGAATCAGTATAATACCCTCGTTGCTGGACCCATACAGCGCTTATGTGCGTGTGGTCATGAATATTTGTCGAGTGGGCTCCGCATCAATTATGGGCTTGTCGGTAACAGTTGTTACGCTTGGCGTAATTGGTTATATGTCAGCTAAAAGCGGGCGCACATTCTGCAATACTATTTGTCCCGTGGGCAGCACATTGAGCGTCATTTCCCGATATTCGGTATTGAAAATGGATATCAACACTGACGTGTGTGTGAACTGTCGCAAATGTGAATACACTTGCAAGGCGGGCTGCATTGACCTTGACGACCATGTGGTTGACATGTCGCGCTGTGTGCTTTGCTTCAACTGCACCGCGCAGTGTCCCGCCGACGCTATAAATTACACTCATCGCCGTCATCGCCTGTCAATCCCAATGATGCAGTCCATCAAGGCCCCGGGCGTTACAGCTCCAACGGCCATGGACGCTCCGTCACAACATGCCGAGAAAGCAACGCTGAAGTCAATTGACCGTCGACGTTTTCTCGCCACCGGTGTTATTTTGGCAACGTCAGCCATGATTTCACGAGCCGAGGATGCCGCTCGTTGTGTCGATGCTATTGACGAGGGCGAGACACCTCTTATCCCCGATAAATGTGTGACACCCCCGGGAACGCGTTCTCGTGCCTCATTTCTCGCGAAATGCACCGCATGTGGATTATGTATCTCCCAATGTCCAACGAAGGTCCTACGGGCCTCAAAACGCGAATACGGGCTACTTTATCCTCTGCATCCCGTCATGGACTTTGATAAGGCGTTTTGTCGCACCACTTGCACGCGATGCACCAATGTGTGTCCCACGGGAGCGCTGTTGCCTCTCACCGTCGAGGAAAAACAGCATTTTGTTATAGGAAAAGCAATCGTTCAACACAATAATTGTCTGTGTTTCAGTGAAAACACTCGTTGCGGAGCATGTGCCCGCCGTTGTCCTCATCACGCTATCACGATGATGGCTGATGACCAAGGTCGCAAATTTCCGAGTGTAGACGCTGATAAATGTGTAGGCTGCGGCTCGTGTGAATACATCTGTCCCGCCAAGCCTTACAAGGCAATAGTTGTTGAAGGAGTTTCGTAGTAAATAAAACAAGTAAAAATATATAACGTCATGAAACAATATCTAGACCTAATGCGCCACATCCTCGACAACGGTGTCGATAAGGATGACCGCACCGGTACCGGCACTCGTTCGGTATTCGGCTATCAAATGCGTTTTAATCTTGCCGATGGTTTCCCTCTGCTCACCACCAAGAAATTACATCTCAAGTCAATCATTTATGAGTTGTTGTGGTTCCTCAAAGGCGATACCAATGTCAAGTATCTAAATGACAACGGCGTCAGAATTTGGAACGAGTGGCAAGACGAGAATGGAGACCTCGGTCACATTTATGGCTATCAATGGCGCTCTTGGCCCACTTATGACGGCAAGTTCATAGACCAAATCTCTGAAGCAATTGAAACAATCAAGCATAATCCCGACTCTCGACGCATAATCGTGAGCGCCTGGAATGTTGCCGATATTCCGTCAATGGCACTTCCTCCATGCCACGCATTTTTCCAATTCTATGTTGCTAACGGCAAGTTGTCATTGCAACTTTATCAGCGCTCGGCCGATACATTCCTCGGCGTTCCGTTCAACATTGCCAGCTATGCGTTGTTGTTGATGATGGTAGCTCAAGTTACAGGGTTGGAAGCAGGTGAATTTGTGCATACATTTGGTGACGTACACATCTACAAAAATCACTTTGAACAAGCTCGCGAACAGCTCACACGCACTCCCCGCCCGCTCCCGCGCATGATTATCAACCCCGAGGTGAAGAGCATTTTTGACTTCAAGTATGAGGACTTCACGCTTGAAGGCTACGACCCGTTACCCCACATTAAAGCAACCGTTTCAGTATGAAAAATCTGTCGATAATAGTGGCTATGACAGCCAACGGAGCAATTGGTCGCAACGGCGATTTGCTGTTTCACATCAGCGCAGATTTGCGCAATTTCAAGGCTGTGACCATGGGGCATCCCATTATCATGGGCCGTAAGACCTTTGAGTCATTTCCGAAGGGTGCATTGCCCGGCCGTCGCAACATGGTGATTACCCGCAATAGCGCCTATTCAGCGCCCGATATTGAAACGTTTCCATCGTTGCATGATGCAATTTCGGCAGTCGCCGATGATGTGGAAGCTATGGTAATAGGCGGCGGTGAAATCTACTCTCAAGCCATTGCTCTGGCCGATACACTTCACATCACCGAGATTAATGCCATTGTGGAGGATGCTGACACGTTCTTCCCCGCAATAAATCCCAACGAGTGGACCACAACCGAGACCGGCGAGTGGCAAGAAGACCCCAAAACGGGTACTAAATACCGCTTTATTTGCATGTCTCGAATATAACTATTAACTTTGTCGTAGAAAAAAATTACGATTGATGCCCCGGTAGTTCAACGGATAGAATAGAAGTTTCCTAAACTTTTGATAGCAGTTCGATTCTGCTCCGGGGTACTCTCCTAAGCGGAAAAAGAGGCTGTGTCAAAATTGGCGCAGCCTCTTTTTGCGTAATATGCTGTAAA
>CAYTFG010000088.1:0-8303 GCA_964436925.1 uncultured Bacteroides sp. | reverse complement strand
GGTTCAGAACGTGAAGAAAACTACGATAAGCTCATGGCACGTATCGAGGAGCTTCACATCCCAATGAAGGATATGTGGTGGTATCTTGATACTCGTCGCTTCGGAACAGTACCTCACTCAGGTTTCGGACTTGGATTTGAGCGTTTGGTACTTTTCGTAACCGGTATGACAAATATCCGCGACGTGATACCTTTCCCACGAACACCGAATAATGCTGAATTCTAAGTAAATGATGCTTTATACTATCATTGTTTTGCTCTAGAAATAATAGTAGTAAACAATAACTTAAACAGCCACCAGCCGATGAGGTTAGTGGCTGTTTTGCTTAGAAATAGTTGCGCGTTAAAATGATAACAAATGTTTTTATATTTTCAATTATTTAGTATCTTTGTATCGTTATAGAAAACAAATTCAATAAAATGCAAAAGACTGCCCGACTATATCTATTTCCGGTGCCAATGGGCGATTCACCTGTAAATGACGTGCTTCCGGCAAGAAATGTTGAAATCCTCAAGGGAGTAAAACACTTCATTGTAGAAAATTTGAGGTCGGCACGTCGCTTCCTGAAGGCCTGCGACCGTTCCATAAACATTGATGAATTGACTTTCTATGAATTGAATGAGCACACCGACAAATCAACTGTTGCGCCGATGCTTGCCCCGCTAGCCGAAGGCCATGATATGGGCATTATTTCGGAGGCAGGATGCCCGGCAATAGCTGACCCCGGTGCCGATGCAGTGGCTATAGCTCAGCAACGCGGATATGAAGTGGTGCCGCTTGTGGGACCGTCAAGTATCTTGCTGTCGCTAATGGGCTCAGGGTTTAACGGCCAGAGTTTCGCATTCAATGGATATTTGCCCATTGAGAGCGGAAAGCGAGCAGCCAAGCTCAAAGAAATGTGTCGACGCATCTCGCAAGAGCAGCAGACGCAGATTTTTATTGAGACGCCATACCGCAACAATAAGCTGATTGCCGAACTCGCAAAAACACTGCCCGGAGAAATGAAACTTTGTGTTGCCAGCGACATAACTTGTTCAAAGCAGTCAATCTTGACTCAAACGATAAAGCAATGGTCCAAAGCAACTTATAACTACGATAAAATACCAACGATTTTTCTTCTGTTTAATTAATCACAATAATGGCACGACAACGACGCTCACGACAACTCGATGATTTACCAGGCCTCTTTGATGACCTGGAAATCGACATATCCCGCGAGGACATCGCCGGTAATGTCATCGACGAGCATGAACAACGCCAACGTATTGCCCTGAAGGGCGGAAAGAGCGCGTCGACGCCATCCTCATCTGCTTTAGATGACGACTTGGAACTTGTCCTCGAAAAAGAGGACCCCACTGATAAACTGATGTTTATCTCATTTGGTAGCGGTTCCAGCGGTAACTGTTCCTACATTGGGACCGGAAAGGTCGGTTTCCTCATTGATGCAGGTGTAGATTATAAGCATGTAACAAAAGAACTGGAAAAGAATGGCATTGATATAAAGGGAATTAGAGGTATATTGGTTACACATGACCATGGCGATCATGTGAGATATGCCTATTCAATGCTCAGTCACAACAAGCACATGTTGCTGTATTGCACGCCCAAAACTTTGAGCGGAATATTGATGCGACATAACTTGTCACGTAGGATAAAAGACTATCACAAAGCATTTTATAAAGAATTTGAATTTACTATTGATGGTTTCACAATTATCCCGTTTGAGGTGAGCCATGACGGTACCGATAACGTGGGCTTTTACATCCAATATGGCAACCATCATTTTGTAATTGCCACAGACACAGGCTATATCACCGAGCGCGCCGACTATTATCTGCGCAAGGCCAATTATGTCATGATTGAGTCAAATTATGACCATGAAATGCTCATAAACGGTGATTACAAAGAGTACCTGAAGGCAAGAATCATAAGCGATAAAGGTCACCTAGACAACAAGGAGACAGCACGTTACATTTCCGGAATCTATACTCCGCAATTAACTCATGTGTTCCTTTGCCATTTGAGCCATGATAACAACACCCCCGAAATCGCATTATCAACGATGCGTGAGGCATTGATAAGTCGCGGCGTTACAGTTGGTGACGCAAGTGACTCATTATCATCGCGTAATGCAGATGTTCAAGTTGTGGCATTGCCCAGATTTGAGTCTTCACCATTGTATGTTTTGAGATACAACCACGACTAATACATAAGTCCCTTAAATACAGTTACATATCGAAAACTTGTTTCAATGAAAAAGCTATTATTTTTCGTTCTAGTCGTCTTATTCTCAATTGTTTGTGATACAGCTGAGGCTGTTGAGCGGAAACAATTGTTTGATGACGGTTGGAAATTCAACTTGAGCGATGCAGAAGCCTACAGTTCAACCGATTATAATGACAAAACATGGCGTACAGTCACACTTCCGCACGATTGGAGCATAGAAAGTACGCCTCATGCCGATGCTGCTGTCGGGAATGACGGCGGTTATTTCGATACGGGAATTGGATGGTATAGAAAGACTTTTACAGTGGCTAAAAGCCAATCAGATAAGCAAATAAGTCTGTTTTTTGAGGGCGTTTACATGGACGCTGAGGTGTTTATCAACGGCCACTCACTTGGCGTTAAGCATTACGGATATAGCTCATTTACAAGAGATTTGACGCCGTATTTGGTTTATGGCAAGCCCAATGTGCTGGCAGTCAAAGTTGACAACAGCAAGCAGAAAAATTGTCGATGGTACGCAGGCTCAGGTATTTATCGCCATGTGTGGCTGATTACTACGCCGGATGTGTATTTTGAGGACCAATCGACAGCGATTGTGACGCCAACTGTCAGTCGTGCTGTTGCCGACGTTCAAGTCACTACCACTGTGGTAAATAAGTCAGGCAAACAGCGCAAAATCAGCGTGATAGCAAATGTTCAGGGCGCCGATGAGGTCTCTCAGGACATCACGCTGGCTCCCGGCGAAAAGCGAGAAGTGAAAATGGCAGCCACAGTTCAGAATCCAAGATTATGGTCACCTGAGACTCCGTATGTTTACACAGCAAAGCTCTCAGTATTAGAGAATAACAAGAAAATTGATGCTGTCAGCGAGCGTTTTGGTATTCGCACAATCAGCTATTCGGCCGATAAAGGATTTCAACTTAACGGTAAGACAGTCAAGGTATTTGGCGGTTGTATGCACCACGATAACGGGATTCTTGGCGCTGCGGCATTTACGCGTGCTGAAGTTCGCAAAGTTCAAATGATGAAGAAAGCCGGCTTCAATGCAATACGCACATCACATAATCCACCGTCGGTAGACTTTCTAAATGCTTGTGACAGCATAGGCGTCATGGTTATAGACGAGGCATTTGACGGATGGCGAGATGCCAAAAACGACTGTGACTACCATACAATTTTCGATGAATTTTACCGCGAGGACATCGCGGCGATGGTCAAGCGCGACCGCAATCATCCGTCAATTATCAGTTGGAGTGTTGGCAACGAAGTCATTGAGAGAAAGAAACTTGAGGTGGTGAGAACCGCTCACAATTTGGCTGAAGAATGTAGGAAATATGATACCACACGCCCTGTCACTCAGGCACTTGCGTCGTGGGATGACGATTGGGAAATATATGACCCATTGGCTGCCGAACATGAGGTAATCGGTTATAATTACTTGATACATAAGGCAGAAGGCGACCATCAACGAGTACCCAATCGTGTGATTTGGCAAACAGAATCTTACCCGCGAGATGCGTTCTCTAATTGGTGTAAAGTGCACGATAACAGCTATATAGTAGGTGATTTTGTGTGGACATCGCTTGATTACTTGGGCGAATCGGGCATTGGCCGCTACTATTACGAGGGAGATACTCCCGGAGAGCACTGGGAACATCCGCTATATCCTTGGCATGGAGCATATTGCGGAGATATTGACCTAACCGGTTGGCGTAAGCCCTTTAGCTACTATCGTCAGTTGCTTTTTAATCCAAATAGTGCGCAATCGCCTATTAAACCGGCAGTTAAGGAGCCCGATGGATATGTGGGTAAAATCCACGAAACACTCTGGAGCCTTTACCCCACTTGGGAGAGTTGGAACTGGGAAGGCTGGGAAAATAAGCCCATTGATGTTGTCGTTTACTCTCGCTGTGAGTCAGTTAGGTTGTATCTCAACGGAAAGTTAGTTGGAGAAAAGCCCACAAATCGCAGCACAGAATTCATGGCTACCTTCAACGTGCCCTATCAGTCCGGAGAATTGAAGGCCGTTGGCGTTTTAAATGGTAAAAACGTTGCAGAACAGATACTTAGAACTGCTTCAGAGCCCGCCGAAATAAGGTTGACAGCCGATAGAACCATGATAAATGCTGATGGTCAAGACCTTAGCTTTATCACTATTGAAGTGGTTGATGCTCAGGGGAATGTGTGTCCAAATGCAGAGGTAAAGCTAACTGTCGAGGTCAAAAATGACAAGAAAATTGCAGGAACGCTCCAGGCATTAGGCAACGCAAATCTCCAAGATACAGGCAGTTATGCCGATAATCAACATTCAACGTGGAAGGGAAGAGCGTTGGCAGTTGTCCGCTCAACCAATGAAGCCGGCGAGATGAAAGTAATTGTGTCAGGCGAAAATTTGCCAAAGTCAGAAATCACAATCATCGGCAAATAAAGACTTTACAAAAAAAGCTCCAAAGGCGAGTAAATTTTGTTGAAAAATGTTCTCTATGAGAGCATTTTTATTAATTTTGTAATTGAAATAAACTAGATAATCCCAAAAAATGGAACATCCCGAAAACGACGAACAATATAGCGGTTTGACAGTGAATAAAGGCATAATCCAACCGCCATCGGTAAACCCCTACTTCAAACGAGTGAAGCGCAAACCACTACCGACCTCAGGAGAACTTGTCGAAGGAATTCTGAAGGGCGACGTGACCCAGTTGAGTCGCGCAGTGACATTGGTAGAAAGCACTTTACCGGCTCATCAAGTGATAGCACAAGAGGTGATAGAAAAATGCTTGCCTTATTCGGGTAAGTCTCGCCGTATCGGTATCACCGGAGTGCCCGGAGCAGGAAAGAGTACGTCAATAGATGTGTTTGGCTTACACGTGCTTAAGCGTGGTGGAAAGCTTGCAGTGCTTGCGATAGACCCGTCAAGTGAGCGCACCAAAGGAAGTATTCTTGGGGACAAAACTCGTATGGAAAAACTGTCGGTTCATCCCAATGCGTTTATTCGCCCCAGCCCAACGGCAGGTTCGCTTGGAGGTGTAGCCAGAAAGACAAGAGAGTCGATAGTACTCTGTGAAGCAGCAGGTTACGATAATATTTTTGTCGAAACAGTAGGTGTTGGCCAAAGTGAGACAGCAGCCCATTCGATGGTTGACTTCTTCTTGCTGATTCAGCTGGCAGGCACAGGTGATGAACTCCAGGGAATCAAGCGTGGTATCATGGAAATGGCTGACGGAATTGTGATTAACAAGGCCGACGGAGATAACGTGAATCGCGCGCAATTAGCTATGGCTCAATTCAGAAGTGCGCTCCATCTATTCCCGCCAACAACATCAGGGTGGATGCCCGAAGTGCTTTGCTATTCAGGCTATTACGAGCTCGGAATAGCTGAAGTGTGGGAGATGATAGACCGCTACTTTGATTTTGTGATAGAGAACGGCTATTTTGAAGAGAAACGTCGTCAACAAGCTCGTTACTGGATGTATGAGACTATAGATGAGCAACTTCGCGCACACTTTTATCAGAATCCAGATATTGAAGCATTGTTGAAAGATAAAGAAACACAGGTACTTGCCAATCGTCTCAGCTCATTCATTGGAGCTCGCGATGTGCTTGATTTTTATTTTAGCTCAAAGAAATGAAAACTATATTCAACCGTTTAGTAAGTATTGTAATTGTTTGTGTAGCAGCATTTTCACTTAATGCACAAGCAGCAAGCAAAGATAAAGGTTCGGCCGAAATAACATTTGCTGAGAAATCGCATGACTTTGGCACCATCCAGGAGGCCAAAGGTCAGGTTTCGCACACGTTTGAATTTACGAATACCGGAGATGGAGCATTGGTAATTATCGATGCAACAGCCAGTTGCGGATGCACGCGCCCCGAATATCCCAAAGAGCCCATTAAGCCGGGCAAGAAGGGAAAAATCAAGGTGACCTATAATCCGTCGCATCGTCCGGGAGAATTTTCCAAGCAAATCAAGGTTAGGACCAACGATAGCAAACATCGCCGTGTGACGCTGAAAATCAGTGGCACCGTGCTTCCTGCGTCAGGAAATAATTGATAATGAGCGGGCAAAAAAAATGTGGAAACGCCCTCACGGAATCTCCACACTAGATAATAAACCAATCATTATCACATTTCTTGCAATGGAAAAAGTAATTTTGCTATGTACTTCTAAAACAAAGGATGAGTAAAATTGTTCATGATAAACGAAAAAAATCTTGTTTTACACAAAATTTAACGTAGGTGTGCCGAGATAGAACACCGGGTAGCTATTATCTTTGTAACGCAAACGACAAAAGCTCGCTTCCAACAAACTTGAAATAATAAATAAAAAACTATATAACAAGCAATTATGGAAAAAACAGATAAGCCCAAGAAAGCTGCATTAAAGAAAGGCGCTGCTGCACCTGACCCCAAAGCTGCAAAACTTGATGCCTTGGCACAAGCGATGGGCAAGATAGAAAAATCATTTGGACGTGGCGCCATCATGAAACTTGGTGATGACGTTGTGGAAGATGTTGAAGTAATACCTTCAGGCTCAATCAGTCTAAACTATGCGCTCGGTGTGGGTGGATATCCACGAGGCCGAATAATTGAAATTTACGGTCCCGAATCATCAGGTAAGACCACACTAGCCATTCATGCAATTGCAGAAGCTCAAAAGCGCGGCGGAATCGCAGCAATAATTGATGCTGAGCACGCATTTGACCGCTACTATGCACAAAAGCTTGGTGTTGATATAAATAACCTCCTTATCGCTCAACCGGATAATGGTGAGCAAGCGCTCGAAATTGCTGAACAACTCATACGTTCATCGGCCATCGATATCATTGTAGTTGACTCAGTGGCAGCTCTAACACCAAAGAGCGAAATTGAAGGCGAAATGGGAGATAGAAATATGGGTTTACAAGCTCGTTTGATGTCACAAGCGATGCGTAAGTTGACCGGGACAATCTCACGTACAAACACTACTGCAATCTTTATCAATCAGTTGCGTGAAAAGATTGGCCAAATGTTTGGACCGACAGAAACAACCACCGGTGGTAATGCGTTGAAGTTTTATGCGTCAGTGAGAATTGATATCCGCAGCCGTAATCCGATTAAGGATGGTGAAGATGTCCTCGGCAAGCGTGCCTACATCAAGATTGTGAAGAACAAGGTTGCGCCTCCATTCAAGCGCGCAGAATTTGATATCATGTTTGGTGAAGGTATCTCAAAATCAGGAGAAATCATTGACTTGGGTGTAGACTATGGCGTAATCCAAAAGAGCGGTTCATGGTTCAGCTATGACGGTAGCAAGTTGGCTCAAGGTCGCGATGCTGCTAAGCGAGTAATCCAAGATAATCCTGAGTTGGCTGACGAATTGGAAGAAAAGATTATGGCAGCCATGCGCGCCAACGATAATGGCAGTGGCATGATACAGCATGCTCCGGCAGTAAAGGCGGCAGCAGAAGAGCCTGCAGCACCGGCGCCTGATGCAAATGCCGATTTTGATGACAGTTTACCTGCTGATGAATTTTCAATTGAAGAAGATTTATAGTATTGAATTTTGATTGCAAGGGGGTGTGCTAACCAAAAGAGAGAGTGCGCCCCCTTTAATCTTTTGCCTGGAAAATGAATAAGAAAAATATTGCAATATTTGCTTCGGGGAATGGCTCCAATGCTGAGAACATCATAAGGGCTTTTCAAGATAGCCCAGTGGTAAATGTGGAGTTGGTGGTCAGCAACAAGCCGGAAGCATTTGTTCTAAGTAGGGCGCAACGTCTAGGTGTTGATACGCTCTATATTTCAAACCAAGACTTTCGCGAGAACCCGCAACAGGTAATCGCAATGTTGCAGCAACGAGATATTCAACTCGTTGTGTTAGCGGGTTTTATGATAAAAATACACGATGAAATTGTTGCAGCTTATCCCAATCGCATTTTGAATATACATCCGTCTTTGTTGCCTGCTTATGGTGGCAAGGGTATGTGGGGGCATTACGTGCATGAGGCTGTAATCGCTGCCGGAGAGACGGAGAGCGGAGCCACCGTGCATTTTGTGTCGGAACATATAGATGCGGGCGCTATTGTCATGCAGGGGCG
>CAYTFG010000087.1:0-8305 GCA_964436925.1 uncultured Bacteroides sp. | reverse complement strand
GAAATTTCTGGAATTTTGTGAAAAATCGCCCTCAAAAACCTCGGAATTTTGTGAAAATTCACCACCTAAACCCTTGGAATTTTGTGAAAGGTATCGTATCTTTGCATCCGTAAAAGCATATAAACCATGGAGATAAGACGCAAAATAGACGATTTCCTCACCGATTGGAAAAATCGCGCCAACCACAAGCCTCTAATCGTGAAAGGCGCAAGGCAGATTGGGAAAACTTTCTCGGTCCAATCTTTTGCAAACGCCAATTACAAACACATCGTTAGCATCAATTTTGTGCTCCAACCCAAATTTCGCGCAATTTTTGACGACGGCTATGAAGTTGACTCGATTCTCAAAAATATAACACTTCTCGACCCGACAATCACTGTTGAAGCGGGTAACACACTGATTTTCTTCGACGAACTGCAACAACAACCGGCTGCAGCAACAAGCCTGAAATCGTTCAACATCGACGGCCGATATGACGTCATTTGCTCGGGCTCGCTGATGGGCCTCAATTATCAAGAAATTGAGTCTAACAGCGTGGGCTACAAGGAGGATTACACAATGTTTTCGCTTGACTTCGAGGAATTTTTGTGGGCAAAAGGCTACGACAACAACATGATTGACAGCCTTTTGCAAAAGATGATTAGCATCACTCCGCTGTCAAGCATTGAGATGTCGGTTCTCACCGAGGCTTTTCGCGATTATCTCATCGTGGGCGGAATGCCGGCTGTCGTGAGCAAATATCTGGAGACAGGCAATTTCTCAGGCCTTCTCGACATTCAGCGTCAGTTAATCATTGATTATAAAGAAGATATCACAAAATATGCCATAGGTCTTGACAAGGCCAAAATTACCGGCGTCTACAACCACATCCCCATTTTCCTCGCCAAGGCCAACAAAAAGTTCCAAATAACCAAAATTGGCCGAAACGTGCGCAGTCGCGAATATGTTGGCACGGTCGATTGGCTTCATGATGCCGGCATCGTGAACATATGCTATTGCCTTGATCGTCTGGAACTTCCACTGAAAGGAAACTACATCGAGAATAACTACAAATTGTACTTCCACGACACAAGTATGCTGATTGCGTCGCTTGACGAGGAGGCCCAACTTGACTTGAGAGAAAACAAAAATTTCAACACCTACAAGGGCGCAATTTTTGAAAATATCGTTGCCGAAATGCTTGTAAAACAAGGATATGACTTGTTTTTCTACCGCAACGAGAAGTCCACTCTTGAAATTGACTTTTTTATTCGCAACATTGACTCGCTCATCCCCATCGAAGTCAAAGCGCAAGACGGCGCGACACGCTCGCTAAACAAAATCCTTGATAACAAGTACGCCGACATTAAATTTGGCATTAAGCTCTGCAATAAGAACATAGGATTTAACGGCGCTTTTTACACGTTCCCCTATTTCCTCGGTTTTCTGCTGAAACGCTTTATTCGCACGCTTGACAAATTGCCACTCAAATAATTAGGTGAAGAGGGTGCGGACCACGTCGAGCGATGAGAGGTCGCTGAGGCGGCTGTAGTGCAACGTGTAGTAGCGCAGTATTTCGTCAAGGGTTGCATTGCGTTGCTCGCGCGTAAATTTAAAGACGTGGAGATTTTCCCAAGTCATGCGCGAAAGTGCCACAACTGTCTGTGCATCACTCACTTCAATATATTTATTGTGCATCGGCGGCGACTCGCGGAACGTCGCATCAATCAGGTCAAACACTTGACCGGCGTGATGCGAACCGATATCAGGCTCAATTCCCAGGAAGCGCCCCAACCTAAACAAAAAACATAGATGGAAATTGGCGAGCCCTCGTTCGTTGCGCCCGAGGTTATCAATTGCCTCAATAATAAAATCATATAGCAGAGGGTCACTCTGGGGCTCTCTCAGCACCGCATTGAGAACGTCGGCAATAAACATGGCGATGACCACCTTGACAGGATGAGAATGAATGGAACCGCCCATAATCGTGGGCGATACTTCTTTCATCATGTGTATTTCCTTGCCCGGCTTGACATCACACTGGCAGTTAAAGACGCTCAACGGCATGAAAAGCGCGCGACGACGGCGTGCCTCGCGCCCGTTTCCCGACGGCACAATGAAGGACATGCGCCCCGCTTCTCGCGAATACGCACTCAAGATGGAGCTGCGGTCATTATACTTTATTGACCTCAATGCTATACAATTAAGCGTCTGAAACATGGGAAATTACTGCTAAATGCAAAATTTGAGGGTAAAATTAGCAAAAATTCCCTAAAATCGCACGTTTTAAGCAGAATAATTTGCAGGTTCAAAAAAAAGTTCCTAACTTTGCAATCGCAAATCAGCAATGGCCCATTCGTCTATCGGCTAGGACGCAAGATTTTCATTCTTGAAAGAGGAGTTCGATTCTCCTATGGGCTACAAATTAAGAAAATAACAAAACAATTTTTATCAAGAAATAAAATGGCAAATCACAAGTCATCAATCAAGAGAATCCGTCAGACTGAATCACGTCGTTTTCGCAACCGTTACTACGCAAAGACTGCTCGCAACGCAGTTCGTAGCCTTCGCAAAATGACTGTGAAAGCTGAAGCTGAAGCTCGCCTCCAAGTTGTGACTGCTATGCTTGACCGTCTTGCAGCTAAGAGCCGCATCTCTAAGAACAAAGCTGCTAACCTCAAGAGCAAGCTAGCTCACCACGTAGCTAAACTCGCCTAAGCATACAGCGCAAGGAGACTTCGCTTAATAGCATAGTTGGCCCATTCGTCTATCGGCTAGGACGCAAGATTTTCATTCTTGAAAGAGGAGTTCGATTCTCCTATGGGCTACACAGGTATCAATCCATCACGTAATGGGTTGATACCTTTTTGTGTTTATATCTGTTTCGTTTTTCACAAATTTACACTAAATCAGGAGCTTAATTGTCGCAAAAATTTTGTAGCATCTCAATTCTTTATGTAAATTTGCGCATCAATTAAATATTTTACAACCCATGACACAGGACTCAACCTCACAACATAACTCATTCCTCGATGATTTCAAACGACGCGTTAAAGAAAATCGCCCCACTCGCTGGGCTAGATTTGCACTCGTAGCCGCCCTATTTTTTGCTTGGGTAGCTTGGCTTGGAACCTGGTGGATAGCAGTTTTCATCATCCTTCTCTTTGACATCTACATCACCGGATACATTCCATTCACCTGGTGGAAAAAGAGCAAAAACGCGCTGGTGCGCACGGTGATGAGTTGGGTTGACGCCATCGTCTATGCGCTTATCCTTGTGTACTTTGTCTTCAATTTTGTAGGTCAAAACTACCAAATCCCCTCCTCTTCCCTCGAAAAAACATTGCTAACCGGTGATTACCTATGGGTCAACAAGTTAACCTACGGCCCACGCGTGCCCATCACCCCTATTCACTTTCCTCTCGTTCACAACACTCTCCCGATACTCAACTGCAAGAGCTACACCGACTCACCCGAACTTGAATACCACCGCCTCAAAGGCTTGCGCAACGTCGAGCTCGGCGATATCGTGGTATTTAACTTCCCCGCCGGCGACACTGTGTGCTTAAAGGTGCAAAATCCTGACTATTACACACTTGTTAAGCGTTTTGGACGCGAACAAATCCAAAACAACAAGAACACATACGGCGAAATCGTTTATCGCCCCGTTGACCGCCGCGAAAACTACGTAAAACGCTGTGTAGCACTCCCCGGCGACAACTTCCGCATCTCCAATGACACCATTTACCTCAACGGCGTGGCTCAACCATTCCCCGAGAACGTTCAATTCAACTATCTCATCCAGACCAACCGCCAACTCACCGAGGAATTGTGCCACGAACTGGGTATCACCCTCGAGGACGTTGCACTGCAGATGCCCTCTGAAAATGACGTGATTAACATCCGCACAAGTGGCATCCTCCCCGCTGCCGACACTAACTCATACTACTACATTCTCCCACTCACCAAGGCAATGCTCAAGTCAATGCACGAGATGGGAATGTTGAAAGGCAGCATCAAGTGCAACGACATCCAACAAGAACCCATCGGCTACCTCTACCCCGACAAGCTTTCCGACAACTGGACACTGTCTAACTACGGTGGTAAAGAGGGTATTACGATTCCCAAGAAAGGCATGACCATCAAGCTTGACGCCATAAACTGGCTCATCTATGGTCGCGTCATCAAGAACTACGAACACAATGATGCAGAGCGCGTTAACGGCAAAGTTATCATTAACGGAAAGCCCGCCGACAGCTACACCTTCAAGATGGACTACTACTTCATGATGGGCGACAACCGCGACAACTCTCAAGACTCACGCTTCTGGGGCTTTGTTCCTGAAGATCACGTGGTTGGTACGCCAATGATTGTACTCATCTCGTTTGACAAAGACCGCAGCCTCTTCAACGGTGGCATCCGTTGGAACCGCATTTTCAAATCAGCCAACCCCGACAAATGAACCTAGCCGATTATCTCGCCCACGAGAAAGACAAGACAATCGTCCTGCCACCGCGCCTGTTTGCACCTGTCAGCTATTATGCGACACTTGCCGAATATCAGCACGCGGTAATCGACCTCTATATGCCTTATAACAAGCGAGATAAAGACGTGCACCGCTACACCATCGTTGACGCTCGCGACAACCTCCAGCTCACCGTCCCCCTCGCCAAGCCCCACAGCCGCCTGACTTGGAACGACGTGGAGATTTCAGAACACAACTCCTGGTGGAACAACCACCGCAATGCCCTCGAATCGGCTTACGGCAGAACCCCGTTTTTTGAGTTCTACATCGGCCGTTTTCTCCCCTACCTCACCGCCGATATTTCCCTCGGCGAAATGATAAGAAAAACCGACGAGCAAATTAGAGCCGTTTTAAGCCTCAAAACAGCCGTGGAGTATCAACTACCCACCGACGAGCCTATCGTCGATTGTAGGTACCTTAAAATGCGCGAGACGGCGTGTTTCGAACCATACTACCAAGTTCGCCAACAGCAACTCGGTTTTCGCCCCGATTTAAGCATCCTCGACCTCATTTTCAACATGGGTCCCGAGGCTGCCGTTATCCTTGCCCGCCAAATAAAACGACGCCATGAATAAAATCAATCATCAAATACCTAAAAATCATTGTTTTTATCAAAAATTCTCGCTAACTTTACCGAATCTTGTCATTGAAAGGTGACAACACCGCTTAGAAATCAATATCAACTACTCAAATATGAAACGATTCTTCTTTATTCCGCTTTTGGCTCTCCTGTTTGCTTTCACAGCGACAGCCCAAAACGATGCTAAAACCAACAAAAACAAGCAATATCAAGTTGCAGGTATAGCATTCTACAACCTCGAGAATCTCTTCGATACTATCAACAACAACGGCAAATATGACGAGGAATTTTCTCCCTCGGGCTCGCGCCAATGGACCGGTGAAAAATATTGGTCTAAAATCAATAACCTAGCCTACGCCATCTCACAATTTGCCACCAAGACCACCCCTATCGGTCCGGCTATCATCGGTGTATCGGAAGTTGAAAACAAGAGCGTGCTCGTTGACCTCGTTAACGCCAAAAACCTCAAAAAGTGGAATTTACAAGTAGTTCACCACGACTCTCCCGACCGCCGCGGTGTTGATGTCAGCCTCCTCTACAACCCCATGCTCTTCAAGATGGAGAACGTCACCAACCACACCCTCACCATTGAAGGACGCCCCGATTTCCGCACTCGTGACCAAATGTGTGTTGTGGGCAAGCTCATGGGCCAACCACTCGCCGTCATCGTCAACCACTGGCCATCACGTCTGGGCGGTGAGCAACAATCATCCTACCTGCGTGAAGCCGCGGCAGCGCTCAGCAAACACATCGCTGACTCGCTCTGGAAAGTAAACCCTGACATGGGCGTAATTATCATGGGCGATATGAACGACGACCCGCAAAACAAATCTTGCGCCAAAGTCCTCAACGCTCAGAAAGACATCAAAAATGCCACCTATCACGGCTTCTACAATCCTTTCTGGAAAATCCTCGACAGCGGTATCGGTACCCTAGCCTACAAGAGCTCTTGGAACCTGTTTGACCAAATTATCCTCTCAGGAAACCTCGCAAACGGCGATGACAACAAATTCCACTACTGGAAAGCCATCGTCCACAACAAAGAATTCCTCAAGGACAAAGAAGGAACTCGACAAGGCTATCCTCTAAGAACTTACTCAGCCGGTGTGTGGCTCAACGGTTACTCTGACCACTTCCCCACCGAAGTATTCTTGATTCGCGAAGTTGGCGAAGCTAACTAACAAATAAATAGGAACATAAATCACGTCACTTAATTGCAATTGCAGGCTTGATTTATGTTCTTTTTTTTGCGAAAAACATCTTAGTCGTTGTTATTTTTTGTATATTTGCAACAACAATGACTATATACTCTTAAATATCTGACTTTTCATTATTTATCAACCAAATAAATTTAAATTTGCTTATGAAAAAATCATTACTCTCAATCCTGTGCATGCTCTGCGCCGCTTTCGCAATGCAAGCCGCCGACATCACAGAGGACTTCACAGTGGCCAATGACACAACCCATTGGAATCCTGTACTGCCATCTGCAAATGCAAAATCAGTAACTACACACACTTCTGTAGCTACCGGTATCACTTACTCTATTTATGACACCAAATTCGGCACATACAGTGGCAGCAGTTATATTGCACCTCAAAAGAGCGGTGGTTATATCTCATTCTCACTACCTATTGACTGCCAATCAATAACAATTACAAACACTTCAAATGCTTCAACTGCAGTACAGATAGCTCTTTACATTGGTGACGATAGTAAAGCTACCGAAACAAAGACATTGGGCACAGTAAGTTCAGACTTTGTATATAACATTCCGGCAGCAAGCCAAGCTAAAGGTACAGTTTACAAATTAGTTGTTGCTAACGCCAAAAACGCTCAATTTGCTAAGCTAACATTTAAAGAAGCTACCAGCGACCCCGTTCTTACTCTTAAAGATCTTGCTGACCAAACAATTGCAATCGGCAATGGCGGTTCATTCACCAAGAACTTGGGCATCAGCGGTGCTAACTTGACAGCTCCTGTAACCGTAACTTCAAGCAACTCTAAATTCACTCTTTCTAAGAGCTCAATTGAAGTTGCTGACCTTGCTAACGGTGTTGACTTGACTTATACAAACACTGAAGCAGGTACCGAAACCGGCACTGTAACTTTCACATCAGGCAGTCTTTCAGTTGCTTACAACGTAACAGCCATTACCGCTTCTCATGCAGGTACTGAAGCTGACCCATTGTCAGTTGCCGACGTTATCTCAATGAACAACGCTAACTCCGGCACATTCTATGTTAAGGGCTATATCATTGGCTGTATAAACAATAGCAAGCTGGTTTCTGACACTACAGGCACTTACGTAGCTACAAACATCTGTCTTGCAGATGCAGCAGGTGAAACAAAAACTTATTCTTGCGCTAACCTCGTATCAGGTTCTACAACTCGTACATACCTCAATCTTCTTGACAACCCCGGAAACCTTGGCCAACAAGTAGTTGTGAAAGGTACTCTTGAAGCTTACAACTCAACAATCGGTATCAGAAACACTGAATATATCTCAGGACTATCAGCAACTGTTACTGATTATGCAACTCTCAAGGAATGGATTGCTGCTGCTCCCGCAGGTTTGAAGCAAGGTCGCGTAACCGGTAACGTTAGCGTTATCTATCAAAACGGTAGCAACCTCTACATCAAGGACAGCTCAGCTACTATCCTCGTTTACGGCGAACTCACCAACACTTACAAGAATGGCGACGTCCTCACAGGCATCACCGGTACTTACCAAAAGACCAGCGCAGGTGTTCCTGAATTCATCCCTGTAGCTGACAGCTTCGGCACTGCAACATCAGGCACTGAAGTAGCTCCTGAAGTTCTTGCTGTTGAAGACCTTGCAACTGATATGATTAACAACTATGTTGAAATTGACAAGGTTAAACTAGCAGCTACCGAAACTGCTAACAACTACACCGCAACCGATGAAACCGGTAGCGTAGTGGTTTACAACAAGTTCGGTCTCACAATCACTGAAGGTGAGAACATTACAGTTAAGGGCTTCGTTGGTATCTACAGCAATACTCTCCAAATCATGCCTATCGAAGTATCTGCAGTAACAGGCGTTGAAAACGTGAACGTTAACGATGCAAACGCACCTGTTGAATACTTCAACCTCCAAGGTGTTAAGGTAGCAAACGATAACCTCAGCAACGGTGTTTACATCCGTCGTCAAGGCACATCAGTTAGCAAAGTTCTTGTAAAATAAGACGTTACCCCCC
>CAYTFG010000086.1:0-8533 GCA_964436925.1 uncultured Bacteroides sp. | reverse complement strand
TATCGTTTCTGCTAAATAATTTCTCAGAAGAGAAATAAAAATCGCATACTTGAAGGGCATGATTTCCACCACGTGAGAATCATGCCCTTCTCTTTTATCTTTAAGCTAAAATACTACTTTTAGTCAGATAGTATCTTAGTATGCAATATTTACTGATTTCTTGTGGCTGAATTTGGGAGTAATACCAACAAAAAACTCAAAATTCACACCGGGCATCGGTCGCGACAACACTGACAGATAATCTTCGTTGAAGATATTATTCACTGCCAGTTTCAACGACACATCAACAGGCTTGAATGAGAGGCCTTTTTCAAGAGTAACATTACTCATGAAGTATTCAGGCAAATGGCCCGACAATGTGTAGTCATTGCTTGACATAGTGAAACGCTCACTGTAGTAACACCATTTGTACAAAAAGCTCCATGATTTCCACGACAGTCTTCCTGTCAATGAAGCTGAATATTTGGGAACATATGGGAGTTGTTTACCTACAGATTGGTCAGCCTCCGACATTTTTTCACCTCGGTTAATTGAGGGCGTCCATGAAAACGAGCCGTTCAAGTCAATCAACCAATCCTTTGCCGGTTGGACCGACGAATTAGTCTTAACCTCGACACCATAGGCATGCACCTGTTTGACATTTCGCGGTGAGAAAAAGCCTTTGGTTGTTGGCAACCATATAATCCAATTATCGATATAAGAATCAAACCATGTAACGCCACCGCCCAAAGTATAAACACCACGTTTACCAACATTGAAACTCATTCCGGCATCATAGGTAAAACCTTTCTCATTTTCCAAATCAGGATTTCCACCGGGGAGGAAATACAAGTCATTCAACGTCGGGAATTTGTAATTTCGTGAGATAGACACTCGTGCGGTCACATTTCCCTTCTTGCTCAACAATCCGTCAACAAAGAAGGCAGGAATCACCGGAGCCCACTGCGTGCCATACATATCTTCACGCAACACAAGCGACATACCCAACCTGTCAATAGGCTGCCACTTAGCTGAAGCTGTTCCCGAGAGCTCTATTCGGCCCTTGTCATAACCAACGATTGCTTTATCACCGTCTTGCAAAATTATGTTTTTATCTTCACTTCTGACAAACTGTTGATGAGCCGACACATTAGCGGTAAACATCCAATGCTTATTGGGCATATATTCACCATCGGCTTGCCCATAAAAAGTATTTACACGGCTACGAGAACGCGTCATTGATTGCATCATGCCGGTAGTGACCTCGCGGTTGTAATCATAAGCCATCCACGTGTGAACATACCCGCCACGCGCTCTCACGTTCCATTTATCACGATTATGGTCCCAAGAAATAACACCTCGGAATGTATTTTCACGTTGACGATTCTCAAATGAAGTTTCCTCGCCATAATCGGTCGTCAGCATCGGCAATTCACGATTAGAGCCCACATACCACGCATTTAAGCCGAAGCGGTCGCCTTTGTTGGTATTATAATACACTTCCTGCAATATGTGGAAATCTTTGAAGGAGCCGCTTTTATTTTTCTCAGTTGGATAATACTGACTGATAATGTTTTTATCGTCATCATACACATTCACTTTCTTGTCGTGATTGGTGTACTTGTACTCATTTGGCGATGATGAATAAACAGCACGCGTAGAAAAATGCCAATGCTCATTGCCATAGGTCAGTCTCAAAAATTCATCAAATGTCTTGAACGAGCCCACGCCTTGGACATATTGCATATTAAAACCTTCAGCGACATCAGGCGTCGTACCGAGCTTAACCAATCCGCCAAGGCCACCACCTGTTTCATTCACCGATGAAGTGCCATGCAACAACGAGGCATTATCTATGAAATAAGCGGGGATTGTTGAAAAGTCGGTCATTCCGAGCATGGGATTGTTTATTCTCATGCCATTCCAAGTCACCTGAGTGTGACTGGGAGACGTACCTCTAAATGCGACGGTTGACAAGGTTGCACGGCCGTAACTCTTGACAAATATTGAAGAATTGAAGGTCAACACATCAGCCATCGACAATGAAATATTTTCTTTGAGAGCCAGCGAGTCAAACGTTGTCTTTTGCACGCCGATTTCCTTCATTGGGCGTTTGGCTGTAACAACAACCTCATCCAACTTGTGGACTCGCGATTGCCCTGTCATCACGCTTATTCCCAGAACTCCTGCACTTATTATCGTCAAAATCTTCTTCATCGTTCAATCGTTATTTCCAGCAAAATGCTCCGGGAATTATTCCAACATAAAATTCATCAATCAACTCACCGTCGTTGCTATATCGGTAAATTTTGCCCTGCTGTTGGTAATCAATGGCGTCAGCCACATAAACATCACCATTATCAGGATTTACCGTCAGCCCGTAATATTTTGTATTTCTCGACTCCAAGAAAGGCTTTACAGGGACTCGGCCGGCAGCTACATCCATGCGCCAAATGTCGTTATTTATCCAATAGAGCGTATCGCCACTGCCATTGATTTGAATCTCTGAGGGAGCGTCACCAAACTCAAATCTGAACATCTTTTCGACCTTAAATTTGTCGATATCAATCTTGTACAATGCCGGAGCTTCATATCCGTATGGGCTATTTTCATAGCCACCATCGGTAATAGTCCACAGCTTGTTGTTACAATCAATAACGAGTGAAGTTGGCTGAATACCCACGACCAGCTCATCAACAACTTTATCGGTCTCAGTGTCTATCTTGATTATCCTGTTTTGATAGCTCCAGCAATTGCAATAAACATACTTACCTTGTTGCACCATCTGCTCGGTTGAGCCCGATTCCATTGTCATATTCGGGACCTCAATATAACCTGTAACTTCATAACGCTTGGGATTAACGATGTAAATTCTATTATCCCAAATTTGAGTCACATAAGCCTTATCTTCGCTTACAAAATGGATATATCGTGGAGAAGCCAAATTCTCGATGCGCCCAACTTCTTTAAATGTGTTCAAGTCTATGGCAAAAATAACATGACTATTGTTTACCACAATCCAACCTTTATTACCATAAACGGTCATTGACTGCGCAACATCACCTAGCTTCATGCCATTAGCGCGATTGAAGACTTCATTTTCAACGACTTTAGTATCAGGGTCATAGTAGGACAATGTAGCATTTCCATACTGGAAATTGCCTTCATTGGTGATAAATAATCCCGAACCGATTGTATTAAAATCCTCTTGTTCGTCACCATAATCCCAGCTCATGCATCCGGTGAGCATGAACGGTAACAGCGCAACCAATATTTTTCTTAAACAACTCATCGGCAAATACTTACATACTCAAATCTTCAAAAGAGAACACTTCGGTTGACATTTCGCCGAGCCATCCGCTCTTAGCATTGTTGGCAACCTGAACCTTCACGAAGTCAATGTATTTCAATGAGATGGGCGTACCATCACTATACATAGCGTTGGCAATTTTGAAGCCAATGCGTTGGTCGCTCAAGGCATCACTACCTGCATTGTCAGCATAACCCCAATCAAAAGGATTAGTTGACCAATATCCGGTTGTTGAATTGAGCACGTTTCTCGAAGCCAAACGAGTACCTCTCAACGTGTAGCTATCAGCAGTTATCCAGTTGGGATAATAATAAGCTTGAGGATGATATTCGCCCAAATAATCAATTGTTCCTGTTGCGCCCTCTGAATCACGCCAATGCACTGATTGGCCGGCTCCTGTGGGGCGATAATAAGTTACGGAGTAATTTTGGAGCGTGCCGTTCTTGCCGGTTTCAGAACCTTTCAATTCATACCATTCATCATCAGGCAAGCCGTTTCCATTGGTATCTTGCATTACCCACACAATTCCGGGCTCGTTAGAATTACCATTGTCGGTATTATAGGAATTTCCTTTGATAGCGAAGTCATAATCACCACTACCAGCCATGATACTATGATCAAAGCCAACGATTATGTAACCGCCAAAACCGCCCAACGATACAAAATTGCCATTTTGTAATCGGCGAGTAGCATAGGCCACTGCAGCTGAATGAGTGGTTTCATCCCCACTATATCCCGCCATAGCAGTTTCATTGACATATTGACCGGGTGCAGGTACAAATTCATATACCGTACCGGCATATTTACTGCTACCGGCAGTTTTAGCTCTCGCATTATCGGCTGAGGCATAACAATGAACGTTTACCGATGCCTCAACAGTAAGTTTTTGTTGCGCGTCAGAGGCCTTGACACTAATCGTGTAGTTTCCTACCGCTGTCGGGGTAAACACATAAGATTCAGAGGTCGCACCGACCACATCAACGCCATTTACAGCCCACGAATATGTTGCATTGCTGAGATTCTCAATGCGAGGTTTCAAATACACGGGACGGCCAACGATGGTATTGCGGTCAGTCGTCGTTTGATAATAAGACGGAGTATCAAAGCGCACGAGGATATAATCCAAGCGGTCTACGACTTCAATATTGAAATCACGTGTAGAGGTGCCATCCTCATTTGTAGCTTCAAGAGTAACGACATATTTTCCGAGCTGTGATTCATTGAAAACATAACTTTTATCAGTCCCGACGACCTTGCCTTCACGTAACCATTGGCACGTAAATTCATCATCACACTGATAATCAGGAGCAATCAAGAGGTCAGTATTTTGCAGCGTTCTCAGCCCGGATTCAGGTTCCAAATACACAATTTCGGGTAACGCCAAGTCAATAACTTCGATTTTGATGTCTTCTTGAGCCATTCCCGAAGCATTCTCGACCTTAAAAGTCACATAAACTGTCTGAGGTTCATCATAAAACACAGTCAATGACGGTGCTTTGCTCACAACCTTATCATCAATTGTCCAAGTGTATGTAGCGTTAGTTTTATTGGAAACCTGCGGAGATATAGTCAAGACATTACCGACCTTTACACGATATATACCGGTCTCACTGTCAAGTGTTATTGTCGGTTTTCCCTCAACTTCAATAACACCGTCCTTATTGCATGAAACGAGCAACAAAGACATCAATAACAGGCAAAAATACTGCAATTTAAGCATGTAAAATGTTCTTTTTCAGTTATGGTTTATTCTTCTATTTTTCAAAGTTACGCATAAATTTCCATTTGCAGCTAACCACATCAGCACTTTTTACTCCTGATGAGTTCCAATAACGCATAGCAAATTGATTTTACTAATGCGCTAATGCTTTTTGATTCGATTTTATTTGATTAGTAGCCTATATTTTGTATTTTTGCGACATAGACAACGCACCACAGCGTTATTCAATAAAAAGCACTAACCATCTAACACTTATATTATGCGAAATTTTTGTCTCAAAACAATGCTTTTGCTACTAGCCTTCTCGCTTGGCAATGTTGATTCATTCGGCAAAACCGTATCAAAAACGACTACAACTCGAAAAGTAGCAAACTTTACCGAGATATCGGCATCTAATGGCGTTCAAGTCATTTACACATCAGGTAATCAATCGCTTAAGATTACAGCTCCGACTTCGACAATTAACTCGGTAAAAACCTCAACAAAGAACAATGAGTTGACAATCACAGTTGACAAGAAAATATTTACAAGCAACAGTAATAACAATGTAATCGTTTATGTTTCATCACCTTATCTTGAGAGCGTAGAAGCAAGTTCCGGCGCCAACATCAAGGTAAAAAGCAACATAACCACATCTAAGAAATTTGAAGCTGAAGCATCATCAGGCGCCGGCATCTCATTATCATCAGTAAGCAGCAAAAAACTTGATATTGAATGTGAATCAGGCTCATCAATTACTGTTGCATCAGCGGCAGTTACAGAGTTAGACATTGAAGCTTCATCAGCTTCATCGGTTACCGTGAAGAAGACAAATTCGACCAAAGTAGAAGCCAAAGCATCAAGCTCGTCTTCAATCTCGGTTTCAGGAACTTGCAACTCATTAAAAGCTGTAGCAAACAATGCAAGTTCGCTAAGCCTCAGCAAATTAGTTGCAAAAACAGCGACCGTTAAAGCCCAAAATGCCAGCAAGGTCACGCTCAATTCTGTTAGCGCAACAATCAATAAAGACACAGCATCAACTGTCAAGAACAGTCACAAATAGAGCACATTACACAACAATATAAACGATTAGAGCGGAGCCACTTGCCCCGCTCTAATTGTTTATATTCTATTAGTTTTTCTTAATCATCAGCCAAATCGCTATCTATATCAGCCAGTTCATCTTGCAAATCGTTATATTCATTTTCTACTTCTTCATGAATATCCTGCATTTCTTCCAACTCGAGAAGTCGTTGCTCCAACTGCCACGCTTTATCGGAATTCCTAAGATTGTCCGGCAGATTATCCAACTGATTTTCTATCTTTGCAATTTCGTCTTCAATAGCATCATAATCATTGGAGTCCAGCGCCGTTAGCTGACTTTCCAGTTGTGGCATCTCTGACATGATTTCTTGACGACGCGCTCTCAATTCACGTTTCAGCACACCGGCTTGCCGTCTGCCATCATCATCGTTGATGCCAAACAGCCATCTGAAGAACTCGCAGGCAGTTGCTATCCTTACAAAATCTTTAAGAAAACTCATATCGCCTTAGTTTTCCCCAAAGTTACAATTTTTTTGAGAAAAAGAATAGCAGTGAATCCATTCTTTGAACCCACTGCTATCACTTTTATATTGAGATGATTATCTACTTCTTAGCTTTTGCTTCAGCTTCAAGCTTTTTACTCCATTTCTGCAAGCGTTTATACTCTTTACTTGTCAAGCGCATAAATGAGCCATGTTGCGGAGCTGTAACGCCTTTAATGTCAACAGGGTCAGAGAAATTGCGGAGATTCTTGTCGGCCTTGCAAATGCGATAGTGCTTGGGGCTGCTTGAATATTCGATATAAGCCACACGCCAAGTATCGTCGCCAATGAGTTGGAATGCAGAAGAGCCTTCACACATTTTATTGCCTTCAAAGCTTACATAATCGTTTTCAACAGGCTCGTTCCACGGGCCGGTGAGCTTGTCGGCAGTAGCAGTGTAGATTCCGGGCTTGCCACCTTCCTTCTTAATCAACATGTGATATTTACCATCCGATTCCAAATAATTGATATCGGCATCAATAGTTGCGTAACCCCAGTCAAACAACAATTGAGGCTTTGTCAACTTGGTGAAAGTCTTGTCGGCATGAGAATAATACATGCGGTCATATTGTTCTTCACCACGATTCAACATTGAATAGTAAACTAAATAGCCACCTTTTTCGCCGTTTGACCATACGAAATCAGGGTCCCAAAATATTTGAGGAGCCCACACACGATTAATAGTGCTCCAATCTTTGTAAACATCCTTTGACTCAGGGTCACAGAAGATTGACGGACCTTTGCGGAAATCAAATGTCACTGAAGACCATTCCATCAAGTCCTTGCTTGTCAACAAGTCAATGCCATAGTTATCCCATTTGTGAGACTTAGCCACACACATGTCGGTTGTTACCATGAGGAAGCCTTTTCCATCGCTTTTACGACAAATATACGCATCACGAGTACCACCTTCAATGCGAGCATGCACTTGTGGGTCAAAGATTGGGTTACCACCGTTAACGTCTTCATAATTGTAGCCATCGCGACTCAAAGCATAAGCAGTCCATTCGCCTTTATCACTCATGTGGCAATATAGATAGCCGTAAGTGCCTTTTTGAAGATTTTGTGCTTGAATTCCGGTAAATCCTGTCAACGACAGTAATGCACCTAATAAGATGTTTTTTAATGTTTTATTTTGGTTCATGTTGGTATTGATATTTATTTTAGTTACAAATATATGCAATTTATTTGTAATTTCGGTCCTCTCCCCCACTCTTTCCCATGAAAAATTGTATGCAGTTTGGTGGATAGAGAATAAAGGCTCACTAAACCGCAAGGATAGTGAGCTTTTTTATTTGTCGGTGGTTAGGAAGCATAAGAATGGAGGGAGGGAAGGTAATTGACGCCGAGGTATGTCATCACGACTGTGGCAAAAGCTATAAGGCACAGGATATGGAATGTTTTATCCTTGATTTTCAGGTGGATGGGAATAGCATAGGTGAGCAGTGTAATCAATGCCCACGTTTCTTTAGGGTCCCAACCCCAATATCTACCCCAAGAGACATTTGCCCATATAGCTCCGGTGAAGATGCCCAAGCCCAAAAGCAATAATCCGGGGAGAATTAATGCCAAACTAACGGCTCTCATCTTTGCTGCTTGTCCCTTGAAAATAAATGCAATAATTGCATTAATGAAGGTAAATGTGAGCAATGAGTAAGCCAACATCACGATGGTCACGTGAATGCTCAACCACGGAGATGCCAGGACGGGAACCAATGGTGTAATTGTGGGATTCTTATCACCCAGGTAAGCTACCAATGCACAAAATGCAGCAGCTAACAGACCGGTTGACAATAAGATACGATTTTTAAGACCAAGAAAAACCGATACAACAGCAATCGCAATAGAAAGGAATTGAAGCGTCTCGCTACCTGATGACAGAGGTATGTGTCCGGAAATATACCATCGCAATGAATATCCACCTAATTGAAAGACTATCAAAAGAATAGCTATAATAAA
>CAYTFG010000085.1:0-8698 GCA_964436925.1 uncultured Bacteroides sp. | reverse complement strand
TCAAAGGAAGCAGGCTCGCTAAATAGCGCTACCAGCCTTCCTAAAAATTATGCATACGCTGAGCCCGGTGTTGTTTATATGCCTGAAAATAAGCAAGTAATGCTGTGGAGCGCACCCGATTCGACTGATACATACGTTCTAATGAATGCTCCTATTCTTGATGATGGGTCAATCGACACGCCAAGTCCACTGAAAGGCGACTTAAACGAAGGTGGCGACGCCAACTTCCCATTTTTGATGCCTGACGGTGTGACACTTTACTTTGCCAATGACGGTGAAAATTCATTGGGCGGATATGATATTTTCATGACACGCCGCAGCGATGACGGCTATCTACAACCGCAAAATGTGGGTATGCCTTACAACTCGGCTTTCAACGACTATATGCTTGCTATTGACGAGGTTACAGGGCTCGGTTGGTGGGCAACAGAGCGCAATTGCATTCCCGGTAAAGTTACTATTTATGTGTTCATTCCCAATGCTGTACGCGAAAATATACCTGCCGACGAACCGGACATAGCTTCAAAAGCCCTCCTCACATCAATCAAAGCAACTCAAACTCCGGGAACTGATTACTCGGCTATGCTTGCCAAACTTGATGAGCTTCAATCAGATAACGACTCAGACTCAAAGTCAGAATTTTACTTTGCATTGCCCGGTGGAAAAATCTATACGTCTCTAGAGCAATTCTCTGATAGCAATGCACGCGAAAAGATGGAGGAATATATCAGCATCAGCAACGAGATTAAAGAAACAAAAGAAAATCTCGCAAAAATGCGTGAACAATATGCACTCGGCAATCGTGACGTTGCCAACGACATTTTGGCAAGTGAACGCTCGCTAAAAACGCTTCGCTCACGACTTTTACAAGCATCCAATGCCGTAGTTAGACTTGAAAAATAAAGCTTTAGCATCAATATAATTAAAATCTAAACCGACATTATCAAATGGAAACTACATTGATACTCATAGTAATTGCAGCCATCATTGCACTGAGTATATTTTTCTATTACGTGCCTTTCTTCTTGTGGATATCGGCACTGGTGAGTGGCGTACATATATCACTTATCCAACTGGTACTCATGAGGATACGACAAGTTCCGGCTACAGTAATAGTGAGAGCGCTAATTGAAGCTCATAAAGCCGGGCTTCAAAACATCACCCGCGATGACCTTGAAGCGCACTATCTTGCAGGCGGAAACGTCGAGAAAGTTGTTCATGCGCTTGTCTCGGCATCAAAAGCAAATATTGATTTGGGACTAAAAATGGCAACAGCTATTGACCTTGCAGGTCGTGACGTGTTTCAAGCCGTGCAAATGTCAGTAAACCCAAAAGTAATTGATACTCCACCGGTTACTGCTGTCGCTAAAGATGGTATTCAGCTAATTGCAAAAGCTCGCGTGACCGTTAGAGCAAACATTCGTCAGCTGGTGGGCGGTGCCGGAGAAGACACAGTTTTAGCCCGCGTAGGCGAAGGTATTGTGTCATCAATCGGTTCATCCGAAAGCCATAAGCAAGTGCTTGAAAATCCCGATTCGATATCAAAATTAGTACTCAAAAAAGGGCTTGACAGCGGAACAGCATTTGAGATTCTCTCAATTGATATCGCGGACATCGACATAGGCAAAAACATTGGTGCGGCACTGCAAATAGACCAAGCTCAAGCCGATAAAAATATAGCTCAAGCCAAGGCCGAAGAGCGTCGAGCAATGGCAATAGCTCTTGAACAAGAGATGAAAGCCAAGGCCCAAGAAGCTCGTGCCAAAGTTATTGAAGCCGAGGCAGAATTGCCACGCGCTATGGCTCAAGCATTTATCAACGGAAATTTAGGATTAATGGACTACTATCGCATGAAAAACATTGAAGCCGACACTTCAATGCGCGAAAGCATAGCACGTCCTACCGAGCCGTCAACAGCGGTCAAAAAGAAAATATAATACACGGAATATATCATAAATCATGACTTCATTTCTTATCGCATTAGCCGTCTTGATTGGCGGTTATATCATTTACGGTGCTATTGTTGAGAAGATTTTCGGCATCGAACCAAACAGAGTAACCCCCGCTTTTGAGAAAAACGACGGGATAGATTATATGCCACTTCCAACATGGAAGGTATTCCTTATCCAATTTCTCAATATCGCAGGATTGGGCCCAATTTTTGGTGCAATAATGGGCATCATGTTTGGCCCTGCAGCATTTTTGTGGATTGTATTGGGCACAATTTTTGGAGGCGCGGTACACGACTTCACCTCAGCAATGATTTCAATACGTTCAGGAGGTCTCTCACTTCCCGAAATTGTAGGAAAAGAATTGGGAATGACAATCAAAAAGGTAATGGGCTTATTCTCAGCGCTATTACTCATTCTTGTAGGTGCAGTATTTGTAATTACGCCTGCAGGAATCATTGCCAACATGACACCCGAAAGCCTAAACGTAACATTCTGGATTATAGCAATTTTCATATACTACATTTTAGCGACATTGCTACCAATAGACAAGCTCATCGGTAATTTTTATCCAATCTTTGGATTCGCATTACTATTTATGGCTCTCGGATTACTTGGTCATCTACTATTTTCAGGCATGACAATTCCTGCCGGATTTGAAGATGGATTATATTGCCGATATGCCGGAGAAGCAGCAAAGACCCATCCTGTCTTCCCAATGATGTTTGTATCAATCGCCTGCGGTGCAATATCAGGCTTCCACGCCACCCAATCGCCGATGATGGCTCGATGCATCAAAAACGAGAAGTTGGCACGCCCTGTGTTTTACGGTGCAATGGTTGCTGAAGGTTTGGTTGCCCTCATTTGGGCCGCTGCAGCAATTACATTCTGCGGAAGTTATGACGGTCTATCCGACTACATGGCCCAACCGGGACATTCAGCCGGCTCACTTGTCACAGACATATCAACTTCATGGCTCGGTAAAGTTGGCGGTATTCTAGCAATTCTCGGAGTTGTAGCAGCACCAATCACAACCGGAGACACCGCACTGCGCAGTGCACGTCTCATTTTGGCCGATTTCTTCCACATAAAGCAAAAGAAAATCGTAAAGAGACTCTTGATTTCGCTCCCGGTATTTGCGTTGACCTTTGCAATAATGCTTATTGACTTCAACGTTTTATGGCGCTACTTTGCTTGGAGTAACCAGACACTCTCGGTATTCACGCTTTGGGCAGTGACGGTTTACTTAGCACGTAAAAACAAAAATTATTTCATCACCATGTTCCCGGCAATGTTTATGACCGTGGTGAGCTGCTCATATCTGCTTGTGGCACAAAGCCCCGAGGGATTTGGCTTAAACTATAACTTAGGCGTTGGAATAGGTTGTGTAGTCGCAGTGGTGTTCATGCTACTATTCTTGCGCTATCGCCGTCACATACTTGACGGAAAAGTAATAATTGACTCAAACTACTAGAAATATTGACCAAAATTTAAGATATGGATTTAATCGAACTTATTGGAGATGAGAAGCTTTACAACTTTCATTCCCACACCCAATTTTGTGATGGCAGAGCGACAATGGCCCAATTTGCCGCATCTGCCGTCCAGCAAGGGTTCAAGTATTACGGCTTCTCTCCACACTCTCCAATTCCACTAGAATCATCGTGCAATATGTCAATGGAAAGCGTACCGCTATACATTGATGAAGTTGCTCGTCTTAAGGCACTTTACGCCAATTCGGACACACAATTCTTCACATCAATGGAGATTGATTACTTGGGGAAACACTGGGGGCCGGCAAACGCTTATTTTGACCGCTTGCCACTGGATTATCGCATTGGTTCAGTTCACTTTATCCCCTCACAAGAAGGAATTTATGTGGACATTGACGGACGTTTTGAACGATTCAAAACCAAGATGAACGAGTTCTTTCACAATGACTTAGAATATGTTGTTCGCACATTCTACGCTCAATCAATGAAAATGGTTGATGAAGGCCACTTTGATGTCATAGGCCATTTCGACAAGATAGGACACAATGGTAGTCATTTCAACCAAGACCTCGAGCAGCAATCATGGTATCAAAAGCTGGTTAACGAATTGATTGACAACATAATAGCTCACAAACTAATTGTTGAAATCAATACTAAAGCATGGGAAGAACATCATCGCATATTCCCTGCTGAGCGTTATCTTAAACGCCTGATTGAGAACAAAGTACCAATTATAGTCAATAGCGATGCTCATTATCCTGAACTCATCAATTCAGGTCGCGATTACGCATTTTCGCTACTTAATCAGCTATAATTCAGCGTCATAGAAAAAGTTAAGAGGTAGGCTAACACAGAATCAGCCTACCTCTCTTTATTTTTTGCTATGTAAATATCTACTAGAGAATACCTTGAGCCATCATTGCCTTGGCAACTTTCATGAAGCCGGCAACATTAGCGCCCTTGACATAGTTGATGTAACCATCTTGTTCTTTGCCGTATTTCTCGCATTGTTGATGGATGTCAGCCATGATAGACTTCAATTTAGCATCAACTTCTTCAGCTGACCAAGAAAGTTTTTGTGAATTTTGAGCCATTTCCAAGCCGGAAACTGCAACACCACCGGCATTAGCAGCCTTACCCGGAGCATAAAGAATCTTCGCAGCGATAAATTCTTTGATAGCTTCAGGAGTTGAAGGCATATTTGCACCTTCACTTACAGCGATACAGCCTTGAGCCAAAAGAGCGCGAGCATCATCACCATCAATTTCATTTTGAGTAGCAGATGGCATTGCAATGTCACACTTAACATGATGCCAAGGACGTTCGCCGGGGAAATATTGGATTTCGGGATACTCTTCAGAAACTTCACGGATACGGCCACGATAAACGTTCTTCAATTCAAAGATGAAATTGAGTTGGTCTTCGGTCAAGCCGTCGGGAGCATAAATTGAACCGTCACTATCGCTCATTGAAACAACGACAGCGCCGAGTTGTTGAAGTTTTTGAGCGGTGTAGGTTGCAACATTACCTGAACCGGAGATAGCAACACGTTTACCTTTGATGTCAATGCCCTTGGTAGCAAGCATATTCAACAAGAAATAGCAGTTACCATAACCGGTAGCTTCAGGACGAATCAAAGAACCGCCAAATTCACGGCCTTTACCGGTGAAAGTACCTGTAAATTCGCGAGCCATCTTCTTGTAATAGCCATACATATAGCCAACTTCACGACCACCTACGCCGATATCACCGGCAGGAACGTCAGTGTCAGGACCGATATGGCGCCATAATTCAGCGATGAATGCTTGACAGAAGCGCATAACTTCAGTGTCGCTTTTACCACGTGGAGAGAAGTCACTACCACCCTTGGCACCACCCATAGCAAGAGTAGTCAAAGAATTTTTGAAAGTTTGCTCGAAAGCGAGGAACTTCAAGATTGATTGATTAACTGATGCGTGGAAACGGATACCACCTTTGTACGGGCCAATGGCATTGTTGTGTTGGATGCGGTAGCCCATGTTATTTTGAACCTTACCTGAATCATCAACCCAAGAGACGCGGAATGAGAAAATTCGGTCAGGAATGCAAAGACGTTCAATCAAATTGTAACGCTCAAATTCAGGATGTTCATTGTAAGCGTCTTCGATAGATGTTATTACTTCTTCCACGGCCTGTAGATACTCAGGCTCATTCGGGAAACGACGACGTAAGTCTTCAAGTACTTCTGTAGCTTTCATTTTAAATAAATAATTGAATTACGACTAGATTTGTAATAAATAATAATTTTAGTGATTATATCTACAAATTTAACTCATTTCTTCGAGAAATCCTAACAATTTGAAGTAATTTTCAAATTATCCATTACAAATTCCTATGGTTTTATTCAATTGCCCTCATTCTAGCCACTGCCGACGGCTTGATTTTCTTACCTTTCATCGGACCTTGGCGCAAATAATTGAGCATATCATCGTAAACCACATTTGAGCTACGAGCGACAACGGTGCCACGAGTCAAAGTCTGCATATAATCACCGCCATTAGCCAGATAATCAAGTGTTGCCACGCGATAAGTCCTATCCGGGTCAAGCACTTGGCCATTAATTTTTATCTTGATGCACTTGTTGGTCTTTGTACTATAAGTAGCTTCTACGTTGTAACTTACACCATTTCCGCCCACTCTAGCCATTTCATCGAAAGCAGGAATCAAGTCAGCGCCCTTGATGTCAATAACAGTGGCAACATTCTTGAAAGGCATCAGCATTTTTATCATACCCTCAGTTATATCGCCCTTGGGTAATGCTCGGCGCAAACCACCGCGGTTCATAATAGAAAAGTCCACATTGTCAGCGAGTTGTTGACCTTGATACAACATAAAATCGCTGGCAAAGTTAAGTATAGGTTCCTCGTCTTGAGCCATCTTAATCGCACTTGTGGCGACCTTCAAAGCCATTAGCGAATCAACACCTGCGCTATATGGTTTAATTATTTGGGCTACTGAAGGGTCAATGCGGTCATCCAAACGGCTATTCACTTCAATAAGACGATATCGAGGAGTCAAGTTATCCAAATCAATGGTAATTTCGCCGAGATAAGCGCCACGACGGCGAGTTTGAGCGACAAGAACATTTTTTCCGTTGGCATTTGGAATCAAATAAGGGGTAGTGTCGTCGGTCACACCCGGATAGATGAGCGTGTGAGAGTGTCCGCCGATAATCACGTCGATATCAGTAGAAGCCTTAGCCAAATCAACGTCAGAGGGCTTATTTTGAGGAGTGTAGCCAATGTGAGACAAAGCGACAACCATATCAACACCTTCCACCTTCTTGAGGTAAGCAGCTGTGGCATTGGCAGTTTCAATAGCATCACGATAGACAACGCCATCATAATTACCTTCAGCAATCATGCCCTTCGGGTCCAAATTAATAGCGATAAAGCCAATTTTCTTGCCATCATACTCTCTGATAGTGAACTTTTTAAACAAGCCTTTGAGAGTTGATTTATCCAAATCATAATTGGTTGACAACAATTCAGCATTTGACATCTTGAGGTTGATAGCCAAAGCCTCCATGCCGTTGTCAAACTCGTGATTACCAAGGATTCGCAACTCATAACCAAGGGCATTCATCAATTTTTCTTCGACTTCGCCTTTGTAGAGATTGAAATATAGCGTGCCTTGAACCACATCGCCGGCATCAACAACTATCACATTCTTTTCAGCTTGTTTTACACTATCAATCAAGACTTTGCGACGCAAAACGCCACCTTCGCCATTGTCAGAAGGGTCGATTTGACTGTGAGTATCATTTGTGTGCAAAATCACTAGCTTCTCGGCATTTATCGCCGGAGAAAATAGTAGAAGCGCCATGGCGACGGCGCCCAATGTTTGTTTTACTTTCATATTGGTTGGGATATTTTTTTCGTTCTTACACACGAAGATAATGATTTATTGCGATTTAATGAGCAAAACTTTTCAAAAATTTGTATTTTTGCCTCATGAAAAAGACATTGCCAAATATCATTGTTGCTTGCGATAAGTTCAAAGGGACTCTATCGGCGCGCAAGGCTAACGACATAATTATCAAGGCGCTACAATCAAGCGGCATCAAAGCTAATTTCATCAATGCCCCAATGGCCGACGGCGGTGAAGGTACATCAGAAATCATCGCCGAATGCATTGGTGCTCACGCCGTTAGTCTAAGCGCTCACGATGCAATTATGCGACCTATTCAGGCTCAATTTTACATCAATGACCTCACCCATGAGGCATTTCTCGATAGCAGCGCCATCATCGGGCTGTCACTCATCCATGAGAAAAACCGCAATCCATGGCAATCGACGTCCTATCCGCTAGGTGTTGCCGTTAAGCAAATATTTGAGCAGCACAAGGTTACATCGCTAGCAATAGGCATTGGCGGAACAGCGACCATTGATGGTGGAGCCGGATTCATGCAAGGACTTGGCGCAGAATTTCGCGACATCCACAATCAGGAATTACCACAAGCCATACGAGCTGACGAAATCCACAAAATAGCGTTCTATCATCCACCACAACAGCAGTTTAACATCGTAGGTCTCAGCGATGTGAAAGTTCCGCTGACCGACTCAATTGACAAACCATCATCCTTACTTTTTGCGCCACAAAAAGGATTGAGAAAAATACATCTCGAAATGCTGGCAGCAAGCCTAAATCATTGGCGACAAGTCACAAATGGCTCAATGACAGCACATTCAGGCGCGGGCGGTGGACTTGGATATGCAATTGAATCAGTTTTGGGGTGCGAATGTGTGTCAGGTGCCGATTATTTGATAGCCAAATACCGATTTGAGGAATTATCGCCGGCACTGTTCATCACCGGCGAGGGCTCAATCGACAACCAAACCGACCAGGGAAAAGCCGTGAGCGCATTGACAAAATTTTGTGGCGAGCGCAAAATTCCGATTTTGGCGATTGGCGGACGAGTTGAACACGAGCAAAAAAGCGACCGGATACTTGACACGTCGGTCTATTTTCCCGACCTGCCCCTAGATTCATGGATTGCAGAGAAAAGATTGGCCGTAACAACACAAAACGCAACACCACTCATTTCCAATATATTAGCTAAAGGGATGTAATTTTCTTGAAAAATTCTTGCAAAAATATTTGGAAATTGGCGAAAAACGTACTAACTTTGCACTCGCAATCACGAAATAAGTGATACGCCAAATGGCTCCTTAGCTCAACTGAATAGAGCATCTGACTACGGATCAGAAGGTTACA
>CAYTFG010000084.1:0-8843 GCA_964436925.1 uncultured Bacteroides sp. | reverse complement strand
ACGACCCCCTGATTAACAGTCAGGTGCTCTAACCAACTGAGCTATTGAAGCAGTTTTTTGTTGACCACTGTTGTGGTTTTGCGGGTACAAAATTAGTTGATAATTTTGAATTGTGCAATAGTTTGATGAAAAAAGATTCAAAAAAAGTTCATTTTAAAGCTTTTTTGAAGAAAAAGGGGTGAGAGATGCCAAATAAATGCGTACCTTAGCGAGACAAATGTAAACACTTTAATACTTAAGTATAAGACCACTCGACAATGAGAAGAACTACATTAATAGCGATAGTATCCTTATTAGTGATGACTATGGTTGTAGGGACAGCCGCAACACGGAGCAAAAAGTCAGAAATAATAAAGAATTTGGATTTATTTAATGCCGTGTATCGTGAGTTGCAAACGACATATGTAGATACCATAGACGCGACAAAATCAATAAACACAGCCATCAGTTCGATGCTATATGAGCTCGACCCATACACCGAATACATATCAGATGACAATCAAGACGATCTTCAGCGCATCACAACCGGCGAATATGCGGGCATAGGCTCGGATATTGTGGCGAGGAACAATAATGTGTATGTGAGCGGTCCACGCGAAGGTTCTCCGGCAGCAGAAGCAGGATTGAAGCCCGGGGACTTGATAATGGTAGTCAACGGCGACACTATGCTCGGCAAGGATATCGAAACGGTGAGCAAGAATTTGCGCGGACAGCCGGGTACTCACGCTGTTGTAACAGTGAAGCGCCCGTATGTTCAAGATTCTATATTGACATTTGATATCTTGCGCCGCAAAATCAATGTAACCACATTGCCCTATTACGGCATGATAAGCGATGAAATAGGCTATATTGTATTGACAGGTTTCAACGAGAAGAGCGCCAAAGACGTAAAAGATGCGTTGCTCGACTTGAAGAAGAATCCTAATTTCAAATCACTTGTTATTGACTTGAGAGGCAATGGCGGCGGACTATTGGAAAGCGCAGTAAATATTGTCGGGCTGTTTGTGCCTAAGGGAACAGAAGTGCTGCACACACGCGGACGTGACGCCATGAATGAGCGCGTGTACAAAACTACAGCCAACCCTATCGACACAAAGCTTCCGCTAGTGATACTCGTGGACAACGGCACAGCATCATCATCAGAAATACTCTCAGGAACGCTTCAAGACTTGGACCGCGCAGTGATTGTGGGCACACGCACGTATGGCAAAGGTCTAGTGCAAAGCACACGTCCCCTACCCTATAACGGCATCTTGAAAGTGACAGTAGCTAAATATTACATACCGAGCGGGCGCTTGATTCAAGCGATAGATTACCGTCATCGCAATGAAGACGGTTCGGTGTCACGCATTCCCGACAGCTTGACCAACGTGTATTACACAGCAGGAGGCCGAGAAGTGCGCGACGGAGGCGGTATCAAGCCCGACTTGGAAGTTGTGTATCCCGATATAACACGATTATACTACAATATCGTTGCCGATATGTGGGCATTTGACTATGCAAACAAATATGCATCAGAACACGCATCAATACCACCGGCCAAAGATTTTGTAGTTGATGACACGATATTCAATGACTTCAAGAAGTTTATTGACCCTGCAAAATTCAAGTATGACAAGGTGTGTGAAAACGGTTTGACAGCACTGCGTGACGCTGCCAAGCGCGAGGGCTATGCCAACGATTCACTGGATGCAGCATTCAACAATCTGGAAAAATTGCTAAAGCATGACCTCGACAAAGACCTTGACATCAATAAGAACGATATTAAAGAAGCATTAGGCACAGAAATTGCCGAAAGGTATTATTATGACCGAGGCCGCATCATTCAACAGCTCAAGCATGACGAGGCAGTTGATTCAGCCGTGAAAGTGCTGTCAAACATAAATCGTTATAACAGCATATTGGCCCCGGTAAAGAAAGGGAAGAAATAGATGGACATAAAGAATCTGAGTCTTTCATTCTTAACAAAAGAGCGTCGCGAAGCCATCAATGAAGCGTTGGCACGCGACAAAGTGGTTGACTTATACGGACTTGCAGGCTCCTCAGCAGCGGTATTGCTATCACAGCTACCAGAAACATCGGGAGTTCCAATGCTGGTAATCGGTGATTCACTCGACGATGCCGGCTATTTATACCATGACTTGTCACGCATACTTGGCGAGGAAGCAGTGCTAATGTTTCCCTCAGGCTACAAGCGCGACATCAAGTATGGGCAGATAGACCCGCCCTCACAGGTAATGAGGACCGAGGCGCTAAACCATTGGCACACATCGCCCGAATTAAAGGCGGTCGTCACCTACCCCGAGGCATTGGCCGAACGAGTGGCATCAAAAGAGGCCATTGACGAGCACACCATAAACTTCTCGGTGGGACAAAGTTTAGACTTGACCGAGACGCAGAAATGGTTGCGCGAAAACGGATTTAAAGAAGTAGACTATGTGTTTGAGCCGGGACACTTTGCCGTGCGCGGTTCAATCCTCGATATATTCAGCTATTCCAACGAATTGCCCTATCGTATCGACTTTTTTGGCGACGAGATAGACTCAATCAGAGCATTCAACATTGAGACACAGCTATCAGAGCAAAAGATGGAGTACATCTCCATAACCTCCAACATAGCTCAAGAATCGGGGTCAAAAGGCGAATCACTGTTGGCCTATATCTCGCCCGAAACAACGCTTGCGGTGAGAGATGCGCAATTTTGCATAGAGCGCATTAAGGCAATTGCCGGAGAACAATTCAGCGACTCGGCACTAATAGCCGACGAGGGTGACGTTCACGCCATGGATAATGTTGTTGACGCCGAGCAATTCAGCCAACAATTCGGCCAATTCAAGCGAATAAACTTCACGGCAGCGCCAACGACACAGAGCAAAAACGCAACGATAGACTTCAAATGTTCGCCTCAAGGCATCTACCACAAGAACTTTGACCTCATCAGCGAATCATTCACAAAACTAGAAAAAGAAGGTTACAAGATATACATTCTCAGCGACTCGGCGAAGCAGTTTGAGCGATTGAGAGTAATATTTGAGGACCGTGGCGACAAGATAGAATTCACGCCGGTGTTGAGCACACTGCATGAAGGATTTGTGGACCACGTCACCCACACATGTACATTCACCGACCACCAAATATTTGACCGTTTCCACAAATACAACCTGAAGAGCGACAGAGCACGCTCAGGCAAGCTGGCGATGTCACTGAAAGAGCTCAATTCAATAGAAGTGGGCGACTACATCGTGCACGTGGACCACGGTGTGGGAAAATTTGCGGGCATGCTGCGCACCGAGATAAACGGGCGTATGCAAGAGATGATAAAATTGACCTATCTCAACGACGATATAGTGTTTGTGTCAATCCACGCACTGCACAAATTATCGAAATATCGCGGTAAAGAAGGTGTTCCGCCCAAGATGAACAAGCTGGGCAGCGGAGCATGGAACAAGGTCAAGGAGCGCACCAAGTCAAAGTTAAAGGACATAGCGCGCGACCTCATCAAGCTATATGCCCAACGCAAAGAAGAACAAGGCTATGCATTCTCACCCGACAGCTATATGCAACACGAGCTTGAAGCGTCGTTCATATATGAGGATACGCCCGACCAATTAACAGCAACACAAGCGGTTAAGGCCGACATGGAGAGCCATAAGCCTATGGATAGACTAATATGCGGTGATGTGGGCTTTGGCAAGACCGAAATAGCCATACGTGCGGCATTTAAAGCCGCAACCGACGGCAAACAGACAGCAGTGCTCGTGCCGACAACCGTATTGGCATACCAGCACTATAATACATTCACTCAACGACTTAAAGACTTCCCGGTGAAGGTAGAATACCTATCACGCGCACGCTCAGCCAAACAAACAAAAGCAATAGAGGCCGACCTTGCCGAAGGGAAGATTGACATACTCATAGGTACGCACAAAATCATCGGTAAGAGCGTTAAGTTCAAGGACTTAGGGCTACTTATCGTTGACGAAGAGCAGAAATTTGGCGTAGCAGTCAAGGAAAAGCTTAAACAGCTGAAAGTCAATGTTGATACATTGACAATGAGCGCGACACCAATACCGCGTACGCTCCAGTTCTCACTGATGGGAGCGCGAGACTTGAGTGCGATAACCACACCGCCGGCCAACCGCTATCCTATTGTGACATCGGTAAATGCGCTTAACGACGACTTGGTGAGCGAAGCTGTTAACTTTGAGCTATCGCGTAACGGACAAGTATTCTTTATCAATCACCGCATTGAGGGGCTCTATCAGCTGCAAGATATGCTCAAGCGAGTGGTGCCCGATGCACGCACAATCGTGGCACACGGACAGATGCCACCCGAAAAGTTGGAGCAAGCCATCATTGACTTTGCCAACCACGACTATGACATCCTGCTGGCAACAACCATCGTGGAAAGCGGTATCGACATGCCAAACGTCAACACAATCATAATCAACAACGCACAAAACTTTGGGTTGAGCGAGTTGCACCAATTGCGCGGACGTGTGGGCCGAAGCAGTCGTAAAGCCTTCTGCTACTTGCTAGTACCGCCACACATTCCATTGACACCTGTGGCTCGAAGACGACTACAAGCGATAGAAAGCTTTGCCGACCTGGGCAGCGGAATACACATCGCCATGCAAGACCTCGACATCAGAGGCGCCGGCAACCTGCTGGGCGCCGAGCAGAGCGGATTTATTGCCGACTTGGGCTATGAGACCTATCAGAAGATTCTCAAAGAGGCAGTTATGGAATTGAAAACCGAAGAATTTTCAGATGTACTCACCAATGAAGACAATAAAGACGAAGAGACAGAATATGTTACCGACTGCGTCATTGAGAGCGACTTGGAATTGCTGTTCCCCGACAGTTATGTGCCACAAGAAAGCGAACGCATCAACTTGTATCGCGAGCTAGACGCGATAGAACGCGAACTAGACTTACAAGCGTTCAAGATGAGAATGCAAGACCGATTTGGCAAAATACCGCATGAGGCAGCAGAACTTATGCGCATACCACGGTTGCGCCGCTTGGCACGCCAGCTCGGTATCGAGAAAGTCAACCTCAAGCAAGAGAGCATGTTTATCTACTTTGTTGACGAGTCCAACAAGGCCTACTACCAGTCGCCAATGTTTGGTAAGCTATTGGCATATCTATCACATCACACTGACCGCGTGAGAATTAGAGAGAAAAACGGCAAACGCTCGTTTGCGATAAGCAACGTCACGACCGTGGAAGAAGCTGTGAGCATTTTGCAGGAAGTAATTGAGACACAGTCAGTATGATAAACAGCGGGAGCACCATAACAATCGATTGGCACGGCAAAACCGAGACACGCATCAATGCGAGTTTGCCTTGTCACGCCAAGCTAATCGAGGTGAACAAGCCCGAGACCGACGCCATAACCATTAAAGGAGATAACATCCTTGCGCTCAAAGCATTAGCCGAGTCATCAGGCAACTCATTTGACACATTATCAGTCAAAATCGACGGAAACGATGACGAAGCGCTGAACCGCTTGTACAGCATATTGCTCTGTAGCAATGCTTTACTAAACAAGAGCAAGAGAATTATCAACATCGACTGCGATGCAACGCTACAATCAGCTGTAATACTGATAGTTAACGAGCTGACGAAGAAAATGCAAGTTAAATGCACCGAAAAAGGCGGGCGCACAAACATGACATTTTATTCCAACTCTATCTCACTAAGAAACAAGCAGATACCACAAGCTACAAGCAGCAACATCATTCTAAAAGACAAGAAAAAAAGCTATATCATAGGCCCACATGACGGAATCAACGATGTAAACTACGTTATAGAAGAGCAAACGGTTAAATATCAGCCATTTGACTACAACGAAAACATATACATCGAGGGTGACAACATCGACGCGCTACACATTCTCAGCACCGACACCAAATGCCCGAAAATCAAGATGATATACATCGACCCGCCGTATAACACAGGTAAAGGATTCATTTACAACGACCATTACGGCGACGACTCAGGGTGGACCGATTTTATGATACCTCGACTGAGTGTTGCGCGCAAAATCTTGAGTGATTCCGGCGCAATATTCATATCCATCGACTTCAACGAGCTCAAGCGATTGCTGACAATATGTGATGAAGTCTTCGGGCAAGAAAACTTCATAGGGTTGCTATCAATAGAGAACAATCCCAAGGGGCGCAAAAACAGCCACCACATATCGGTAAGTAACGACTACTGTGCAATTTACGCCAAAGATATAGACAAATGCTCATTTGTAGAGAATATTCCCAAGGACATCAAAGACATGACCGAGGACGAGAACGGGCAATATATCCACGGGAGTGGCAAGCGAGTTCTCGTTGGCAAAAACGACTTCAACAAGGTGGTCAGCGACGAGAGCAGCGATAAGAACTACAGTGTGTGGCACAACAAGAAGACCGACGAAATCAGCTTTGAATATCACAAGGGCTGGGATTGTTACAGCTCGACAAACAGCCAAGGCGAGACAATAGAAAACACCTACAGCCGGTCGCGCATCGAAAGTCTTCACGCCAAAGGCGGACTACAATTTCGCAACGGCAAGATTTATGAGAAAAATATGCGCACTCACACGCGCATCAAGTCAATGCTGACCAATCGCACCTACGAGTCAATCTACGGGCCGGTGAACATAGATTTCAAGACCACATCGGCGGGCAAACATCTCAAGCAACTGTTTGGGACGCCCTACCCCGTGTTTACAGCGCCCAAGACCGTGGAAATGATGCAATTACTCATCAGCCTATTTCCCGATAAAGACATGACAATCATGGACTTTTTCAGCGGTTCAGCCACTATGGGCGAGGCAGTTGAGATGCAAAATAAAGCAGACGGAGGCCATCGAAAATTTATATTAGTTCAATATCCCGAGGAGATATCGGTGGAACAAGCGCGCGGGCCTGCTAAAAATGTGGCACAAGCAGCGATAGCATACCTCAGCAACGCCGGATTACCGTTAAACCTATGCGAAATAGGGAAAGAAAGGCTGAGACTGGCAGGCGTTAGATTCAAATGCTATCGACCTGAATAAGAGAATTTTTCATCAATTACTCAAAAATACACTTAATATACTCAAAAATACACTACATAGGGGGCAAGGAGATAGTAATTTTGTGACGCAAACTAAATACCAAACTAAAATCATAATTGCATGAAACAATTTTACCTATCTAAACTACAAACAGCCATGAGCCTAGCAAAAAAAGTTTCACTCATAGTTGCATTAGCATTTGGAATCAGCCTAACATCATCGGCTGCAGTAATCGAGACAGTAGGAGCAAGTGACCTATCATCAGGATGGTGGTCAGCATTCTCAACTGTGAAAGCACTCACCGGCAACGGTACAATCCACTACACATTTGTCAATCACAACAAAGGCGCAGTTGACGGAGTAAACGCATGGAACAACTGGTCATTAGTAATCTCAAACGGAAAAGCATCAGGCGAAGACGGATACGCAGAAAATGTAGTATTAAGAGCCGACAGCTACGGTTGGGGAACAGTTTATGACAATGGTTTCTGGGCAAACAATTTTGTTTCGGACACATTTATCGCAGACATGAATGGAGCAACAGTCGACATCGACATCACTCGTAACGACAACTTCCTCCAAGTTTACACAACAATAACAACAACAGCCAACAAGACATATTACAGCAATTTCAAGACCGAATCAAGTGCATTAACCTCAACAATTGGAACATTCTTGACCGTAGACGGTGCATATCTTGAAATCAGCGAAACATCAACCAATGCAAATACAGATGAATTTGTTGGCGCACCTGACTATTCAACAGCATGGTGGACAGCATTCTCAAAATATGTCACACTCACCGGTAACGGTACAATTCACTATGAATTCTACAACTACAACACAGGTACCGGCAGCAACTGGAACAACTTCTTAATTGGAGTAACCAATGATGATGTTCGTAACGGTTCAAACGGATACTCAGAATATCTAATACTCCGCGCCGATAACTATGGATGGGCAAACCTATACGCAGCAGGCACATGGGGTACAACACCCGATTGGGACACATTTGTTGCAGACTTGAACGGAGCATTTGTGTCACTAGACATTACCCGCACCGATGCAGCAATCAGCGTAACCGGAACAATAACCAGCACAGCAAATAAAGTATTGAATTACTCATTCTCAACAACCGGCATAACAACCGAATCAATCAGAACATTCCTAACAGCTGAACTAGCTTCACTCAAAATCACAAAGACCGAAATTAAATCAGCAGTAACAGGCGTGTCAACAGTAGAAGTAGAAAACAGTAACACTCCCATTGAATATTATAATTTACAAGGAATTAGAGTTAATAGCGAAAACCTAAGCAACGGCATCTATATCCGTCGCCAAGGCAATAAAGCAGAAAAAGTTTTCATTAGATAAGACAATTATGGGGGTAGAGCAAGGCTCAATTTTCATGGTGATGAGCCTTGCTCTCTTAAATCGCTATTTATTGATTAAACATAATTGTTTAATGACTTCAATCATTAAAGGAACTTATAACTATTGTGCTTTAACCTCTTGATTTCTAAAGAAAAAAAAATTTGGTATACGTCACTACAATATAACCAGCAGTCGAGACACAATTTAAGTAAAACGCAAACATAAGATAACAGTTAACAGGACTCTGTTGAGGTATTAGGTGAACCAAAGGCAAAGTTATCACAAGCCGTTGTGATAACTTTGTAATTCACCAAATAAACTTGACAAACACAAGGATAGACAGGATTCTATAAAAACAAAAGGTACAATAACAAAAGGATTTATTTTTTTGATTGTTTTTATATTGTTTGCG
>CAYTFG010000083.1:0-9264 GCA_964436925.1 uncultured Bacteroides sp. | reverse complement strand
GAATGTTCCGGTGTGAATCTTGCCATTTCACATTCATCAAGAATGTTTATTACGCTGTCAATGGATTCTTGAGGAGCTCCGCTATTAGCAAGCTTTTCTGAAATATTGTCACGTAATAATTGAGAAGCGGGGATGCCCAACTTGTCGCTTAAATAGCCCCAAAGTGCTTGAGAAATTGCTTCGTAGAACATGTCATTCTTGTGCTCATTCATGTATCCTCTAGCAACTTTGAATCGCTTATTTGCCACTTTGTTAGCTTTTGCCAATTTACGTCCGGCAACATCGGCATTTAGCTTCATTTGTCGACGGAATATTACGATTATAGCAACTAAAATTATGATTGCCAGCAAGTAAACACACCAGTAAATCGGGTTATAGAATAAGAATTTTAAATCCTTGGTTTGTGGCTCATGATTTGTCTTGATGTAAAGGATATCAGTCATAGTTTTATCTATGGCTTTTTGCTCGATATTCGGAGCTGCATTTGAGCCTTTGCCAACTTTCACGTTGTATTCGTTAGTGTTGATTGTGACATACTTGTGGGTTGACGGGTCAAAGTAAACAAAGGCAGTTCCCGGTATGGTGAATTTACCAACTTCTTGAGGCACAATGGTGTAGTCAATCTGGTAAGTACCGGTCATGTCGCTACCATTGAATTGTGCATTAATGTCATTTTTAGGTGTATATTCATCAAATCCTGCCGGGAAGTTGATTGTCGGCTCTTTGAGGTATTTTATATTACCTGTACCTTTGACAATATATGAGTAAGTAGCTGCATCATTGGTGAGTAGATGCTCCGGACTTAGCTTGGTTGAAACACTGAATTTGCCCACGGCACCATTAAATCCTGCCGGTTTGGGCTCTGGAAGCGCAATAACATCAAGTGTAGCGCTATTGGTTGTCGTTGTAATGTTTTTCTCAATTGGTCTACGAGTTGTAAAGTAGCCCATATTGACATTCTCATATTGCACAAGAGTAAGGTCAAATTTACCTGATGTAATGGTCAATCTTCCGGCCTTTTGAGGATAGAGAATAACACGTTTGAGCACAGCAGTCAGATAGTTTTGACCATTGTAATTTTCCAATTGATTATCGGGCGTTGAGAGCTCTTCACTAAGGAATCCGTCAAATGATGGTTGAGTCGTCGGGACTATCTTAGTGATATCAAACTTGGTGTACAATTTAATTGTACATATTATGGCTTCTTGTTCATAAACTTTTGACTTAGAGAGCTGTATCTTTATGAATAAGTCGTTTGCCGATACTTTACCGGGTGTTTGTGTTGAGACATCGTCAACTTGAACGCCCGACGATTGACCATTTCCGCTATTGCTTGATGATGTGTCGTCAGATGGTAATATCGTGAATTTTGCAGTTTGTGATGAATGTGATTTGCCGTCAACATTTACTGAAACTGATGGGATTGTTACCGTTCCGGCCTTGTCGGCTTGGTAGGTGAATGTGTAATCGATGGATGACGACATTGACTGTTGGCCGTTGATGTAGGTCGAACTCATCATTGTCGAGGTCGCAGGGCCGTAGAGTAGGGTACAGCCTTGTAATTGCGGTGCTTTTGGTGCTGAGCCTTCTCCATTTTTTAGTCTGAAGGTTACAGCAAAGCGACGCCCTTGAATCACTCTATTGGGCGGAATTACTGAAAATGAGACTTCAGCAAAGCCATTGATGGCAAATGTTGCAAGTATAGAGATTAATAAAAGAAATCGTTTTATAGTCATAGTTATTACCACGGTTTATCAGTTGCACGTTGTCCCGCAGGTTGCTCTTTTTCTTGAGCTTTACGGCGAGTTACATTCTCTTGGTTTTGCATAGCTTTGAGAATCTGCTCAGCATTGCCGGTCATTTGCTGCTGTTGTTGCTGTTGCTGTTGATTCTGCTGCTGTTGCTGATTTTGTTGGTCTTGTTGTTGATCCTTTTGCTGATCTTTATCCTTATCTTGATCTTTGTTTTTATCCTTATCTTTGTCCTTGTCCTGATCTTTATTCTGAAGTTTCAATTGAGCCAATCTCAAGTTTTGTCTAGCCTTCATGTTACCGGGATTTTTACGCAAAACGCCTTTATAACAATCGATGCTCTTTTGATAATCTTCATCGTTAAACATCATGTTTCCAAGGTTATACAGAGACTTCTCCATGATAGATTGACTTTTGGCTGATTGTCCCAATTGGCTCAAAATCTGTTGCGCTTGAGCTCTTGGTCCGCCTTCAGCCTTTTTGTTGTCATCATTTTCCATTTTTGCAAGAGACATTGCAGTGTTGTATAATGCAACTTCTGATGCTCCATTGGCCTGCAGAGCAGCTTGGTATGAATTATAAGCTTTCTCATACTGCTGCTGGTTGTAAAATTGGTTGCCTTGCTTGATGTAATTGCGCTCGGCTTTATTTGACATGGCTTGCTCGCAATATCCTGAGATACTGCAACTAACGAGCATGGCCAATAGTATAATATACTTTCTCATAACTTACTTAGTAAAGAAGTTGACATCTTTCAACCAACCGATTTTGCGATCAAGAATGAAAATATCGATAATTAGGAAAATTAGTGCAATCCAAGCAAATGTAGGGAATTGTTCAGCGCTGGCTTTGTAGCTGACGCGTTTAAATTCTGATTTGCCTAGAGTATCTAATTGCTTAACAAGGTCATTGAGAGCAGAGTTGGATGTGCCGTTGACATAAATACCTTTACCGGCTTCGGCAATTGCGAGGGCGGTCTTTTCGTCAATAGCAGTTGTGACAACATTTCCATTCATGTCTCTCATGTATTCTCCTTTTTTGCCTTTGACAGGAATTGGAGCGCCTTTTGATGTTCCGACACCAACGACATTCACTTGGATGCCTTGTTCGGCTGCTGATTTTGCAATCTCAATGGCATCACCTTCATGGTCTTCTGCATCGGTAATAAGAATCATTGCTTTGTGAACATCTTCAGCGGGTGAGTATGACTTAAGTGCCATAGTCATTGCTTCGGAAATAGCTGTTCCTTGGAATGAAATCAATTCAGGTGACAAGTCATTGATATACATTTTAGCAGTATAAAAGTCGGTAGTGATAGGCAATTGCGTTTTAGCGTCACCGGCAAATATCACAAGACCCACTTTGTCGTTATCAAGCTTGTCAATTAGCTTTTCAAGAATGAGTTTTGCTCTGTCAAGTCGTGAAATACCGTTAGGGTCGTCATTTGATGAGGCTAACATTGAGTTAGATACGTCAAATGCAATCATTATTTCAATACCGGAAACCGTTGAATCGCCTTCTTTTTCTCCGGCACGTGGACGAGCCAAAACAATTATTAGAGCAACGAGTGCTATCAATTCTAATGTTATTTTTATAGATGGCTTGTATTTTGATGCATTTGGCATTAATGGCGCAATTGTATCAAGATTTCCAAACTTGCGAAGCTTTCGCATTCTGGAAGCTCTTGACCACCAGTAAAGCAGGCCAAATATAGCTACTGTTGCCAGTAAGTAAAGATGCAATGGATAAGCAAAATCAAACATATTATTGTGCTCCTTTTTTCGTTTTTATGGGATTGAACGTACGACAGTGTATCTTAGCAGTAATTCCAATGCAAATAATGCAAATGCCAGCCATGCCCAAAAGATGTAATCATCCTCTGTGTGAGAGAAATGCTTAACATCCATTTGCGTTTTTTCCAGCGCGTCAATTTCATTGAATACTTCTTGTAACACTTTATTTCCGGTTGCGCGGAAGTATTTACCTCCGGTTTTTTCTGCAATAGACTTTAATGTGGCTTCATCGATGACAACCGGCTGATTGACAAATGTTAGTCGGTTAAATACATCAATTACAGGCGACGGCGCATTGCCATTTGTACCAACACCTACGGTATAGATTCTTACGCCCATCTCTTTTGCTACATCAGCAGCAGTCATTGGTGATACAATACCGGTATTGTTAGAACCATCGGTCAGAAGGATTATACTTTTGCTTTGCGCTTTACCTTCTTTGAGTCGGTTGAGCGATGTTGCAATGCCGTCACCGATAGCGGTTCCGTCTTCAACCATGCCCATTTTGATACCTTGCAGGTAATTCAGCAGTTGAGAGTGGTCGGTGGTCATTGGAACTCCGGTCAAGCTTTCTCCGGCAAAAATGACAATACCCAAGTTATCATCTTCACGACCGTTGATAAACTTTGCAGCAACATTTTTTGCGGCTTCAAGTCTATCAGGTTGAAAGTCACGGGCTAACATTGAACCTGAGATATCCATTGCAAGAACAATGTCGGTACCTTCGGTGGTTGTTGTGTGCCAGTTATCTTTTATCTGAGGACGGGCAAGGATTATTATTAAACAGCCTATAACTCCAAGTCTCAGAATGAAAAGGAGATGCTTTAAGTATTCTTTGTAAGATTTACCAATATTGCTGAAAGCAGATATGCTGGATATTGATAATGCAGGGCGAGCGTTTCTCTGCTTAATTATGTACCACGCAATGAGTGGTATATAAATTAAGAAAAACCATAAATATTGAGGGTGAGCTAGTTGCATTACTTAACGTCTTTAGATTGTGGTTCTTTTTCTTTGGAATTGTCTTCAGGAACTTCGACCGGCTTGGTGTCTTCGACAAATTGTTTAGCCCAATTGAATGATTTTACATTGTCTTCGGGTAGCGGTCTAACCTTGGCAAATTTAACGAAGTCGGCTATTGATAACAAATCCTTCATTGATTTACCCGGGAGTCTTGTCTCTTCATTTGCACGGATTGTGTCAAGTATTTGAGTTGAAGTCATTTCCATTGCATTTATGCCGAAACGACCTTCTAGATATTGTCTCAAAATATCGGTCAAGCGGGTATAGTATTCTTTGTCATGGCCTTGCTCCGGAAGATGCATATTGCGCAATTCTTCCAATTGACCAATTGCCAAATCATACGGAGGAATAACCTTCTTGTGAGGCAATAATGTCTTGCCATTTTTCTTGAATAGCGTGAAAAGAACAAAGCCGAGGGCTATTGCAACTATCGCAATGACAACCCAATACCACCAATCGGGAACGACATCATACCATTTTGCCTTGACTGATGCAACACCTTCCATCGGGTTGATGGTCGTGAGTGTATCGAGGTCGACTTCAAGCACTTTGAGGGTGATGACATCAGCTCGAAGTGTGTCGGGACCACCTTGAGTAAATCCAATTCCGGGGATTGTTACCATTCCGGGGTCAAATGCTTGAATCAAATAATCGTAATTAATGACTGAGCGACCGTTAGCGTGTTTGGTTGAGTCGATTGTTGCTTCAATGATTTCTACGCCATGATATTCTTTGCCTTTTTCAGGTAAATCAACAATTGCTCCTTTTTCGGCATCTTTAAGTACCTCAAAGTGCATCATCGTGCGGTCACCCATGACAATAGTTGTGGAGTCTATTGACGAGTGAATGATGACTTCCGCTTTAAGGGGCATCCAACCGGTTAACAATGAGACCAGAAGGATGGTACTTAGTATGTGTCGTTTTGATAAAAATTTCATTATCGTTTAAAGATTTAGTGGGCTCTAACCCCACGTGTTTTAAATAATGCTATTAGAGCTTTTACATAATCTTCGCTTGTTGAAATTGAAGTGTAATCAACTCGACATTTCATTAGGGTAGTTGCCATGGCTTGTTGACGGTCATACCACCATTTATCGTATGCTTTTCTAACTTTTGAGGATGAAGTATCAACCCATCGAGTTGCACCGGTTTCCAAATCGCAGACTCTCATGAACCCAACATCAGGTAGCTGTGCATCGCGCTTGTCGTAGACTTGCAATGCCATGACATCATGTTTGTTACATGCGATTGTTAGTTCCTTGGAATATTCTTTGGAGTTAATGAAGTCAGAAATAAGGAAGGTAGAGCAGCGTTTCTTGAGAGCGTCGGTGAAGTAACGAAGGGCCATACCGATATCGGTGCCTCTGCTTTCGGGAGTGAAGTCTAGTAACTCTCTGATAATTAGAAGTATGTGCTTTTTGCCTTTCTTCGGTGGTATAAATTTCTCGATTTTGTCGGAAAAGAATATTGCACCAATCTTGTCATTATTTTGAGTTGCTGAAAAAGCCAGAGTTGCGGCAATTTCAGCAATCATTTCTCTTTTTTCGACACCCACAGCACCAAAATCGCTTGAGCCTGACATGTCAATCAATAACATGACCGTCAGTTCGCGCTCTTCTTCATACACTTTCACGTATGGGTGGTTGTGGCGTGCGGTAACATTCCAATCAATGTCACGAATATCATCTCCATATTGATATTCACGTACTTCAGAGAATATCATACCTCTACCTTTGAATGCTGAGTGGTATTCACCGGCAAAGATGTTTTGGGATAAACCTCGTGTTTTTATCTCAATTTTACGGACTTTTCTTAATAGTTCGTTGGCGTCCATAGTTTAATACCTAACTATTTGTTTATTAGGGAACTTGTACCTTATCGAGTATTTCAGTGATAATTTCGTCTTGAGTAATATTGTTTGCTTCAGCTTCGTAAGTAACGCCGATGCGGTGGCGCAAAACGTCGTGGCTAACAGCAAGCACGTCTTCAGGGATGACGTAACCGCGTTGGTGCAAGAAAGCATAAGCGCGAGCTGCGCGAGCCAAGCTGATTGAGGCACGAGGAGATGCGCCAAAAGCGATGATGCCGGAAAGATCGTTAAGGCCGTAATCAGCGGGGAAACGAGTAGCAAATACTATGTCAACGATGTAACGTTCGATTTTCTCATCAACGTAGATTTGTTCAACAACTTTTTGGGCTTCAAGAATTTCTTCAGGCTTGAGGAGCGCGTGAACTTGAGTCTTTTCGCGAGCAATATTTTGGCGAATGATTAATTTTTCTTCTTCTTTAGATGGGTAACCGATGACCACCTTCATCAAGAAACGGTCAACTTGCGCTTCGGGAAGAGGGTAGGTACCTTCTTGTTCTATAGGGTTTTGGGTTGCCATTACGAGGAATGGTTCATCAAGAGCAAATGAAGTGTCACCGATGGTAACTTGTCGTTCCTGCATTGCTTCGAGAAGGGCACTTTGCACTTTAGCCGGAGCACGGTTTATTTCATCGGCTAGGACGAAGTTAGCAAAAATCGGGCCTTTTTTTACTTGGAATTGCTCTTTTTGCACGCTGTAAACCATAGTACCGATTACGTCGGCAGGAAGTAAGTCGGGTGTGAATTGAACACGGCTGTATTTTGCGTCGATTAATTGTGCTAAGGTTTTGATAGCTAATGTCTTTGCCAATCCCGGCACACCTTCAAGGAGCACGTGACCATTTGATAATAGAGAGATTATCAACGATTCGATGAGGTGTTTTTGACCAACGATAGTTTGGTCCATACCAGTGGTAATGAGATTAATGAAATCGCTTTTACTTGCAACGAGATTGTTTAGTTCTCTAATGTTTACCGATTCACTCATGGTTGTGTTGTGTACTATAAGTTAAATTACTATTTTTCGATTGAAAATAAAGAGAAATTCTTTATTTCGGCTTAAAACCGAGTACAAAATTAATACTATAACAAGTAAAGTGTGAAAATTGAGTGTTAATTTTGTCTATTAATCCTTTATGCCATTAAAACTTAACGATTTTTGTGTTTTGTGGAATGGGGAAAAGGCGTGAAACTGGATTTAAAATACTTCAAAAGATAGCCGGATGGAATTTTTTTTGAAAAATTATTAGTGCGTAAAACGCTGATATATTGTAAACTATGATGAAAAATAAAGTGTTAATTAGTTATTAAAGGTCGGATGTTCGTGAAATCGATTTCAGAACGTTGTAACTTTGCATTCGAAAGTTGAAATACCACATAATATCGCTAAAGGCAAACGTGGTAAAAAGCTATATAACAACAAATTAAAAACAAGATACGCTTGGAGGATTGAGAGAGATGTCGTATTTTTGCGATATAAAAACTCCACAAACGGAATTCGTCAAAGAACTTATGAAACAGTGCAACATATTAGCAATACTCTTATTCTGCATGATTCACGCCATCGGCATCAATGCGCAGTCAGCCAAGGTAGAAACGCAGGCCAATCAGAATCAGACAGCGCAGTCCGAACCGACAGACTCGCTAACCCACCAACTGCAAGAAGTGGTGGTTGAGGCCAAGAATCAACGCACTTCAGCCACGGTCTCCACATATATCCCGGCGTCAAAGATGAAGGATGCCTCCCAAAACGCTATCGACCTATTGCAACGCATGGCGATTCCCGAGATTATGGTCGATCCGCTATCAAAGGCGGTCAGCACTCCATCCGGACAGGATGTCGCAATCTTCATCAACTACGTTCCGGCAACTGAGCATGACCTCACCGGTATGCGAATGGCCGATGTTCGCAAAGTTGAGTATCTCGATTACCCGTTGGATCCGCGCTTCCGTGGGGCGCAACACGCCGTCAACTTCATCATGCAGGAATATGAATATGGAGGCTACACCAAGATTTCCGACAATAACTTCCTAATCGGCTGCTACACCAACCAGGGGGAAATCTACAGCAAGTTTGTCTATCGCAAAATGACCTACGACCTCCTCGTTGCCAACGATTTCGTTTCCACCAAAAATATCGGCACCTCGGAGACTTCGGTATTCAAGTTCCCCGATGCGAGTCTTGAACGCAATCAGCAATTTTTAAACTCTGACTTCAAGTACATCACCGTGCCGATGGTTTTCCGTGCAACCTATAACTCCGACAAGGCGCAGATTATCAACACACTTAACTACACCTTCCACGATAACTATCGTCGCTATTATGACGGTAACCTCAACTTTACGCCACTGACCAATGCCAACTACGAATATAGCTATGTGCGCCCCTATCTAAACCGCACGCTGTCATGGTCAGGCGAATATTTCTTCGTTCTGCCGAAGCAATGGAGCATCACCGCCGACCCTTCATTTACCTACACCAACAACAATATCTATAGCAACTACACCACGACGCAGCCCTCGACCATCGTAAACAATGCCCACGAGAACGGCTACTACCCACAGCTCCGCACCAATACAGTCAAGCAATTTAACGATAGGAATGCTGCCAAGTTGCTGGTTAACTACGGCGCCCATATCAACCATGTCAATTATTATGGAGACACGGAATATTACACTAGTTTTAGCAACAATTTTGTGAGCGGCTCTCTCGGCTACACTTTCAATGGCGACAAGGTAAGCGTTGACGCTGATGCCGGTATGTGTTGGGAGTTTCAGCGCACCAACGGACTGAAGTATGATGACCATTATCCGTTTGCCCATGTCTCGG
>CAYTFG010000082.1:0-9344 GCA_964436925.1 uncultured Bacteroides sp. | reverse complement strand
GCATCAAAAAAATTTCTTACGGCTACGCCATCAAGTAAATCCAGTTCGGCATGTGTGCGCCCAACCAAATTGGTGTAGCCTCGTTTTATGAGATTATTCCATATTGCGCTGCCCACCAAACCGCGATGACCGGCAACATAGATTTTTGCATTCTTGTCAATCATTTTCTTACTTTTCCTTTCTAATTAGCTCAACATCAGCGTCAACCATCAAATTTACGAGGTCAACAAATGATGTTTTTCTCGGGTTCCATCCCAAGCGTTCCTTTGCTTTGGTGGGATTTCCCAACAATTGCTCAACCTCGGCGGGGCGGAAGAATTTAGGGTCAACCTCAATCAACGATTTACCTGTTGCCTTGTCAATACCCTTCTCGTTAACGCCTTCACCTTGCCACTGAATGTCAATGCCCACGCGCTTAAATGCTAATGTAGCGAAGTCTCTAACAGTATGGTATTCACCGGTTGCGATTACATAATCTTCAGGTTCATCCTGCTGCATGATGAGCCACATACATTCCACATAATCACGTGCATAGCCCCAATCACGCAATGCGTTGAGATTACCGAGATATAGTTTATCTTGCAATCCTGCAGCTATGCGCGCGGCTGCAAGCGTAATTTTGCGCGTAACAAATGTCTCGCCACGGCGCTCGCTCTCGTGATTAAACAAGATGCCGTTAACTGCATACATGCCATAGCTTTCGCGATAATTTTTCATTGCCCAGTAAGCATACAATTTAGCGACTGCGTAAGGGCTACGCGGATAAAACGGTGTATTCTCGTCTTGGGGCACTTGCTGAACCTTACCAAAGAGCTCGGAGGTTGATGCTTGATAGATGCGTGTGTGTTTCTCCAATTTGAGGATGCGCACAGCTTCAAGCAATCTCAGAGTGCCGACAGCGTCGGTTTCGGCGGTGTATTCAGGCACATCAAACGACACTTTCACGTGGCTTTGTGCTGCGAGATTATATATTTCGGTGGGTTGAACTTCTTGAATGATGCGAATTAACGAGCTTGAATCGGTCATATCGCCATAATGCAAATTAATCAAGCGCTCGCGATGCATATCTCTAACCCATTCATCCAGATAAAGATGCTCAATTCGGCCCGTATTGAATGAGGAGCTACGGCGCATGATGCCATGCACTTCATAACCTTTCTCCAATAGGAATTCAGCCAAAAAGGACCCGTCCTGGCCTGTTATTCCTGTGATTAGTGCTACGTTTTTTTCGCTTCGGGTATTATTCATTTGTTGAATTTTTATTCTGTTTATTTTTGTGAGGATTCTTGAGATTCAAAGTTAGTGATTTTTAATATAAAATCAACGGTTATCAGCCTATTTTTTTATTAAAACTTGCTCGTAAAGCCTCTTGTATTGCCCATATATCACATTTTTAGAAAATTTCGATTGATAATATTCTGCAAAATTTTCGTAACAAGGATGCGCTGTGCGCTCAATCGTTTTTTCAATGTCAATAATGTTATTTTCAAACAGATATGCATTATCAATGATTACTTCAGGAATAGCGCACACGTTGGAAGCAACAACCGGTTTACCAAACTGATAGCCTTCAATAATCGGCAAGCCGAAACCTTCGCCATATTCAGCTGTAACGATAACGAATGAACACTGTTGATAAAGCAAATACAAATCGCTGTCGCTCACATATCCCAGCAACTTAATATTTAGCAATTTACGCTTTGCAATCTCGTCTCTATAATATTCCAGCAACGGGCCTTTTCCGGCAACAAGAATGGTCAAATCTCGTCGTTCGGATGCCAATTCAATCAGCAAATCAATTCTTGCTCTATGCTCAATACTTCTCACAGCCAAACAATATTTTCCGGGAGTAAATTCCGGAAAGACGGCGGTAAAATCAGACTTTGCGACATTCTCAATATCTTTGTCAGAAATGCTTGTTGTATTGTAAATTATGACTGATTTATCATGTTTATCGGTGTAAAGTGCTTGTCGTTTTGAAAACTCGGAAATAAAATGGAGTCTCTTTGCTCGACGGTAAACGACTCTCTCAATTATTGATAACAGCCATTTTTTAATGGTTGAACAGCCTTTCGACACCTGCTGATAGACCAATGCGTCATGGACTGTAAAAATGTCGGTTTTTCTCAACAAGAAAAAGGACATTAAGTAATTGTGGGAGTGCAATATAGCTTGTTTACCCAATCGATTCACAATTAAATTCATCAATAGATATTTCAAGATAGAGCCATGCGGTAAAGAGATACATATCAACGACTTATAACGATACACTTCAAGTTTATCGCCCCAGTGAAAATAATAGGACCTACCATTACAAACGTCTGATTGAAAACATATTACATTTTCAACGCCACGTTTGTAATCTCGCATATCGTTTTGTCCAAAATAAATTACACTCGGCTTCATCTTGATTATATTTGACTTTGTAATAACGGGGATACAGGGCACAAAAGTATATCAAACGGCGCTATTTTTCAAGAATATTGCCAAGATTACGCCATTGTTGTATAATTTAATTAAAAAACTCACGTTATAGTAGTATATCAAAATTGAAATGATGAGAAAAATCAAATATATACTAGTCCTCTTAATCCTCAGTAGTGTCGTTCAATCAGCCTATGCCGCTATAAAAATCCACGGCAAGGTTACCGATAGCGAAAATGAACCGCTGGAATTTGTCACGGTAAAAATTGCGGGGACAATGGTTGGCACAACCACAGGCCTCGACGGAAGTTATCAACTATCAGCGACAGAGAGCGATACAATCAAAATAATATTTTCATGCATTGGTTTTGAGGAAGTTAAACGTCAATTAATTGATGCCAAAGATGACGTTGCGCTCAACATCAAAATGCGTTCACTTGACCATAGCCTCAACGAAATACAAGTCACTGAATATCAAAAGCAAACAGGCGCAATGCAGAAGATTTCGACCGACTCTTACAAGCTTGCAGCCGATGCAAGCGGAAGTTCGGTAGAATCGCTCATCAAGACAATGGCGGGAGTAACATCCAACAACGAGATGTCATCACAATATTCGGTGAGAGGCGGAACTTATGATGAGAACCTTGTATATATCAACGGCGTGGAAGTATATAGGCCTCAGCTTGTTAGCTCCGGCCAACAAGAGGGTTTGAGTATTATCAACTCAGACATGGTAGATGCAGTAAATTTCTCGACCGGAGGTTTCTCGTCAGAATACGGTGATAAGATGTCATCGGTGCTTGATATCACTTATCGTGAGCCTGAAAGTTTTGAAGGTTCATTGTCACTCAGTTTGTTAGGCGGTAGCTTCTCGATAGGACAAGCGAGCAAAAAATTCTCACAGTTGCATGGTATTCGCTACAAATCCAATTCATCACTATTGAGTTCACTAGAGGACAAAGGTGAATATGACCCACGATACTTTGATTATCAAACAAATATGGCTTTCCGTTTCAACCAACAATGGAAAATCACATTTCTGGGAAACATCGCCATAAATAACTACACATTTATTCCGGCAACGCGCTCCACCAACTTTGGCACCAGCGATGATGCCAAGCAATTTACCGTCTATTTTGACGGACAAGAAAAAGATAAGTTTGAGACATTTCTTGGTGCTATCAACCTCAACTATCGTCGTTCACGCTCTACCGATTTTTCTATCTTAGCATCAGGTTATCAGACAAATGAGCTTGTATCTTACGATATTTCCGGTGAATATTGGCTAGACCAAGCAGGAACATCGGGAAGCAACGGCATTGGTGGCGAACTTGGCGTAGGTCGCTATCAAGAGCACTCACGCAACCGACTCAAAGCTACAGTTTTATCATTAGGATTTCGTGGAAATATCGGATTGAATTACCACAACATCAGCTATGGCGTCAGTGCAAATCATGAAAAGATTTATGACCGCACACGCGAATGGGAATTACGTGACTCGGCCGGGTATTCATTACCAACAAATCCCGAACTTGTAAAAGTCATTTACAACTTGGAATCCAGACAAGATGACGCATCAAATAGATTTTCGGCATTTCTCCAAGACACATGGAAAGTATCAACTGCTGCAGGTTACTTAAACCTCAATGGCGGTATCAGAGCTTCATATTGGGATTTCAACGAAGAATTTCTAATCTCGCCAAGAGTAAGCATCGGTTTTGTTCCCGACAAATACCCTCGCTGGTCCTACCGTTTTGCCACAGGACTTTACTATCAATCACCGTTTTACAAAGAATATCGCCGACAATCGGTTGACAGCGAAGGCAATACAACTATCACGCTTAACAGCGATATTAAATCACAACGCAGCTTTCAATTTATCCTTGGCACAGACTACTCATTCCGCGCAATGGACCGCCCGTTTAAATTATCAGGCGAAGCTTACTACAAGATTCTCAGCAACTTAATTCCATACGAAGTTGAGAATTTAAAGGTTGTTTATACCGGAGAAAATTCATCTCACGGTTACACTGCCGGTCTTGACATGAAACTTTTCGGTCAATTTGTTCCGGGCACAGATTCGTGGATTAGTTTTTCATTGATGAAAACTCAACAAGAATTGAACGGCGTGAATGTTCCTCTCCCCACCGACCAAAGATATAGCATGGCCATCTATTTCACTGACTTCTTCCCAAAATTTCCAAAATTGAAGTTCAGCCTTCGCGGTATATTCTCTGATGGTCTCCCCACCGTTGCACCACGAGGAAGTCGCGACCAAGGTTACTTCCGCGCTCCTGCTTACAAGCGTGTTGATATCGGTTTGTCCTACGGCCTTATCACGCCACCACAAGAAGGCGAAACCCGTTCCGGACTTAGTCGCTACTTGAAAAGCGTTTGGCTCGGTGTTGACGTGTTCAACCTCTTGGACATCTCCAACGTGAGCAGTTACTATTGGGTAACCGATGTCAATGATATACAATATGCTGTGCCCAACTATTTGACACGTCGCCAATTAAATGTGCGTCTAACAATCAACTTCTAGCCAATTACTTCATTATTTTTTAGAGAATAAGCTATAAAATCTCACCAAATTCATTTTGCTAATTTGGTGAGAAATATTACCTTTGCACATAGAGAAACAAATATCATTCTTATAAGATTTAATTTATAATACCATCATTCACCACATTAATCGGTATGAAAAAATCATTATTCATTCTGCTAGCGATAATTGCGTTTGTGCGATTCAGTTCGGCAGCACAGATTGTGACGACATCGCCATCACCCCTTCAAGAGAGTAGTCAAAATGTTGTTTTGACCTACCATGCCGACTCATCTCTTGGTAATAACGGATTAAAGGGAGTATCCTCAACAACAAGTCTTTATGCCCACATCGGTGTAATTACCGACAAAAGCACATCTTCCTCGGACTGGAGATACACAGTCACCAGTTGGCCGACAAGTGCCACTGATACCAAAGCTAATACCGACAAGAACAAGCTCACTTATGTTTCATCAAACACGTGGAGCCTGACTATCGGTGATATGCGCACATATTTCGGCATTACCGATGCATCAGAGCACATTCAAAAGATTGCTCTAGTATTCCGCAATGCCAATGGTAGCAAAGAAGGTAAAACTGCGAGCGGTGGCGACATCTTTGTAGACGTTCTTGAAGAAGGATTCAACCTGGATTTTTCAAGCAACGCCACGAGCGACATCATCACAAAATCAACATCAATTGATTTTACCGCAAACACAACCGCTAGTGCAACTATCTCAATTTCAGTCAATGGCTCATCAATCGGTTCAGTTTCCAATGCGACAACATTGACAAAGAGTTACACATTCAATGCAGCCGGAACATATGACGTCGTTGCAACAGCCAACAATGGTTCAGAGACAAAGACATCGACCATAACGATTTCATATTTAGGCGCATCACAAAGCCAAACATACAATGGCACTCTAACACCCGGCGCAACAAAAAATGCCGACGGCACAGTAACATTCTGTCTACCGGCACCAAACAAAGAGACTGTTACTCTAGTTGGCTCCTGGGATAATTACAAAATCCTCAACAAAAACATCATGAACCGCCAAAGCGTTGACGGGTACAACTATTTCTGGATAACAGTAAGTGGTCTTGATGCAACAACAGCTTATCCATACTACTATCTTATCAGCGAAAGTGATGGAAGCTTCCGCAAAGTAGGTGATCCTTATGCACACCTTGTACTTGACCCATACAGCGACAGTTATCTAAGCGCAACAGTCTATGCCGACCGTCCACAATATCCTTATGACACACTCAGCGATGTGCTCCTTGCTGTTTATAAAGGGGACCTCGACGATTACAATTGGAAAGTTAAGAATTTCTCAACTCCCGATGCTAAAAACCTCATAATCTACGAGTTACTTCTTCGCGACTTCACAGGAACCGAAGGAGCAGCCAATGCAAACGGAACTTTAGCACTCGCAAAAGAGAAAATCTCATATCTCAAAGCGCTTGGTGTCAATGCCGTTGAATTAATGCCAATTATGGAATTTAACGGCAATAACTCTTGGGGTTACAATACCAACTTCTACATGGCACCGGATAAAGCTTATGGCTCACCAAGCGAATACAAAGAGTTCATTGACTTGTGCCACGAAAACGGAATGGCTGTCATACTCGATATTGTATTCAACCAAAGTGACGGCTTACACCCTTGGTATCAGATGTATAACGTGGGCAACAACCCATTCTACAATTCCAGCGCGCCTCACTCTTACAGCGTCCTCAACGACTGGAAACAAGAGAACCCATTGGTAAAGAAACAATGGGCCGATGCTATAACCTACTGGATGACAGCTTATAAAGTTGACGGATTCCGTTTTGACTTAGTCAAAGGCTTAGGTGACTCATCAAGCTATTCAGGCATCAGCACTGATGATTACAACTCATCACGTGTAGCCAATATGAAATACCTTCACAGTGTTATCACATCAATCAACCCCAATGGTATTCACATCAATGAAAATCTCGCCGGTGAGAAAGAAGAAAAAGAGATGTCGGCCGATGGACAACTCAATTGGTCAAATGCAAACAATGCAGCTTGCCAATATGCAATGGGTTGGGATTCATCATCTAACCTAAACATATTCTTATCGACCAATGCCAGTCGTCAAAATTGCTCAAACGTTTCTTACGCTGAGAGTCATGATGAAGAACGCGTTGCTTACAAGCAAAACACTTATGGTGCTACAGGTATCAAAGGCGATGTTCAAAACAGCATGAAACGATTAAGTTCAATGGCTGCTCAATTAATTCTAGCCCCCGGTCCAAAGATGATTTGGCAATTCAGCGAACTTGGAGCTGACCAAACCACAAAGAATTCATCAGGCAACGACACTAGTGCTAAGAAAGTCATTTGGAGCTACTATGACAACCAATATCGTAAGGCATTATACGACAATTACGCTGAATTAATTGCGATACGCACCGCCAACCCCGAGCTTTTCACTGATGATGCAAACATCACGTATACCGGCTTTGCCAACAACGTGACAAGCACACGCGTGATGAGAATTGCTAACAGCGAAAAAGAAATTCTCGTATTGATTAACCCATCAATCTCGGCTCAAAACTCAGTATCAGCAACTGCCAACTTAATCACGGCATCAAACTACAAGCTTTTAAGCCACACCGAAGGCTTCACCCCCACCCCATCATTCAGTGGAAGCCAAGTCACAATGACTATTCCGGCTAATAGCTATGCAGTCATTGCCTCAACACTTGTTTCAGGCGTTGACAACATCAACAGCAGCGACAACAATATCAATGTTTACGGCGGCGTGGGTGAAATAACAATCACGGGAGAATACAAATCGGCAAAAGTATTCTCAGTCCTCGGTCAACAATACGACACGCTCAAAGTTCCTGCCGGACTTTACATCGTGAATGTCGACGGACATTCAGTCAAGGTTCTTGTAAAATAATCGTTAAAACCGACATAAAACGAGCAAGGGTAAGGGCATTTTGCTGCCTTTACCCTTGTTTTTATTTGTGAAGTTTAACGACAATGATTATCTTTGTCGTTGGATTATCATGGAGCAATTACTATACATATTACCTCGAGGATTGGCTATTGGCATACTGATTTCAGCGCCAATGGGCCCTATTGGTATGTTATGTATCCAACGTACGCTCAGCAAAGGCCGTTGGCCGGGATTCTGCACCGGAATAGGTGCTGCATTATCAGACCTCATTTACTGCTTGCTCACCGGTTTGGGTCTTAGCTTCATCACTGACTTTATTGAAGCCCATCAAGCCATACTTCAGCTTATCGGCAGTATCGTGTTGGCAGCATTCGGTGTGTATCTATATCGCAAAAATCCGACTCGCGCACTGAATAAGCCCACCGATGTTTCAAGCTCCAACTATTGGGCGGACTTTGTGACAGGGTTTCTGTTCACATTCTCCAATCCGCTAATATTATTCTTCATCATCGGTCTATTTGCTCGATTTAACTTCATACAACCTGACTATCAATGGCATCACTATATAGCCGCTTATGTATGCATTTTCGTGGGCGCACTATTGTGGTGGTACTTAGTAACATACTTTGTCAACAAAGTGAGATCACGCTTCAATGTACGTTCATTGTGGCTTATAAATCGCATTATCGGTGGTGTTCTTGTTGCCATGTCACTGTTTGGTGCAATCATGGCTATCAAAGACTTTACCGCAGCTATCTAATTGAGACCATCTTAAATAAAAATACAACATGAAACAGCTGGAATTACACGTACCGTATATCCCCGAATTGGCACAAGAATTAAAGAGCTCGAGCATCTTGAACATACTCGAAACGTCGGGATGCCGACAAATTATAGACCGACTAAATTGGGAACATGAGTACCCCTATCAGCCACTGACAACATTCACAATCGGGCACTCACGAGACACGATTTACATTGACTTTTTTGTTCGTTGCAACTATCTAAAAGCGAGCAATTATATTGACCAGATGCCGGTAACACAAGATTCAGCAGTTGCCGTGTACATATCTCCACTTGGCAACGAGCAATACTATTGCTTTGAATTCAACTGCATAGGCATTACAAACGCTTCTCGATATAACAACCGGACAAAGGTATCAGAACTGACAACTGAAGAAATATCACAAATTAAGCGATACCCATCATGTGGTGACCGCCCATTCTGTGAATTGGAAGGATTATTTTCATGGAACCTTCTCGTCACTATTCCATTCAAGACCATTGGACTCAGCTACGAGGATAAGCCGATAACCGTTACAGGTAATTTCTACAAATGCGCATCAGACACTTCACAGCCACACTTCATGAGTTGGAGCCCGATAAACACCGAAAAGCCCGACTTTCACCGTCCGAATGAGTTCGGTAAAATAATTTTC
>CAYTFG010000081.1:0-9378 GCA_964436925.1 uncultured Bacteroides sp. | reverse complement strand
CAATGTTCCCTGCTGAAGGGCGCAGTGGACTTTTTTTATGCCCCCACTTCAACGGAGCAAGCATAGTTATGTTAATTTATACTAAACTTCCTTGCGTTTCTTTGCACTTCACTGATTATAACGTATTTTTACAAAATATATCTTCACACTAAGACCTTTGAGAATCATTCAAGCATACACATATATTTTAATCTGAGATAATTATGAAACTTTCTACCTTTAGATTTTTTTCATCATTGGCTCTGCTGCTGATAGCAGGAGGTGCAAATGCATCATTGCCCGACGGTGTATTTGTGACAAAAGCAGGAGCCAAGCAAGAAGCTCCACACAGTGTCGATGGCTACTGTTTACCGATACCTAAACGGCCTAATGACTTTGTTGAAATTAAAAAGTATTCCGAGCCGACAAAGTCAGAAAACGTATTCACGGCAGCAAAAAGCATGAGTGTAAAGCCACGAGTTTTGCACGAAGCCAAACCTGCGCCAAATGCAACAAAAGTATACGGCTCGGTAACGTATTCAGGCGGTACACTTAGCACCGGATTATACAACATTCCGTTAAGCTCTGACCTGGATTTTGAGAATGTCGTCATCGGTCCTGACGCATCCAGCGGTGGTGTGGCTGTAGGAAATCTCTACTACAACGTCTTTTATTTTAAATTATGGGACTACTACACCTATGTTTTTGTTGAATGTTACAACCTTGAAACCGGCGAACGAATATCTTCGGGAAACGCACGCACATACAGCATAATTGCATCAGATGTGGCTTATGACCCGTCGTCAGGCAAAGTTTACGGCTGTTTCTACAACGACAACGGCGACGGTTATCAATTTGGCATCGCTGATTACACCAACAAGCGAAGTGAAGCGATATGCACTGTCGACACGCCCTGGCACGCTTGTGCAATCGATGCGCAAGGCAAGATGTATGCCTTGACGATGACAGGAGACTTGTTATCTGTTGATAAAACAACCGGTGCAACCACACTTATAGGGAATACAGGTATTAAGCCCGCTTATGCCGGTTCAGCTTGTATTGACGAACGTAGCGGGCGTATGTTCTGGAGCGTTGTTGACGAGAATACCAACTCGGCAATTTATGAGGTGGACCCGCAGACAGCCAAAGTAACGCTATTGAACAGTTTCACGACAACCCACCAAGTGTGTGGTATGTATTCTCCGGCACCGGAAGCAAATGACGGAGCGCCGGCACAAGTTGAGAATCTGGCTATAAACTTTGTAAACGGCTCGCTCAGCGGAATTGTCTCATTTACTGCCCCGACTATCAACTATGACGGCAAAGAAGCAAGCGGTGACTTGACTTATACAATCTTAGCAAATGATAAAACTGTGGCAACAGGCACCACACAATATGGTCAAACGGTAAATGCTAATGTCAAAGTTGATGAATCAAACAACTATAGATTTGTGGCTTACGTGTCGAACACCGTTGGCGATGGTGCTAAGTCTAAAATAAATGGATTTATCGGTATTGATACGCCCAATACTCCAACCGTCTCACTATCCTATAGCAATGGAGCATTCACCGTCAGCTGGGACGCCATAACAACGTCTAAGAACAACGGTTATATCGTTCCGGAAGAAGTAACTTACACCGTTGTACGCTATCCCGACAACAAAGTCGTTGCAGAAGGAATCAAAGAAACATCAATAACCGACCCCGTTGAACGTCCTGAGACGCTCGTAGTTTATTACTACACCGTAACAGCAACATTCTCAGGCGTTTCATCTGCTGCCGGCAAGTCTGATGAAATTATCATCGGCATTGTTAATCCACCCTACTCAGTTGACTTCTCCACCGAAGATGACTTTAAAACGTTCACAACAATTGACGGCAATAGCAACGGCAAAACTTGGTCTTACTACAAGCGCTATCAGCGAGTAAGACTACTGTATGATTCAAAGAAGCAAAATGATGACTGGTTGATAACTCCGGGCATTAAGCTCGAAGGCGGAAAGGCTTATTTGGTATCATTTGATGCTTATTGCGATTCGGATTATCCTGAACGTATAGAAGTGAAGGCCGGCACAAGTGCGACTGCCGATGCCATGACTCTTGTAGCAATAAATCCCACACTTATCACTGAAGACGGACCTCAACACGTGGAAGGATACTTAAACATCGCTGAGGACGGCGTTTACTATGTGGGATTCCACGGCATCAGCGACGCTGACACCGATTATCTGGATGTCGATAACATTTCTGTAAGCACGGGTATTACCAAAGATGCTCCCGGCGAGGTCACTGACTTTACAATTACCCCCGACCCTAACGGCTCTAAAATCGCTGTTATATCATTTAAAGCGCCAACAATAAGCTATGCAGGAGATACAATCAAGACGCTCGACAAGGTTGAAGTGTGCCGAGATGGAGAGGTAATCAATACGTTTACCGAAGTCACCCCCGGTGGCAATTTATCAATGGCTGATGCTCCGTTGAAAGCCGATTATTACGAATACACCGTCTACGCCTACAATGCTTCAGGCCGAGGCAAACCCACATCAAAGAAAGTATTTGTGGGCGTAAACGTCATGAAAGCGCCAACAGCAGTAAAAATAAATGAGCCTGACAACGATGGTAAAATAGAATTATCATGGACAGCTCCCGCCACCGATATCGCAGGTGAACCGGCAATACTATCTCATGTGACCTATAATGTCATTGCCGACGGCGAATATATTGCCAGCGGCCTCACCGACACCAAATATCAATTCCAAGCAGTCGAAGCCGGCACCCAAAAATTTGTTCAATATGGCGTTGTTGCAGTAACCGAGAGCGGTGTCAGCGAGAGTGGTGTCAGTGATTTAGTACCTGTGGGAACTCCTTATGCAACACCTTTCACCGAATCATTTGCCAACAAAAAATCCTCAACTATTTTTTCGACCGACATGATTTATGGCGTAAACGATGCTAATGGTTGGGAATTGTTTAATGATTCCTCTATCGCAAATATTTCAGCTCAAGATGGCGATAACGGCTATGCCGGTTTCTATGCCACTGTTGAAAAATATAGCGCATATTTTTCAAGCGGGAAAATTGACTTAGCTGCACTGGCTAATCCGTCATTAATTTTCTATGCCAACAAGCTTTGCAACTCGGCGTTGAACACTAACTCAATTGAAGTTCAAATTTCAACCGACGGCTTAACATTCAAATCATTGAAAACCGTGAGCATGGATATGCTCGAAGTTGATGGATGGAACAAAATCATTGTGCCATTAAATTCTTACAAAGGTCAAGTCATACAAGTAAGATTTATTGCAAGCTCCTACTACAACCTTTACACAATAATCGATAATATTTCCATTAAATCGGCTGTAGATGTTGACCTCGCAGCCACATCGGTTACTGTGCCACAAAAGGTTGCGCCAAACACCGACTTTGATATCGTCGTTTCACTTCTGAATGAAGGCGGAACCAACGTATCGAACTACAACGTTGACATATATCGCGACAACGAAAAGATAAACAGCATCAACGGCAATTCAATTGCTGCCGGTGAAGCAACTACCGTTAAGACCACCGACAAATTATCAGTCATGGATAACGCTGAGATAAGTTATCGTGCCGAAGTCACGTTGACCGGTGACATGGTAGCAGATAATAATATCACCGACAATGCCGTGACTAAATTGGTTCAAAACAATTATCCAAGCCTATCTGACATCACCGCAAATGTAGAAGGTAACAAAGTCAATCTTTCATGGGAAAAGCCTGAGATACCCACACAAGCCCCGGAGGCCGTAACCGATGATTTTGAATCATACGATTCATGGTCAACTTCATTTGTTGGTGATTGGACATTTATCGACGGTGACAATGGCAATATCGGTGGGCTCACGGATATTTCATTACCGGGTATCAACGGCAAGCAATCTTTTTGGGTAATGGATGCATCATTACCATCATTGAATGACTCATTTACCGCTCATTCCGGTAAAAAATATCTTGCAAACATGTACAACAGCAAGGTGGTTGATGACTGGGCTATTACCCCAAGATTATCAGGTAAAGAACAAACTATCACACTTTATGCTCGCAGCTACCACGAAGATTATCCCGAAACGTTTGAACTATTATACTCAACTACCGGAAAATCAACCGATAACTTCACCCTCATCAGCACTCAAAGCAACGTTTCCAACGAATGGACAAAATATGAAGCAAAAGTCCCCGATGGTGCAAGATACTTAGCAATCCGTTGCATCAGCAATGATGCATTTATGCTATTCATTGACGACGTTACTTATCAACCTGCTATTGTTGGTGAAGACTTAACCACTCTTGGTTATAACGTATATCGAAACGGCAAAATCACCGGAGATTCAACACCAAGCACAGTGCAACCCAACTTCACCGATATGCCCGCAACTGACAACACTGCGCTAACCTACAACGTAACTGTCGTATATGACGCCGGTGAATCAAAGCCGTCAAACAGCGTCACCGTTAACTTGTCAGGTATCAGCGACAACGCTATTTCTTCAAACGCTTTGATTTCAACTCAAGGCACTGACGTTATCGTGTCAAACGCATTTGGGCACAATATTGCAATCTATGGCATTGACGGTATTGTCGTTGCACAACCATCAAAGGCTAATGAAGACACCAAGAAATACCATTTGACCAAGGGTATTTATATCGTTACAATTGATTCTACAGCCACTAAGCTAATACTCAGATAATTTACTACTTGAATGGCATGGAGTTAAAGGATTCTATTCCATGCCATTCTTCATACAAAAAAAGAGAATCCAAAGCAAATGACTATGAGAAAGTCTATAATTACAACCCTAGCCTTTGTCGCCTTATCTTTACCGGCTCAACTATGTGCTGAAAACGCAGTTAAAGCGACTCGCCTTCAATCACGAGCAGCGGCAGGTTCCGAAGCTACAGCGCAAGAAAATGTGAGGGCTACCGAAAGTACTATCTCAATAAAGCGCCTCTCGGAACGTTCACACAGCAATGCAGATGCCCCGGCAACTAAGACCGCAACTCCGCTCAAAATCGTGGCTAAAACGATAGCCAATCCACCAACAATTTACGGAACTTTATTGTATTCCAAAGGTTTGACTCCGGGAATGTATCAAATTCCGGTAAACGGTGAAGATTTTTCATTAAAAATCAGTGGAATAAAAACATCCTATGGCGCTGTGCTTGTCAATGGCAAATATTATTTTCCTGTTTATGACAGTAGCAGCAAGACGACAACAATGTATGTCTATGACCTTAAGACATTCGCTCTTGAAAAAAGCTATGCTGTCAGCAATGACATATTGGCTTCAGCTATAACCTATGACCCTACTACCGATGCTGTTTACGGAAACTTTTATGCCGATGATTTCACTACCTCATACTATGGCATCGCCCATCTTGAATCAGGTAAAATCACCAAAATATCGCAAAAGAACAAAGCATGGAGTGCAATGGCCACCGATGAAGCCGGGACAGTTTATGCCATTACTACCGACGGTATTGTCTACAGCGTCAAAAAAGCCACAGGCGCTTTGAGCACAATTGGTAGCAATGAAATCACATCAAAGTATGTTACCGGTGGTGTCTATGATAATAGCTCGAAACAAATATTTTGGGCCGTATCAGACGACAACGGTGGATACATGTACACTGTTGATACTTCAACGGGAACAGCTACCCTTGCAACAACGTTCCCCACTGAGGAAGAGGTCAGCGGTCTCGTAGTACCCAATAACGTGACAAACACTCCGTCTCAACCCAACAATGTCAAAGTATCATTTGAGCCCGGAAACTTAACCGGCACCATTAGCTTTGACGCTCCAACAACAACAATTGACGGGAACAGCGCAAGCGGAGATTTAAGTTACTCTGTATTTGCCAACGGGCAATCACTTGCCGGTGGCACAACCTCCTATGGCGCCACTGTATCAGTGCCTGTGACGCTATCGGCTTCAGGAACTTATACATTCAGCATCTTTACATCTAACTCAAATGGTCGCGGTTACAGCGCTCGTGTAGAGCAATATGTTGGAATAGATGTTCCGGTTACCCCAACAGTTACAGCAAGTTATGATGAGTCTACCAAGGCAATCATTGTGAAATGGGACAAAATAACCGCCGGAGCTAACGGTGGTTACCTCGATGCCTCATCAATCAAATATACAGTAACTCGTTATCCCGATGCAACAGTTGTGGCTCAAGACATCGATGCAACAACCTATACTGATTCAAGTTATGGTTCCGGCACGATTTTCTACTACACCGTTGTTGCCACTAGCGGTAGCGTCCAATCAGAAGCAGGTACTTCTAATAAAATCCAGACAAATATTCAATACCCGCCATTTATTGAAAACTTTGACGTAAAGAAAGATTTCACAAGCAATTTCACCGGTATTTTTAGTGGCAAAGGTGATAACGGATGGTATTACAACACCAAGAACAAATGTATCAGAGCTTACTATGACTTTGATTATCCAAAAGACGATTGGTTGATGACGCCACCCATCAAGCTTGAAAAAGGCAAGAAATATCGTTTCTCGGTTGACTTTAAAGGTGGTGATGACGAATACACTGAAAAATTTGAGATTCTCTACGGCAAAGAAAACACCGTTGAGGGAATGACAAATGTTCTCATAAAGAAAGCCGACTACAATGAAGACAATTGGATTACTTTGACAAGCTACATTGAGCCTGACGAAACAGGTGTTTATTACATAGGCTTCCACGCCTGCAGCGACGCTGACCAAGATTACATCTATTTGGACAACATATTTGTCAGCTCTGAAACCGATGATACGGCTCCGGCAGGAGTTACCGATATCGCTATTGCAAGAGATCCTGCAGGTTCAAACAAAGCTACAATATCATTAAAAGCCCCGAATACTGACATTAAAGGTAATACTATCAGCTCGTTAAGCAAAATTGAGATATACCAATCTAAATCATTAATTGCAACAATCTCATCACCTCAATGCGGGGCTACTGTATCAGCCGAATATGAAGTAGCGAGTCCGGGTACATACGATTTCATGGCGGTTGCTTACAATGAAGCCGGAATGGGCGCACTCACACGCAAATCAGCTTATATCGGTATTCAAGCACCAAATGCACCTACAAATGTAAAGATTGCCGAGACTGAAACCTTAGGCACAGTATTGCTGACATGGGATGCACCGACAACCGACATTGAAGGGGTTGCAATAAGCGCAAAAGATTTGACTTATAATATTACCACCTCAGCAGGAACAATTGCGACAAAGTTAAGCGACACCCAATGCAAAGTAAAGGTGTGTGAGCCCACAGAACAAGGATTTGTCAAATTGTATGTTTATGCAGTTACCGATGGCGGTACATCTGCAACCTCTGCAGCTTCTGACATGATATGCGTCGGCACCCCTTATAACTTACCGTTCAGCGAGTCATTTGCCGGAGGAAAGGCTTCAACAGCTGTTGGCACCGAGCTTATCAACGGTAGAGCCGGTTGGACTTATTACACAGATAGCAGTGTTGACGGTGGTTCTGCTCAAGATGGCGACAACGGATACACCAGCTTTACAGCTACCACATCAGGCAGCTCAGGCGCTCTCTATCTTGGCAAAATAAAGGTTGACAACCTTCCCAATTTGGCGTTAACGTTCTATACATTTGCAGTTGGAACTCTCAGCAAAAACGAAAACTCTCTTGATGTGCAAATCGATGACGGCACCGGATTTAAATCGGTAAAGAAAATTGTGATGAACGAGCTAAAAATCTCTCAACAATGGGTAAAAGCCGTTGTCCCAATGAGCGATTATACAGGTAAGACTGTACAAATCAGATTTGTAGCGACCAACGATTCTTACATTTACACCTTTATTGACAACATTGCAATTGGCACAATAAAAGCTCTTAACGTTAATCCTTATTCGCTTGTAGCTCCCGACATCGTCAATACCGACGATTCATTTAACGTGGTATTCAATGTTGCCAACGAAGGCCTAAAAGACGCAAACTATAACGTTGAACTCTATCGCAACAACGAGCTCATAAAGACCACATCAGTTTCTAATCACAAATCAAGTGATATTGAAGTTATTACATTCGACGACAAGTTGACATTACTTGATGACGAGACAGCTTCTTATCAAGCTAAGATTTTGTGTGAAGGAAACGAGGCCGACGCTACTGTATCGGAAACCGCCGTTACTACTCAGGACTTAACTATGCTCCCAACTGTTGAAGACCTCAACGCACAATCAACTACCGACGGCGTTACTCTTAATTGGACCGAGCCTAATACTTCTAACGCAGTTCCTGAAATATTTACCGATACATTTGAGGACTATTCTTCATGGGCTTACCAAAACATTGGCGATTGGACACTTGTGGACAACGACAAGGCAAAAATCGGTGGTTTCAAGAATTACAATTTCCCAAATATTCCTGCACCTAATTCAGGAACGCTGGCATACTTTATTGTTGATAATTCATGGGAAACGATTGCCGACATAAAGGAATATAAATCTCACAGTGGTACAAAGTTCCTTGGGAGCCTATTCAATTACAATTCCGAAGCCAACGACGACTGGGCCATATCACCGCTATTGTATGGAGGCAAACAAGTCATATCTTTATACGCTAAATCATTCAATTCAACCTATTTGGAAAGCTTTGAGATTCTATATTCAACAACCGACACTAATCTCGAAAGCTTCACTTTGTTGAAGAGTTACAATCAAATAGCGAGTGATTGGACTAAATATTCAGTTGTTTTGCCTAAGGGCGCTAAATACTTTGCCATCAGATACACCTCGGTTGATAGATTGATGTTATGTGTCGATGATGCATCATTTATACCTGCCGGTTCTCCAAGAACATTAAACATTGAAGGTTATAATGTTTATCGCGACAAGGTAAAAATTACCGAAACCCCTGTTAAGTCAACAGCTTACAGCGATGCACCAACTGACAAAGCTAACCACCGCTACAACGTGACTTGCGTTTACAGCCAAGGTGAATCAGCCGGCTCAAACACCGTTGAAGCCGCAACTTCAGGAGTATCAAGTGTTGCTGACAATGCGGTATCGGTTAAGGCTCTCGGCCACGAAATCTACATCAATGGCGCAGACGGCAAATTTGTTACAATCTACGCTACCGATGGCCAAACATTGTATGCTGAAAACGGTCAATCACAAACCGTCGTGAACATTTATCAGCCCGGCATATACATTGTCAAGGTTGACACACAAGTGTTCAAAGTAATTGTACGATAACAATAACCCACAAGTGATTCTCAATAGGAGCTCGGCTATCAGTCGGGCTCCTTGTCGTTTTTATTAGGTCTGTTCAACGGGGATGGGTTGGAAATTACGGGATTATGATGTATCTTTGCAGTGGAAT
>CAYTFG010000080.1:0-9382 GCA_964436925.1 uncultured Bacteroides sp. | reverse complement strand
ATATTACACACACAGATTTAGGCCTAATCAACGACGCAAATATGTGTAAAAACCTATAATGAGTTAGTATTTTTGTCTTAAAAGTTGGCTAAATGGCCGATAAATAGGTATCTTGCGTCTGATTTCAAATATTTTTTGCTATATTTGCATTTTGAGATATATGAACTAAGTAGCATAACGCACACATTTATCGAATATATAATTATTTGTATTAAAATAAATTTTAAACATGAAGAAATCATTGATTCCGAGTCTATTCTTCGCATCTACACTGCTCTTGGTGAGCTGTAGCGATGACATGAACTCGACGATTTCAGGCGCCGGACGCATTTCTCCGGTTTTTGGCTTGAATGAGGAGGTGAACACAGCGCACTCTTCTCGTGCTTCTGAAAGTGGTGGAATCACAGTTGATGACCTTTCTTTAAAACTTTCGCAGGAGGGTGGCCAATCATGGAATTGGTCATCTATTAAAGAATTCCCCAGCGAACAAGATTTTAAGGTGGGTAACTACACGATGGAAGCTTATTATGGTAATCTTGAAGATGAAGGCTTTGAAAAACCGTACTATTACGGCAGCGTATCATTCGCAGTTACTGAGAACAACACATCTCACATTAATCTAGTTTCAAAGCTTGCTAATTCAATGGTTACAGTTGCCTATACTGATGCCTTTAAGAGCTATATGAGTAATTATAGCGCTAAATTACACTCAGCAGGAGGTGATTATCTAGATTATGCAGCAGACGAAACGCGAGCCGTATATCTTCGCCCGGGTGAAGTAACGTTGACTGTAGGCTTCACTACACCTAACGGAACTTCAGCAAACCTCGAGGCAGCTAAGTTTACCGCTAAGGCACAATATCATTACACAGTCACTGTTGATGTGAAAGAAGGCGTTGGCACAGTTCCCGTTCTCAACATCACATTTGACGAAAACTTGGACTCTGAAGAAGTAAACATCGACCTCAGTGATGAGCTCCTTAATTCTCCGGCGCCAACCATTACACCGGTAGGATTTAGCGACAACGATACATTCTCAGCAATTTCAGGCTTCTCATTGAAAAATGATTTGAAGATGAATATCTTTGCAATGGGCGGTCTCTCAGAAGTAACATTGACCACTCAATCAGTTGCCCTATTGAGCACACAAAAGTGGTTTGCTGAAAAAGAACTTATCTCGGCTACAGCGTCAGACCAAGCACTTGTTAAGTCACTTGGCTTAGAACAACGCGGTTTGTGGCAAAATCCTGACAAGATGGCTGTCCTTGATCTTGCAGGTGTTGTCAAAAACATTGCTTATGTCAGCGGAGGTAACAATACAACCACATTTACAGTTGTCGTAAAAGATAAGCTAGGTCGCGTCACTGACCCAATCACCGTTAATGTCAATATTAATGAATTGATATTATCATTGGTACAAACTCAATCGCTCATCTATGGCAGTACAACTGCGGAATTTGATGTCCAATACAATGGCGAAAGCCCCAAAGATAATCTAGTAGTAAAATATCTCAAGAGCAGCGGTAGCTGGGTTACAGCAGAAGCAACATTTACATCAAAAGGTGATAACCTATATCACGTAGTAGCAACTGTTCCTGCTATCAGCGCTACATCGCTCAGCTTCAAAGTGGCTTGTGGTTCACAAGAAAGCGCAACGCTCGCAATTCCTGTTGAAACTCCAACGCTTGAAGTATCTTACACAGAGAATAACGTGTATGCAACCGGTGCTTACGTGACTTTCACTACCGATTCAAAATATGACGTTACTCCTACATTCCAAGTATCAACTAACGGAACAAGCTATACCAATGCCACAGCAACCAAACAAAGCAATGGTATGTATTACATTTCAGGTCTAACCGCAGGTACAAAAACTTATGTACGCGCAACACTTTCAAATATAGTTAATAGTGATGCCATAGAATTTACCACCGAGGCAGCAACTCAGCTACCAAATGGCGATATGGAAGGTGCGACTTCAATTAGTTCCAGTGCAAGCAATTGGTCTTGTTACGAATTCCCTGACGGATGGGGTACAAATAACCCAATGACTACCAGCCAAGGTGGCAATTTTGCTTACACTCGTATATCAGGTACCATACCAACGACTGACGCTCATGGCGGTTCTTCAGCAGCATTAATCCGCACAGCGGGCTGGGGAAGTGGTAACTCTGCAGCAGGCAGTATTAGTAGTATAAAATATATTGACGCAGGATTGTTACATCTCGGTGATAGCCGTAGCGCACGTCCGGAAGGATATGGTAGCGGTCACACAGCAGGCGCAATTACAACAGATGACCTTACAACCGGTATTTCATTCACTACTCGTCCATCAGCAATGACTTTGTGGTATAAATACACTCCAAAAAATTCTTCTGACCACGGCGTTGCGGAAATTTATGTGTATGACGCAAGTGGCAATGTAATTGCTTCAGGTTCGACTGACTTAACAGAGGCTAGTGCATATACTCAAAAGAAAGTTAATCTAACTTATGCTATCGGAGCAGCAAAGGCAGCTAAAATCTATGTTAAGTTCCTCTCAACCTATTCTGAAGAATACTTAACTAAGAACAACCTTTCACTAGGTTCCGTATCTAGTTCTGCTACTCACATGGGTTCACAACTCTATGTAGATGATATACAATTAACTTATTAATCCCGTAGAAGCAATGAAGACAAAAATATATTCAATATTAATGTTTATGGCAATGGCGTTATCGTTTACCGCATGCCATGATGACAATTGGTTGCCCTCAGTTGATTCTAAAGGCACATTGTCGTTAAAGTCGTTAGGCATCGAAGTTTCTGACGCAGAAAACGTTGTTGGTGATAACAGCCGTGCTTCACACGATTTATCCAACTTTATCATCAAAATTTATAACAATCAAGATGTCCAAGTTGCAAGCTGGGTGTATTCATCTATGCCCGAAGTGTTTACTCTTGACGCAGGTGACTATACTATCGAAGTTTACAGTCACGAGCAAGAGCCAGCAGCTTGGGATAAACCATATTATTATGGAACAAAGTCATTTACTATTGTAAAAAATGACATTACCAATATTGGTGTTGTAACTTGTAAATTCTCAAATATCCACGTATCAGTTGAATATTCCGACCAGCTCAAGGCACTTCTTGGCGATGACGTAACAGTGACCGTTAAGTGTGGCGATGCTACAGGTGGCGAGCTCGTTTATACTCCAACCGAAACACGTGAAGGATATTTCAAACCGTTGACCGGTACAAACACTCTTATTGCAACATTCCACGGAACCGTTGACGGACACGTTGAAGAATTACAAAAGGTGTTCACCGATATTGAAGCAGGTCAACACCGCATCATCACCTTCGTAGTTAAGACAGGAGATGGTACAATTCCCGATGAGACCGGTAACATCGAAGCCGGAGATGGCATCACCATTGATGCAACAATCAATGATGAAGATGTTAATGGTAGCGTAAGTGGCGAAGAAGGAACACTTCCAGGTGATCGTCCCGGAGAAGGTAAGGACCCAAGTTCAGGAGATGACGGCCAAGGTGGTAGCGGAAGTACTGAAACCAACTTAATCACTATTACAAGTGATAATGTAGTGTTTGGTACCGACACCTACAACACTGTAACTGAAACGATGAAAGTTGTTGTTGATATCGCTGCCGAAAAGGGTATTCAAAATATGTATGTTTATATCACATCTGACGTTGAGGCGTTCATGACAACGCTCGGACAAGTTGGTATGCCAACTGAGTTTGACCTCGCAAATACCGGTGATAAGACAGAAGTTTATACCGGATTTAATCTACCGGTTGACGACCAAGTTAAAAATCAAACCGCTCTAACAATAGATTTGTCACAACTTGTTCCATTATTGAAACTTTATCCATGTGGAGCTAATGAATATCATACATTCACATTGAAAGTAGTTGATAATGACAATAACGAATTAACTAAAGTTCTCCGTTTTAAAAGCTAATAGAAAATGAAAAATAAATTGACATATATCGGGTCATCACTGTTGATGGCTATGGCAATGACCGGGTGTCTTGCCGACGATTTAGCTTATGATGGCGAGGGAACTGTGGTTCTGTCAGCATCAGTGAGCACCGATATAAAAGTAGCTGCAAAATCTCGTGCTGCAACTACACAAGAGCTTGCTGATAGCGCTGTAATTTGGATTTCCAGCACTAAAGGCCTCGTCCGTAAATATGAGGGCATTTCAAGTCTTCCTTCAGAAGGTATCAAATTAACTGCAGGCACATATGTTGCTGAAGCTTGGACCGGTGACAGCGTTCCAGCATCTTGGGAAGACCGTTATTTCAAGGGTTATCAACCGTTTGAAGTGACCAGCGGTTCTACATCAAACGTTGACATGGTTTGTCGTATCGCCAATTCAGCAGTTTCGGTAAATTACAGCGACGATATCGACGCAGTTATTAAGGATTACAAAATGACCGTTGGTCACAAAGCCGGCTCACTCACATGGGAAGGCCGTGATAGCCGCCGCGGTTATTTCATGATTCCTTCATTTGACAAGAATCTCCACTGGAAACTGGAAGCAACAACTATTGCCGGTGAATCATATGTGCGCGAGGGCGTTATTGAAGACCCGCAACCCACAACCGAATACACCATCAATGTTAAGTGCTCTACAGTTTCAACCGAAGTGGGTGGTGCATACTTGGAAATCGTTATTGATGAGAGCGAAATTGAAAAGAAAGACGAAATCTTGATTACAACCTCTCCGAAAATCCAAGGTTATAATTTTGATATCAATTCACCTGTTTATGGTTCAAGTGGCACAGTAGGCCGTCATTCAGTGTGGATTTCTACATCAGCAGCGATGAAGAATGTGACTGTTGAACTTCCTGAAAATATAACTTTGTCAGGAGTTGATGACAAGTCGTTTGACTTTATTTCAATGTCAGACGCTTTCCGCACGTCTCTCGCTAATGCAGGTATCAACGCAACATATAATTATGACGAGAGCAACGATGTTGCCACAATGAAGATTAACTTCGAATCGGCTCTGTTGGATGCTTTGTCGGACGGCGATTACTCAATCGAAGTTAGCGTTACCGATGCAAACGGCAAGTCTTCAGAGGCTACACTTCACATCGTTGTCAGCGCTGCTATCACCCGTACACTTGAAGTTGACGAAAATACTGTTTGGACAAATAAAGCGACACTTGAAGGTACAGTAGTTAAAGAATATGACGGCGATGAAGTAGGTTTCAATTATCGTAAGCTTGGCGAATCGGCTTGGACTTATGTTAAGGGCACCATTGCAAGCTCATCAACATCTGCTCGTAAGCGCGTAATCGCTGAAGGTACCAAGTTTAGTGCAGTTGTTACAGGTCTTCAAGCCGGTACAACTTATCAATACACTACTGTTGCAGGTGATATTGCATCTACCGAAATTAAGACCGTTACAACCGATTCAGAATCACAATTGCCTAACTCAGACTTCGAAAGCTGGACAACAAATAGCAAGGGTGCTTATTTGGCAACAAGTAGCGAAAGCAATCTATTCTGGGATTCAGGTAACCACGGTTCAATTACGATGAATAAGAATGTTACATCGCCTGATTCAGACGTTAAACATGGAGGCAATTATTCTGCTAAACTTCAATCGCAATTCGTTGGATTAGGAGTTATCGGTAAATTCGCAGCCGGTAATATATTCGTTGGTCAATATTTGGCGACTGATGGTACTGACGGTGTATTAGGTTGGGGACGTACATGGACCACTCGTCCTACAGCTCTCACAGGCTATGTAAGATACGACCAAACTAACATTTCTTATAAAGGCGCCAGCTCAATAACATCTGATGAACTTGATCAAGGTATCATCTATGTTGCTCTTCTTGATGATACAAATATTCTTTCATCTTCAGATGCATCTTATGGCTACCCGGTTGTAGTCAAGACTGCAAGCAGTCAATTCTTCGACAAAACTGCAAGCAATGTGATTGCTTATGGCGAATTGAAGTTTGACCAAACAGATGGCTTTATTAAGTTCACAATTCCATTGGAATATTACCGCACAAATGTGAAACCATCATACATCGTGCTCACTTGCTCAGCATCATGGCAAGGCGATACATTTATCGGTGGTAAATCAACAATGTGGCTTGATGACTTTAAATTAGAGTACTAGTCAATCCATAGACTAAAAATACTATTACCGCAGGCTGTCATTCGTGACATGCTTGCGGTAATTTTTTTATTTATTAAAAAACTTTCATTACCTTTGCATCTTAGAATAATAAGATTAATTGATGCTCGGAATTAAGAGACTATATACATTTATGCTGCAACGGTTTGTCCCGTTGTTAGTGATGACATTCTTTATATGCTTGTTCATCGTCCTCATGCAATTCTTGTGGAAGTTCCTTGACGACTTGGTGGGGAAGGGCCTGGGAATACGCGTTATTGGCGAACTATTCTTCTACGCGGCCTTATCAATGGTGCCAACAGCACTCCCGCTGGCTGTCTTGCTTGCTTCGCTCATGACGTTTGGCAATCTTGGCGAGAAGTTTGAGCTAACGGCAATGAAGGCTTCGGGAATATCACTGTTCCGCGTTATGCGTCCTCTCATAGTTCTAATGACATTAGTCTCAATCGGCGCATTTTTCTTCCAAAACAACGTGTTGCCGGTTTCGCAGACCAAAATGTGGACGCTCATGTTCTCAATGCGTCAAACAAAGCCGGAAGTTGAAATCCCTGAAGGAGCTTTTTATGACCAAATTCCCGGCATAAATCTATTTATCAGCAAGAAAAATCCTGATTCGGGTATGTTGTATGATATGATTATCTATGACGTATCGAAAGGCTTTGATAATTCGCGTATAATCCTCAGTGACTCAGGCCACTTGAGCTTTACCGAGGATAAAACCCACCTTTTCTTGAAGCTTTACAAGGGAGAACAATTTGAAAATCTTAGAGACAACTCATTAGGCGCCAGCACTCAGCGCTATATGCCGTTCCGTCGCGAAAGTTTTATTGACAAGGAAATATATATACCGTTTGATGCCAATTTTAACCGTATGGACGAGAGCGGAATGCGTAGCCAATACGTTGGCCAAAACATTACCGAACTTCGACACTCAATTGACTCTATCAGCCAAATTGTTGACAGCATCGGCGATATTTATGGTAAAGAAATCAAGGAGCAACCTTATATGGATATTCCGTACTATCGCTATTCCTACATTGACGGCAAACAAGAACGTCACAAAGTGGAACAAGTGACCGTGACTAAGCCCATCGATATTGACTCACTTTTTGCCGCTCCGACACCGGGATATGCAAAGACTTACATCAACCAAGCTCTTGTCAAGGCACAACGTCAACGCCAAGATTTCGAGTTTAAGAGTGCGGCTTTGTTGGACCAAGCGCGTTCGATGCGTATCCACGACATAGAGATGCAGAAGAAATTCAAATTGTCATTTGCGTGCCTCATTTTCTTCTTTATCGGTGCTCCACTTGGCGCAATCATTCGTAAGGGCGGTATAGGTACGCCGTTGGTCGTTTCGGTAATCCTCTTCATTATCTACTATATCATCGATAATACGGGCTTTAAAATGGCTCGTGAAGGCCACTGGCAGGTGTGGCAAGGTATGTGGTTGTCATCTGCGGTTTTGCTTCCACTGGGTATATTCTTCACATATAAAGCCGTTGGCGATTCAGCAGTATTTAACATTGATGCCTACATCAATTTCTTCAATAAATTGTTAGGTAAGAAGATGAAACGTTCGCTTGAACTCAAAGAGGTGATTATGAACGAGGTTGAGACACCCGAAGCTATCGCCAAACTTGATGCTCTCTATGATAACATTAAAGCTTATCTGTCAGAGATTAATGCGAAACCACGATATGCGCGCTTGTTGGCAAGAATTAAGACAGGGTCGGCTCGTCAAGAGCTGGTAAATGAAGTGAATACGCTCATTGATTATCTCTCCAATTCTCGTGATGCCCACGTGATTAATTTCTTGAATGAAATCCCATTTGACATCACTTATAAAGCTCTCCCACAAATAGCTGAAGTAATAACCAAGTTGAAAGAAATATATAACAATAACTCTCTAACCTCAAATAATGAATATGATGGATAAGATAAAGCTTGATTCAATTGAAGATGCAATCGCTGATTTTCGTGAGGGTAAGATGATTGTAGTGGTAGATGATGAAGATCGTGAAAATGAAGGTGACATCATCGTCGCAGCCGAAAAAATCACGCCTGAGCAAGTAAATTTTATGCTTAAAAATGCTCGTGGTGTTCTCTGTGTCCCCATCACAATCTCTCGTTGCCGTGAGCTCAATCTCGCTCATCAGGTAGAGGATAACACATCTATGCTCGGAACGCCGTTCACAGTTACAGTTGATAAACTCGAAGGCTGTACAACCGGTGTTTCTGTCAACGACCGTTGCGCTACAATACGCGCTTTGGCTGACCCCAATTCCACTCCCGAAACATTTGGCCGCCCGGGCCACATCAATCCGCTATATGCCCAAGACCAAGGCGTTTTGCGCCGTTCAGGCCACACTGAAGCTGCCGTAGACCTCGCTCGTTTGGCAGGATTACAACCTGCTGCTGCACTCATGGAAATCATGAACGAAGACGGAACTATGGCGCGTCTTCCCGAGCTTCGCAAGCGTGCTGATGAATGGGGGCTCAAATTGGTATCTATTGCCGACCTCATTTCTTATCGTCTCCACAAGGAAGCCACTGTCGAAATGGGTGTTGAAGTTGATATGCCCACCGCTTATGGCCATTTCCGCTTGATTCCTTTCCGTCAAAAGAGCAACGGATTAGAGCACATCGCCATCATTAAAGGCGATGTGAGCACCGATGAGCCTGTTCTTGTACGTGTACACTCATCATGCGCTACCGGCGATATATTCGCCTCTAAACGCTGTGATTGTGGCGAGCAACTCCACAAGGCAATGCAGATGATTGAAGCTGAAGGTCGCGGTGCTGTCGTTTATCTCAATCAAGAGGGCAGAGGTATCGGCTTGATGGACAAAATACGCGCATATAAGCTGCAAGAAGAAGGAATGGACACGGTAGAAGCTAATATTCACCTCGGACATAAAGCTGACGAACGTGATTATGGTGTTGGTGCTCAAATCCTCAACCTCCTTGGCATCAAGAAAATGCGCCTAATGACCAATAACCCTATCAAGCGCATAGGCCTTGAAGGTTACGGATTGGAAGTCGTTGAAAATGTGCACATCGAAATGGAGCCTAACGACTACAACATTTTCTATATGCGCACCAAGAAACATTCTATGGGCCACGATTTAAGTAAGGTTGATTAATAACCGTTTTGATATAAAAATAAAAGGCGCCGGGCATTCAGCTCAGCGCCTTATTATTTTTGTATT
>CAYTFG010000079.1:0-9521 GCA_964436925.1 uncultured Bacteroides sp. | reverse complement strand
TAATGTAAAGGATTGTTGAGGCGATACCGACGTCCATGTATTGGTAGCTGGCAAAGAGGGTAATTGAGGAGGCGGCGAAGAGGATGCCGCAAGAAATCATGGGGATGAGGGATTTGCGAGGGATTTTGAAACTATCGTGTCGAATAGCAATGATAATGGCGAGGATGGTTGATGCGAGGGTGTAGCGATAGAATAGGACTGAGGATACGTCAAGGCCGAGGGCGTAGAGTGGTTTTGCGAAGAGTGGATTAAGGCCGTAGGCGCAAGATGCGATGCAGCCGAGGGCATAACCGCGAAAAGAAGAGCGAGGTGTGATGTTATGACATGATTTAGGCATATTCTTAATTGTAAACTAAAAGCTGACCGATGATGGTCAGCTTTAGTGGAATTTGATTTTTCTTGTTGAGCCGCGACCGGGGCTCGAACCCGGGACCTTTTCGTTACGAATGAAATGCTCTACCGACTGAGCTATTGCGGCTTGATGTAAACGTAGTGCAAAGTTACTAATAACTTACGGATTGTTTACTAAATGTGAAATAAATTTTTGCATTATCCAGGTCTAATTTTGTCATCACCGGAGCGGAGATGTAAGGAATAATAGACGTGGTGTATGTAGTCGTTGAACTTGAGTAACCGTAATAGTAGTAATAGTAGTAGGATGATGATGAGCTACTTGAGGATGATTCGGTAACGATGTACACGGGAGTGAGGGTGAAAGTTACGTCGTCATCGGTGATTGTGTCTTTGGAGAGGAGGTCGATAATGTAGTCACGCATACCGCTGAAGGTGTAGGTACCTGAATCGCTGTCGTAGCTGGCGGTGAATGATGTAACATCGTCGGTGAGCTCGTTGTTGGCAAAGAAGCTAGCTTTTTTTGACTTCAAGACCATGAGGAGTGAAGGAGGTGTCTCAATGCCGTAGCTGTTTTCGATGGTTGAAGCAGGGAGAACGAAGCTAAGGGTGTTGATAACAGAAGCTAAGCTGCGGTTAGCTTTGTATTTTTCAACAATTTCGCGACCGGGGAATTTGATTTCGACATCAAGACCGGCAGGAGCGAGGATGATTTTGTCACCTGCGGCAACCATGTTCTTGACATTGTCGGAGATGTTGAGTTGGATATTGTTGTTAGTAACAATTTCGGGTGTAACGGCGAAGTAGTTACCGGTGTTGCTGATGATAGTGTCATTGCCGGTAGATTCGCTGGTGGTGTGTTGGTGGTAATACATGCTCATGACCATTTGGCTGACGCGCATGATACGACCGCTACCGTAGCTGTTTTCGATGTAAATTCCGGGGAAGAATTGAGCGAAAGCAGAAGGAGATTGATAAGTTTCGGGGCTATCGAGGAATTTTTGATAGAATTCGCGGGCGAGTGAAAGAGGGAGGTCAACGGCCACTTGGCGATAACCGCTGAGGTCGAGCTGAGAGCTGTCGCTGAGGGCGGTGATGTTGTAAATTTTAGAGCCTAGTTTGTCGCCTTTAGAGTAGTAGCCTTGAGGGTCAAAGCTGCTGTAAATGGGAGAAGGGAGTTGTTTGTTGAGGCGGTAAACGTTAAGGCCCATAGGGACAACAGAGTCACCAACAAAGGCGCCGGTTGGGATAGCCATTAAAAGTTTAAGGGAGTCGATATCGTCGATAGAAACGCCATCGGTAACGAGAGAGTTAGAAGGCATGAATTGAGTAACGACATCGCTTTTGATGTAACCGTATTCTTTGGAATCGAGAATACCGATAAGTTGAGTGATTGTGCGAGATTGCACATCGTTGTTTTCAACGGTTTGACCGGTTACAGTAAAAGTGGAATCGACATAGATTTCAATGGAATCCTGTATAATAGAACTACCTATAGTTGAAGCGTCCTCACAAGATGCTACAGAAAAGCCGAGGACAGCAGCGCAAGATAGAAGTGGTAGTAATTTCATAAAAGATAAGTATATATGTAAGTCTTAAATATTAGAGGGCGTTGTAGAATTGAGCGTAAGCGTCAATGAAGTTATCATCGCCGGGGAAATCCATAAATGGTTTACCGGAAGCTTTAGCGTATTCAACGAGCTCAGGATTAACATTAGCAGAAGCTTGAACAACGGCATCGGAGAAGTCGATGGCAAGTTTATTGAGTTTTACAAAATCAACGTCACCGCCAAGAAGAGAGTTCAAATCTTCATCAGTAAAACCTTCCATTTTGAGTTTTTCCACCATTCGAGGGTCTAAAGTACCCTGGAAATCGGAATCAAGGAGAGAATAGACGATTTTAGCGTCGGAGAAAGCGGGGTCTTCGTGATAGAAACGTTTGAGGTAGATAGGAGCGAGAGCGCCAACCCAACCTTGGCAGTGAACGATAGTGGGGACCCAACGAAGTTTCTTGACAGTTTCAACGACACCGCGAACGAAGAACATGATGCGTTCATCATTATCGGCGGGGCGGGTGTCAATTTCCAAACCGGCATCGGCATGACGTTGGAAATAATCATCATTATCAATAAAGTAGACTTGCATGCGAGCAGCCTGCAAAGTAGCGACCTTGATAATCAAGGGGTGATCAGTATCATCGATAATGATGTTAAGACCTGACAATCTAATAACCTCGTGCAATTGATTGCGTCGTTCATTAATGCAACCATATTTAGGCATGAAAGTTCTCACTTCGAAGCCTTTTTCTTGAATGTATTGCGGTAACTCTTGACCCAATTTAGCCAGTGGTGATGATGAAAGGTATGGAGTGATTTCTTGAGAAATGTAAAGTACTTTGTTGGCGTCCATTATAGAGATAATGTTGATTTAATTAAAAACTGAATGCAAAGATACGCATTTTTTTTGGAAATTGCACAATATTACGTGCTGAGAGCAAAAAAAGTTGACTATCTCTTTATTTTAATCGACGTGTTTAGTAACTTTGCAGTAAGATTAAAAAAAATTCAACACTTTTAGACGGTCGTCAATTATGAAAAAAATTATTGCTTTACTTCTAGTAGCCTTCATGGCCATAATCACAGTGCAGGCGCAACAACCTAACCCCATAAAGTGGCGCACGACGGTAAAAATGACAAGCAAGACAGAGGGGGTAGTAACATTTAAAGCCATAATCGGAGAGGGATGGCATCTATATGGCATGGACATACCAGAAGGAGGTCCAAAGTCAACATCATTTGATTTAAGTGCGAGCACAGGTATTAAGCTAGTTGGGAAAGTAACAGCATCAACCACTCCAATAAGCCGTAAAGATGATATCTTCGGTATGACTTTGACTTATTGGGAAAAGAATGTATCGTTTGCACAAAAATTCAAAGTGACCAAGAAAAAAGAAGCTAAGGTTCAAGCAACAATAACATATATGGGTTGTAACGATCAAACATGTATGCCACCAAAGAAGGAGAACATCAGCGTTGCGGTGCCTGAATACAAGAAGAAATAATAGAGAGAAAATGATGATGATTGACTTGGAAATTCAAGTGGTCTAACAAAATCAAATTCTCGCCAATCATTCAATAATATTCCAAATTTTAAATATGAAAAGATATCTTATATCGCTGGTAGCATTGATGGTGTTGGGGTCACTCAATATCCTACATGCAATAGAGCCTATAAAATGGACGACAACGGTGTCATATAGTAATGATACCGAGGGGGTAATTACATGGCATGCCACAATAGATGCCGGATGGCACTTATATGACATGACGATGCCCGAAATCGAAAATACAGTGACTCCGGTTCCAACGACATTTAAAATAGAAGCAGAGCCGGGCGTACAACTAGTGGGAGATGTAACGCCAGCCCAAGCAGCAGAGAAGCACGTGGATAAAGTGCTGAATCTAACCTTGGGATGGTGGGAAAACAGCATTGAATTCACGCAGCATTTTAAGCTAGTGGGCCAAGGTGGCAAGATAAGCGGCTATGTGCGTTATCAAGGTTGCAATGACCAAGCGTGCATACCTCCGACAAAGGAGCCGTTTGACTTGACTGTGGGCACACCGGTGGCTTCTGATACAACAAGTGAAGCTGTAGCTGAGCCAACAAAGCCGGAACAAATCAGCGAAGAGACTGAAGGCGGTTCAAAATGGTGGAATCCGGTAGAAGTGCTAATTGCTAATGATAATGTAGCGGCAAACAGTTCAACAACGACATGGTGGTCAATCATGTTGTGGGGATTTTTGGGCGGCTTGGCAGCGCTATTGACGCCGTGTGTGTGGCCGATGATACCAATGACAATGAGCTTCTTCTTGAAAAAGGGAACAGCGAAGTCAAAATCAATTGCAGATGCGTTGACATACGGAATCAGCATCATAGTAATATATGTGGTATTGGGATTGGCCATCACAATAATATTTGGTGCAGGGAAGTTGAATGACTTGGCAACAAGTGCATTTTTCAACTTGATATTCTTTGCGATATTGGTTATTTTTGCGATATCGTTTTTTGGCGCATTTGACATTAAATTGCCGTCAAAATGGTCAAACAGCATTGATAATAAAGCAGAAAGCACAACGGGATTGTTGTCAATCTTCTTCATGGCTTTCACACTCGTGCTAGTATCATTCTCATGTACAGGTCCCATCATCGGTACATTACTTGTAGAAGCAGCATCACAGGGTAATATTTCAGGACCGGCTTTAGGAATGGGCGGTTTTGCCCTAGGTCTTGCCCTACCCTTCTCATTGATAGCGTTCTTCCCGTCATTACTTAAGGGAATGCCTAAATCGGGAGGTTGGTTGAACTCAGTGAAGGTTGTTCTAGGTTTCTTGGAACTTGTGTTGTCATTGAAGTTCTTGTCAGTAGCTGACTTGGCATACGGATGGCACATTCTCGACCGCGAAGTATTTATCAGCCTATGGATAGTATTGTTTATCTTGCTAGGTATGTATTTGCTGGGCAAGCTCAGATTTTCACATGATTCAGAGCTCAAGAGCGTGTCAGTGCCAAGATTTTTCTTAGCATTGTTTTCACTATCGTTTGCGATGTATTTGATTCCGGGATTGTGGGGCGCACCATTGAAGAGTATCAGCGCATTTGCACCACCGTTGAGCACACAAGATTTCAACTTGTATGGCGGCGTGTTCCGTGAATTTGATGATTATGATGAAGGTATGAAATATGCTGAAGAAAATCATATGCCGGTATTGGTAGATTTCTCAGGCTTTGCGTGTGTAAACTGTCGCAAGATGGAAGGTGCGGTATTTGATACACCGCAAGTGCGTGAAATCATTGAGGGCAATTTTGTGCTCATCAAATTAATGGTTGACGACAAGACTGAACTAAGCAAGCCCTATAGCGTTAAAGAAAATGGCAAGAACATCACAATCGAGACAATCGGAGAGAAGTGGAGTTACTTGCAACGTCATAAATTCAGCACCAACTCACAACCTTATTATGTGATATTAGATAACGAGGGTAATCCAATGGGAGAAGCTCAAGTTTATAATGAAGACGTAGATAACTTTGTGAACTGGCTAAATAATGGACTGGAAACCTATTCAGCTAAATAAGAATAAAAAGATATGTCACATTCACGTCAGGAACAAATAGAAGCATTGGGCAGAGTGATAGACACGCTGAATATACTGCGTGTGCAATGCCCATGGGATAGAAAGCAGACAAATGAAAGCCTGCGCACCAATACAATCGAAGAAGTGTATGAGTTGAGCCAAGCGTTGTTGAACGAGGATCAACCGGATATAAAGAAAGAACTCGGCGATGTGTTGTTGCACATTCTGTTCTATTCAAAAATCGCAGATGAAAAGGGCGAGTTTGATATTGCTGATGTTGCTGACGCATTAAATAAGAAATTAATCTTCCGCCATCCCCATGTATTTGGGGATGTAGCGGTTAGTAACTCACACGATGTAGAGACTAACTGGGAGCAGATTAAGCTAAAAGAAAAGGGCGGAAACAAGACAGTGCTGTCGGGCGTGCCGAAGGCGTTACCCGCAGTTATAAAAGCTTATCGCGTGCAAGAAAAAGCGGCAAATATAGGCTTTGACTGGGAGAAGAAAGAAGATGTGTGGGATAAAGTCAACGAGGAATTGAATGAAGTCAAAGAGGCCGTTGGAGAGAATGTCCAAGACCACATTGAGGAAGAAATCGGGGACTTGATGTTCAGCATCATCAACGCAGCACGTTTATATAAAGTAAACCCTGAGAATGCGCTGGAGCGCACAAATGCCAAGTTTATATCACGATTTAACTACATTGAAGAGCAGGCAAAGCTCAAAGGGCGCAAGCTTAACGAGATGACGCTTGAGGAAATGGATGAGTTGTGGAACGAGGCAAAACAGAAGCTAAGAGCTAATAGCAAATAAGAACGACATAATTGACATTAAATATCGGGGGATGATAACCAATCCCCCTATTTTAATCTTAAATAAAACAACAAGATGAAGCGCAGTTTATTTATTTTATTCGCATTTATAGTAATATCATGTTTACCTGCAAAGGCATATATCATAATGGGAGGGCCATTGGCACCGAACACAAAGCAGGTTAGTAAGGCGATAGCAATTCAAATCGAGAGTGTAGACTTTAGAGATGATGTAACTCGCGTGTATTGCATAATTAAAGGACAGCCACATGTGTCAAATCGCATAGACTGGGCAAGCATAACCCAAGGTACAAAGACCTACAAGGCGACCGACATTGATGGCATAGACTTTAAAAGATACTTTCAATGGGAAGATAGCGGAGAGATACATCTCGAAGTTGACTTTCCAAAGATGAACGACAAGAGTGATTTTACATTCACCTTGCGTTCAATATATGGAGAATATAAGACAGAATATAAGAATAAATAGTATAAAAGAGTGATACTCTGCATAACTGAGAAACCGAGTGTAGCCAAGGATATAGCATCAATACTTGGCGCGAATGTGCGTAGGGACGGACATTATGAGGGTGGTGAGAACTGTCCTTATAAGGTAACGTGGACCTATGGGCATCTGTGTGGATTGAAGGAACCGAATGATTACACCGACTTGTGGAAACGTTGGTCGCTGGGAGCATTGCCAATGATACCGCAAAAGTTTGGAATCAAAGTTATAGACGATGAAGGCATAAAGCGCCAATTCAACGTGATAAAAGAATTGATAGCGCAAGCGAGCGAAGTAATCAACTGCGGTGATGCCGGGCAGGAAGGAGAGCTCATACAACGCTGGGTTATGCAGAAAGCAGAGATACATTGCCCCGTAAAACGATTGTGGATATCATCGTTGACCGATGAGTCAATAAAAGAAGGTTTTAAGGCATTAAAGCCCGAAAAGGAATTTGACAATCTATATTATGCGGGGTTATCGAGAGCTATAGGCGACTGGTTGCTAGGCATGAATGCGACACGATTGTATTCGTTGAAGTATTCATCGCCGGGAAATGTATTGTCAATAGGTAGAGTACAGACCCCTACCCTCGCGCTTATTGTGAAACGGCATCAAGAGATTGCCAACTTTGTTCCCGAGAATTATTGGGAATTAAAGACCGTGTATCGGGATGTAACCTTCAACTCTACTGCCGGCAAATTTAAGACGACAGAAGAAGGCGATGCGGCATTGGCAAAAATCAGCGGACAGCCCATGGTAATCACTGATGTTACCGAGAAAAAAGGTAAAGAAGCGCCACCACGATTGTTTGACTTGACCTCACTACAGGTTGAATGTAACAAACGTTGGGGATGGACCGCAGATGACACGTTAAAGCTCATACAGTCACTGTATGAAAAGAAGGTAACCACTTATCCGCGTGTTGATACGACATATTTGAGCGAGGATATTTATCCCAAAATACCGGACATATTGCGCCAAATGACGCCGTATGCAAATTTGACAGCTCCGGTATTGGGTAAAAAGATACCGAAGTCAAAGAAGGTATTTGATAATTCCAAAGTAACTGACCACCATGCGATTATCCCAACAGGGCAATCCCCATCGGTGCTCGTTGGTGACGAGAGAAAGATGTATCATCTTATTGCACAACGTTTTATCGCAGCATTTTACCCGGATTGCGTATTCCAAGCGACAACAGTGCTAGGTAATGTAAACGGTGTAGAATTCAAAGCTAACGGTAAGGTTATCGTAGAGCCGGGATGGCGCACAATATTCACTGATAACACATCTAACGATGACAATAACACGGAAGATAAGATTCTTCCGCCGATGGTTGTCGGCGAATCAGGGCCTCACGAACCGGCATTGCAAAAGAAGACAACTCAACCGCCCAAATATTACACAGAAGGTACATTGCTACGTGCAATGGAATCGGCAGGAAAGACCGTTGATGATGACGAGTTGCGTGACGCGATGAAAGAGAACGGTATAGGCCGACCTTCAACACGAGCAGCAATTATAGAGACATTGTTTAAGCGCAGATATATCTATCGTGAGCGTAAAAATATCATGGCATCACAAGCCGGAATCGACTTGATAGCGCTCATTCACGAAGAATTGCTCAAGAGCGCGAAATTGACCGGTATTTGGGAAAATAAGCTTCGCAGAATAGAACGCGGAGATTATTCGCCGGCAGAATTTATAGCTGAACTTAAAGAGATGGTGAATCAAATTGTATTTACCGTATTGAGCGATAATACGCCTCGCCATATCAATATTGAAAAAGAAAAAGAGCGCGAGAAAGCGCAAGAAAAGCCAAAGGCAAAGCGTAAACCGCGCGAGAAAAAAGAGAAAATAACGACGCTTGAAGCAATAAAATGCCCCAAATGCGGCACAGGACACATCATTAAAGGGAAAACTGCCTATGGCTGTAGTAATTATGCCTCGGGATGTGATATGCGCCTATCATTTGAGCAATTTCCTGCAACACTAACACCTCAACAATTATATGACAGCCTCAAAAAAATCAGTAAATAAGATGGAGATATTTCCAATTGTTGACACCGAGGGTAATACAATTGGGAAAGCGACACGCGGAGAATGTCACTCAGGGAGCATGATATTGCACCCGGTGGTTCATTTGCACGTGTTTTCAAATAATGGTGAAATATATCTTCAAAAGCGTGCCATGACCAAGGATATTCAGCCGGGGAAATGGGATACCGCAGTGGGTGGCCATATCGACTATGGTGAAGACGTGGAAACGGCACTATTGAGAGAGAGCCGCGAAGAGCTAGGCATCACAGGGATTGTGCCCACAAAAATCAAGAGCTACGTTTTTCAGAGCGACATCGAAAGAGAGCTTATCAATACCTACTATATAAAGGTTGATGCTGATGAATTTGCACCAAAGATTGACCCGGTGGAAATTGATGAAGGTAAGTTCTGGAAAATTGAGGATGTGATGGAAAATCTTGACAAAAATGTGTTCACGCCCAACTTTGTTCAAGAATTTAGACAAATAAAAGATTTAATACCTAAGAAATAATCAGAATGAGTACAACGGTCCAATATGTCATAGTTGCAGTCGTAGTCATCGTCGCTATAATACTACTTATCAAGAAATTAACAGCGAAAGACGAGTCATGCGGTTGTGGCTGTAAAGATTGCAAAAGAAACGCGAATTGTAATTTGGAGCAACAAAAGAAAGAAAAA
>CAYTFG010000078.1:5962-9879 GCA_964436925.1 uncultured Bacteroides sp. | reverse complement strand
CCCTCGATAAATGCGTCATACATGTTTATCTTCTTGCGCAAACCGCCCAATATAAACAGTATTATAACGCTGAATAACAAAAAGTTAGCAACAAATCCCGAGTAAACCTGCACTTTCTCTTGTGGCAAACGAGAAAAGAATGTCACGATGCCGCCGATAATAGCAATCATTGCGCCAATCCAAGACAGCAACACAGGGTCTAATATTCTGATTTTCTGCTTAATACACAATGCAATAATACCCACCAACGTCGAAATGAATGTTGCCAAAAGTATGGGCAAGAAAACATCCGTGGGATTCGCTGCACCTGCCTGCGCGCGATACATCATGATACTAATCGGGATAAAGCACAAACCCGAAGCATTGAGCACCAAGAACATAATCATTGCATTGGAAGCAGTATCCTTCTTAGGATTAAGCTCTTGCAGCTCTTTCATCGCTTTTAGGCCTAACGGTGTCGCCGCATTATCGAGGCCAAGCATATTAGCCGATATATTCATAAAAATGCTGCCCATCGCAGGATGCCCTTTGGGTATCTCGGGAAACAAGCGACAGAACAACGGACTGATGAGCCGTCCAAAGAAATTAATCACACCTGCTCGTTCGCCTATCTTCATCAAGCCCAACCACAACGACAGAACGCCGGTCAATCCCAGCGATATTTCAAATGCTGTAGCTGCCGAGGTAAACGACGAATTCATGATGTCGCTCCATATACTCAGATTTCCGTTGAACACTGTTTCGCCAACGGCAATGACAAACGCTATCAGAAAGAATGCTATCCAGATGTAATTTAGTACCATATTCGCTTTTTTAGATATATTCACAAAATTAGCAATTTTAGTGTTGAGTTGCAAATCTATCACCCCTCCCCTACCCTATTATCTCGCCTCGACATTTTTGAAGGGTGACGAAATTTGACTATGCCACCAAAATTTCACAGTTTGCAACAATTGTAACGAGTTTTTAAACTTTCATTCTAGTTGGCGAAAAGTTAAAAACGCAATTTTTACATTTAACACATTGAAATATTGCAAATTACTTCATTTTTAAGGCTCTGAGAATTGATTTTTTGGATTTTTCCGATGTCCCGTTCGGGAATTTTGGCTGAAATTTGCTAATTTAGCCGAATAAAAAATTACGCCCATGACAAACAAATGGAAGACGTCGCTCACCGAAGCCGCTCGTCCCGAAAAAATAAAAATTCTCTCGTCGTTCTTCAAAACCGGAAAAGACGAATATGGCGAAGGCGACATTTTCATAGGACTGCCCGTTCCCGACAATCGCAAAATCTCCAAAGACTATTGGGATGCTCCGCTGAGTGTCATCAGCGAGATGCTCAACGAGCCGACACACGAATTTCGGTTCGCCGCCCTCATCGCCTTGGTGCGACGTTATGAAAAAACTAAAGATAGAGACGCGCGCAAAGAAATTGCAAAATTCTACATCGACAATTCCACAAACATCAACAACTGGGACCTTGTCGACTTGTCATGTCCGCAAATCATCGGCGAATACACATTCACCACAGGTGACCGCAAATTGCTGACTTCGCTGAGCCACTCACCGAATATGTGGCAGCGACGCATAGCCATGGTGTCAACGCTCTACCACATCCGCCACAACTCTTTTGAGCCTACTCTCGAAATTGCCACAACCCTACTCCACGACAAAGAATCGCTCATCCACAAGGCCACCGGATGGATGCTCCGCGAGATGGGAAAACGCTCAATTGCCCTCCTACGCAATTACCTCGACACATACGCTACTTCAATGCCCAGGACGGCTCTGCGCTACGCAATCGAAAAAATGGACAAGCAAGAACAATTTCATTATCTCAAATTAAAATAAAAACACTATCTTTGCAAAAAAATGAAGGGACATGAATTTCATCTCTGCAACAGTACTAACTCGAAACGAAGAGGAACGACTTGAAGCGTGCCTCAATTCGCTGGTGGGTGTTGCCGATGAAATTATTTTGGTAGACTCTTTCTCTACCGACAAGACTATCGAAATTGCCCAACGCTATAAATGCAAAATCACCCAACGACATTTCAACGGTTACGGCTCGCAACGACAATATGCAACGTCATTGACGACCTTCCGCTATGTGCTGTCGCTCGACGCTGATGAAGTCCTGTCTGACACCCTTCGCAACGAAATCATCAAGCTTAAACATGAGGGCTTCAAGCACCGCGTATATTCAATTTCTCGCCTGAACTATTACTGCGGTCACCCCATTAAGCACTCAGGATGGTTTCCCGACAACCAAATTAGACTTTTCAACAAGCGTTACGCCAACTGGAACTTGCGTGACGTGGGCGAACGCGTAATCTTCCCCGATTCTTTGCGCCCCGCTCAACTTGACGGCAACATCCTCCACTACCGCTGTACGACTCCCGAGGAACTGAACACCAAGGAATCGCGCCACGCGGGCATCAGAGGTCGCATCATCGCAGGTTCTTCAAGCAAAATCAGCTTCCTAACTCCGCTATTCAAGGGCATCGCATCGTTCTTCAGCTCTTACATTGCTAAGGCCGGTTATCTCGATGGAAACGATGGTTTTGAAATAGCAAAACGCCAATACCAATCGGCTTATCTTTCCTACAATCTCGCTCGACGCATCCTCAAAAAAAATCGGATATGAGCATAATCCACATCACTCCCGACAAGAAATGGTCCTACATCAACCAATCCATTCTCAGTCAATGCTCTCGCCAATTTCATGACGAAATTTCTCCCATCATCATCACGCGCAGCAAAATTGTCAAGCAACAGTTTGCCAATCAAGGCTTTCGCACTCACCAACTGCCGTTGATGGGCATCGCTGATTTCATCACCACACTCAGCATTTCCCGACTGATTAAGACCGGAGCAACGACCATCAATACTTACCGCCTAAGTGACGCCGGAATCGCTTGCCAAGCCAAGCAGTTGAGCGAAAACACCTCCAACGAGGTTTATCTCCACGTCAGTGCTCTCCCCTCCCAATTTACCAAGCCTGAAAGCGACATTCTCGCAAACGTTGACCGCTTTATTTTGCCCTCAACTTTTGCCCTCAACAAGTTCAAAGAATTAGCGCCGAACATTAGCGATAATAGATTGACTGTTGACAGCAGCTGCTTCACTTACTCAAAGACTTGCGACAAAACCTCGGACAGTTTTGTTGTGCTGTTTTACGACGAATTGACTCGCGAAAACGGGTTGGTTACAGCCATTGATGCGATGGAAAAGCTCACAGATATTCCCGTGGAGCTTCACATCCCCGGCACTGCCGACAGCACCAAAATTATGCCCATTGTCAAGTACGCCCGCTACAGCCTCAACGCCAAAAACATCAAGTGGCCGGGCGACGTGGATGATATGGGTGAGCTCCTCGCAAAAGCTTCAGTAGCTGTAATTCCCGCGATAACGCCAATGCTGTCAACCGCACGCATCAACGACTGCATCGCCTGTGGCACTTACGTCGTTACCACCAACAATGGTGCGCAACCCGAAGCTCTAAACAACTCTGCATCAGGCACTCTCATTGACCCCGGCAATGCTGAAGCTCTCGCTGACAGCATCCGACAATATTACAATTTAACGCACAAAAAATGAACGTACTAGTACCAAACGATGCGCTCGATAAAGTCACACGCATGATGCTCGAAAGAGTGGACAAATGCAGTGACATAAACGTGTTTATTGCCGGCCCCGGCGAAAAATACGAGACCTCGCCCATCACTTCTAAAGTTTCGTGGGCTGCGATTAAGGACTACCGCAAATTGATGAAATCGCTTGATATTGACGTCACTTACTCGCCAAGCACATCAGGATTGTCTAATATGCTCATCGCCTCGCTGGGCCTGAAAGTCAACAACATAGGTTATCGCGGCACACAAGCCAAAGTGCACCGCTCTGACCCTACCAATTAC
>CAYTFG010000078.1:4464-5862 GCA_964436925.1 uncultured Bacteroides sp. | reverse complement strand
CAAGCCCATTACGCTAACCGTCATTGGCGAAGCCGGCAAGGAAGATATGGAGTCAGCTCCTGCATCGGTAACATTCCTCGGCAACCGCAAAGATGCCGTGTACTTCATCCCCTCCCACGACTTGTATGTGCTCAGCTCCACACGCGACGCTTCACCTCGTGTTGTGCGTGAAGCCCAAGCCTGTGGCGTGCCATGCATCGTCACTGACATCCCCGGAGCTCGTGACCTCATCATCCCCGGCAAAACCGGCGAACTTGTTGCCCCTAACGATGCCAAAGCTCTAGCCGACAGCATTATCGGTTTCTACAACGACCGCACCAAACTCGCCTCAATGGCAGCAAATACACGTCCGTTCATTGAAAGCCGTTTCAATATGGATGACTATGTAAATTATTACATTGACCTCTTTCACTCTCAATCAAGATAACCGCATTATTTACAATACATTATGAGCAAAAAAGAAGATTACAAAAAGCGCAACATCCAATTTCTTGAAGACATCAAAAACGCTGAAGGCGTACAACCTCTTCACAGCGGCGTTTATTACAAAGTCATCGAATCCGGTAACGGTCAAGGCGAAGTAAAACCATTTTCGGTAGTCACCTGCCACTACAAAGGCACCCTCATTAACGGCCGCGTTTTTGACAACTCTTTTGACCGTAATGTCCCGGAAGCTTTTAGGGTAAAAGACCTCATCTCGGGATTCCAAATCGCCCTCATGGCTATGCACACAGGCGACCACTGGGAAGTCTACATCCCATCATCGCTTGGCTACGGCCCACGTGGCGACAGCGAAATCCCCGGAAACTCAACGCTCATCTTTGAAATTAAGCTCATTTCCATTGCGTAAAACTCTCTCCGATAAGCCGTCAGGTTTTGCGTTAATATTGGTTAATATTTGAGTATAACTTGCTGTTTTTTTTTGCATTTTACATTAATTATGCTAAATTCGCGACAGAAGTACTTCTCAAAACACAATTTTCCCACCCACTAAAACCTGATAACATATGGAGACAAACGCTAAAACAAAAAACATTTCTTTAATAAGAACTATAGGTCTAATAATATGGCTGGGGTTAAATTTTGTGGCCTCCATCCTATCTCCGGCAAAAAGTGCTATTATATTAAATATCTTAGCGATAATAGTATTAATAGCGCTGATTGTTCAATATTTCATTTATGAAAAAAAAAATTCCGGGAAAATCATATTTGCTATATGCTTTTCTTTACTAGCAGCGATAATGTATTGGCACCGAATAAGTATACTCCTTAACTAATCTCTAAAGAGGCTGTGTCACTTCAAAATGGCACAGCCTCAATTTTTTAGCGCAAAACTACTGCACATTTCAGAAAAAGCAGTATATTTGCGCTGTAATTAATATCGCAAACATGGAATAG
>CAYTFG010000078.1:0-4364 GCA_964436925.1 uncultured Bacteroides sp. | reverse complement strand
AAACCGCAAATATTTTGTATATTTGCATTGCTAATATCATTTTACTCAACACTATACTTAAACAATATTATGGAACTACCTTTTGCTGAATCATGGCGCATCAAGATGATTGAGCCTATCAGAAAGAGTACTCGCGAAGAACGCGAGAAATGGATTAAAGACGCTCACTACAACGTCTTTCAACTCCCCGCTGAACAAGTGTATATTGACTGCCTCACCGACTCCGGCACAGGCGCGATGAGCGACCGCCAATGGGCAGCTATGATGATGGGCGACGAGAGCTATGCCGGTGCTCGCTCTTTCTTCCACCTCAAAGACACTATCACTCGTCTCACCGGTTTTGAGTATGTTATCCCCACACACCAAGGCCGTGCCGCTGAAAACGTCCTATTTTCGGCACTCATAAAGCCCGGTGACATCGTGCCCGGTAACTCTCACTTTGACACTACCAAAGGCCACATCGAGTCTCGAAAAGCTTTCGCTGTTGACTGCACAATTGATGAAGCTAAAGACACCCAACTGGAACACCCGTTCAAGGGCTCGGTCGACATCGCCAAGCTGGAAAAAGTGCTTAGCGAAAGCGCTGATAAAGTGCCATTTATCATCATCACTATCACTAACAACACCGCCGGCGGCCAACCGGTTTCTATGCAAAACCTTCGCGACATACGCCGCGTTGCCGACAAGTACAACAAACGTGTCATCTATGACTCAGCTCGTTGCGTTGAGAATGCTTATTTCATTAAGATGCGCGAAAAAGGATACGCCGACAAGACTATCAAAGAAATCGTTCGCGAACAGTTTGACCTCGCCGACGGCATGACAATGTCTGCCAAAAAAGACGGTCTCGTCAACATGGGCGGATTCATCGCCACTCGTCACGAAGATTGGTATGACGGCGCCAAAGCGTTCTGCATCCCCTTTGAAGGCTATCTCACTTACGGCGGTATGAACGGTCGCGACATGGAAGCGCTCGCCGTTGGTCTCGACGAAAACACCGAATTTGACAACATCAACACGCGCATTCACCAAGTTGAATACCTCGCCAAACGTCTTGACGAATTTGGTGTCCCCTACCAGCGCCCCGTTGGCGGTCACGCCCTATTTATCGACGCTCGTCGCATCCTCACAAAAGTGCCTAAAGAAGAATTCCCCGCACAAACACTCACGATTGAGCTTTACCGCGAAGCCGGTATTCGTGGCTGCGAAATCGGGTATATTCTTGCTGACCGTGACCCCGTAACACGCGAAAACCGATTTGGAGGTCTTGACCTCCTGCGTCTCGCCATCCCTCGACGCACCTACACCGATAACCACATGGATGTTATCGCCGTTGCCCTCAAAAACGTCTTTGACCGTCGCGACTCCATCAACCACGGTTATCGCATTACCTGGGAAGCCGAGCTGATGAGGCACTTCACCGTGCAATTGGAACCTATTACTGACTAATCAACCCGTTTTTTAACCAAAGCCACCACCCCAAAATGGTGGCTTTCGCTTTTATTTCACACTGTCGCAATGTGTTTTAATGTTTTTTATTAAAATATTAATAATCATTGAGTGGAATTTACTCTAACTTTGTGTTTTATTATACAGTAAGAAGTAACTAAACATAAAAGTAAATTATTTATGGCTAACACAGATTTAGACCGCATCAGCTATGCTCTTGGTCTCAGTATGGGAAACAACTTCCGCGCTTCTGGCATCAACTCTATCAACGTTAAAGACTTTGCCGACGGTGTTGCTGCTGTTTTTGAAGGCGCTGCCCCCAAAATGACCTACGACGAAGCTAAAGAAGAAATTCGCATTTACTTCACCGAACTTGAAGCTAAGCAACGCGCTGAAGCTGAAAAAATGGGCGAAGTTAACCAAAAAGCCGGCGAAGCTTTCCTCTCTGAAAACGGTCAAAGAGTTGAAGTTAAAACTACTCCTTCAGGCCTTCAATATGAAGTACTTGCCGAAGGTAACGGCGCTCAACCCTCAGCTAACGACCAAGTTACTGTTCACTACACCGGTAAATTAATCGACGGTACCGTCTTTGACAGCAGCGTTGAACGTGGCGAACCCGCAACTTTCGGCGTTAACCAAGTTATCCCCGGATGGGTTGAAGCTCTCCAAATGATGAAAGCAGGCTCTAAATGGCGCCTTTTCATCCCTTCTAACCTTGCTTACGGCCCTAACGGTGCCGGTAACCTCATCGGCCCTAACTCTACTCTCATCTTTGATGTTGAGCTCCTCGCCGTTGTTGGCAAATAATCATTCTAAATGAGATTAAGGATTCTAATAATAGCAATGCTCGCCATTGTGGCACCTTCTCTTGGTGCCACAATGAGTGCAGCTAACCCCGGGAAACTTTCTCCCGCTCAAGTCGACTCTGTTTCCACTGCCGCCGCTACCGTCTTTGGCGCTTATATCCGCAATTCGGTCAATGGTATGCGCAGTGTGGGCCTCGACATTGACATGAACATCTTCTCGGCTGCCCTCGCTAAAGCCGTCAACGGTCAAGAAACCGGCATGACTCCCGAGGATGCCGACAAATACATCAATTCAACCATTAAAGCACTCCGAGCCCCCGAAAAGCTCTCACAAGAGTCGCAAGACGCGTTCCTCAAAGACGCTGCCGCTCAAAAAGGCGCTGTGACCACCGCTTCAGGCCTTATTTTTGTTACCATCAAAGAAGGTCAAGGCGCTAATCCCGCCGCCACCGACAAGGTTAAACTCACCTACACCGGACGTTTCAGCGACGGCTCCGTTTTTGACGAAACCTCCGACGGCCCCATCGACCTGGACGTTAACCGTCTTGTCCCCGGTTTTACCGAAGCTCTTCAACTCATGAAACCCGGCGGCTCTTACCGCATTTACATCCCCGCTAACCTCGCCTATGGTAGCGATGGCATTCCGGGTGCTATCCCCGGCAACGCAGTGCTCGATTTTGAAATCAACTTGATTGACATTATCTCTCAATAAATCAACCCTATAGAATAATTTAATCAATATCATTTAATAAACAAAAAAACATCTATGAAGAAATTTTTCATTGCCTCAAGCGCAGCTTTAGCTATGCTTGTTGGCGTTGCAAGTTGCAACAGTGCATCATCTTCCGATGAAAACGCTTCGGAGGCTTTCTCTAAAGAAACCAACGACTCTATCTCTTTGTACTTTGGCCGCTCTTTCGGTGGTAACCTTTTGAACGACTACAACCGTTTGGACTCTGCTCGTCAAGCTCAATATTCTAAAGATGAAATCGTTAAGGGTATCCAATACATCATTGGTGCTGACACCAACGACGGCTTCCTCAGCGGTATCCAAATTGGTATGCAAATCATGAGCCAAATCAAGATGATGGAAGAACAAGGCGTTAAAGTGGACAAAGCTAAAATCATGGACAACTTCAAGAATGTCTTCCTTGGCGACTCTGCTACAACTCTCGATGAAGACCAAGCTGCTTTCCAACAACTCCGCGGTCGCATCCAACAAATCGCTGAACAACGTCACCAACAAGAACTCGAAAACGCTCCTGAAGCTATCAAGGGTAAAAAAGATGGTGAAGCTTTCATCGCTAAATTGAAAAAACAAGATTCTGCCGTTAAGTCTAGCTCTACCGGTCTTGCTTATAAGATTGACAACCCGGGCGAAGGCGAAAAGGTTAAAGACACTGATATCGTTTCAGTTAAGTATGTTGGTAAGCTCGCTGACGGTACCGTATTTGACGATTCTGAAAAACACGGTGGCGCTGCTAACTTCCGCCCAACTCAAGTTGTTCCCGGCTTCGGTGAAGGTCTTAAGCTCCTCGCTAAGGGTGGTAAAGCTACTTTCTACATCCCCGGTAACCTCGGCTATGGTGCTCAAGGTGCTCCTCAAGTAGGCATCGGTCCTAACGCTCTTCTTGTTTTCGAAGTTGAAATCGTTGACATCAACCCCGAAAAGAAAGCTGAATAATAAGCAATAACTTTACAAAATACAACAACGGGAGCGCCGGCATCTTTGCCTTGCTCCCGTTTTATTTATAACTTGAAAATCATGGATGACGATTTCAATCAGTACAACGACGACCCGGTGCACAACGCCTATTGTGACGACATGTATCAAGCCTACACCGGACGACACCCCTACGATGACTCTAGAGCGTACTCATTGGCGCGAATTACCATTCCTCCGCTTGACGATAATAAACCCAAATTTGAACGTATTGAGGGATTACCCCGTGACACTGACCCTAACCTAATGACCGAGGACCAAATCGATGAAGAGATTCACCAAATAAAGCGCGAAATATTTTTCTTTCGACAAGACCGCTTTGACCGCCAAACAAAAAACGAAAGCCTCGAGATGTGCATCAACACAACCATCATCATCTTCACCAT
>CAYTFG010000077.1:0-10364 GCA_964436925.1 uncultured Bacteroides sp. | reverse complement strand
ATGTCGTTAGATGTTATGTTGCCGGTGATGGTGGAGAGGTAATGGAGTGTTTCGCGTACATCTTGAGCTATAAAGTCACCGGAAATATTGTCGTAAATTCCTTGTATTGCGCGCGTTATGGATTGTGCGGCATTGTTGAGCGCTTCATAGTGACGTGCGTTTGTGACAATGACATCTCCGGCACTGATGTTTGCTGCACCTGAAATTTGTACCATGGCATCCTGAAGTGCTTCAATACCAATGTTATCACGAGCACTAATGGGAATGGTCTGTAATCCGTCAAATAAATGGTTGACGGGGTTAACATCATTGCAAAGGTCTATCTTATTTAGTGCGATGAGTATTGTTTGATCTTCAGTCATTGATGACATGATGCGTTGTTTGGTCGCAAGAATGGCATCTTGTGGGGTAGTTGCGTCTATCACCCAAAGGATTATGCGAGCAGAGGAAATGCGTTGCATGGTGCGTTGTATTCCCATGGCTTCAATTGTATCAGTGGTTTCTCGAATGCCGGCTGTATCAATCAAGCGGAAAAGTACGCCATTAATATCCAAAGTGTCTTCAATTGTGTCGCGAGTGGTGCCGTGTATATCACTAACAATTGCGCGGTCATCATGTAACAACGTATTGAGAAGGGTTGATTTTCCGGCGTTAGTATCACCTACAATGGCAACGGGTATGCCGTCTTTTATAGCACTTCCTTTCGCGAAACTCGAAGCTAGAGAAGTGACTACGTGCTGAATTTCTTTTGCAATATCAAGTAATTTGGTGCGCGAAGCAAATTCTACATCTTCTTCTGAGAAATCCAATTCGAGTTCGAGCAGTGATGCTAGGTCCAGCAAATTATCATGTAAAGAATTAAGCTTGCGAGAAAAGTCACCACGCATCTGACTGATTGCCAAGCGGTGAGCAGCGCGTGTTGTTGATGCAATAACGTCAGCAACAGCTTCGGCTTCAGCTAAGTCCATGCGACCATTAGCAAATGCACGTCTTGTAAATTCGCCGGGCTCGGCCAATTTACATCCATTATTAATCAATTGATTAATAAGTTCTTGCTGAATATATTTTGAACCATGTATTGAAAGTTCTACAACATCTTCACCGGTGAATGAACGTGGGTTTCGGAAGATTGTGGCAACGGCTTGGTCTAATTGATTACCGTTCGCATCAATGATTGAACCTAAGTGGGCAGTATGGCTATCAGCAGCGCTAAGAGACTTGCCCTTCCACATTTTGTCAACTATCGAAATAGCCGAAGGTCCGGAAATTCTTGCTACAGCAATACCGCCCACACCCGGTGGAGTGGAGATTGCACAGATTGTATCATTGTTTAACGGCATCATAATAATTTTGAAAACGTTAGATTGGTGATTTATTGTTTAATGTAAGTTGCTCCAATAGTTGAACTTGCATTGGCTTTCTGCTTGATTTTCAACATCATCCGGTAGCTCAGAGAAGAAGTCATAACCTGTAACACGTTCAACTTCGTCTACAGATACGGCTGCTCGTTGCATACCTCCATCGACATGGCTATTGGGCATAATGAATCCAATGGCACGCGGTGGATTTGCATATGGTGAAAGGATTACCTTGAAAAATCTTTTTGGAACAGCAACCTTTGTGGACTTGCCTATGTAGTCAGTTATTTGGTCGGTGAGAACAGGTCCGCAAATGATGATGATAGCACTGTCAACCTCAGCCCAAACTCGACATTTTTCCTCTAGAGACTTCCAAGAGCCGGCGTTTAAGTCGTTGGCTTGCGGGCAAATATTTGTCATATAGTGAGACTCAATCATTGCAGTTTCATCCCATTTCATATCACCCGCCGGTGCCATGTGGCCACGGTCATAGCCGGAGTTGGAGTAATCGTAAGTATCAGGACAACCTTTGACATTGGGGTCAGCCTGGAACTTTTTGCCTTTACGCGAAACAGTGCCATGGACTTCATCTCTAGTCAATTCCCAGACAACGTAATTTGGGATGTGCAGTTGTGGATTGTAGGATATTTTCATGCCCTTGTACGTTAGCATTTCTTGAGGTAAATCCTTAGATGTTATTACCTTAAACAAGTCAATTTGCTCTTGTTGCTCTACATTTTGATTGGTAACTGCATTGCTGTTACTACTTGTATTACTGCTATTTCCGCAAGCGACTGCATTATAGCCTGCATAAGCGATGGCAATAGTTACTGCTGTTGAAAATATATTTCTAAATGCTGAACTTCTCTTGCGTTTAGCACTTTTCTTGTATCTAGTTGATGTCATGAATAAATTTCTCTGCTGAATTGTACTACAAAATTAGCCAAAATAGTTGAGATAATCATTATTTGGCGACAAAAACGGGATAGATTGATTGTAAAATCGTAACTTTGCGGTACAAACAGATAAATAATTGACTTTACTATGATAAATAAGCATTTGCTATGTGCTGTTGCGCTTGGAAGTGTACTAGCAGCAGGAGCAGAAACAATAAATGTTTCACAATTTCATCATATTGGACCATATGCGGTGCAAACACCGTTTATGGTTGATTCAGTTGATGTTAACAAGAAAAGTTATACCGGAGAATCGGCATTGGATCTACCCATGCCAATGGATAACGTATTTAATTCCAGCGACTTATCCAACGGCAAAATTCCTGCGTCACAATCTTTGCAACAACTTCACCAACTGGGATTTACATTTCAAATGAAGCGATATGCCAAGGTGAAAATCAAAGTTGACGGCGTGACCGATTATCGCTTATATGTTGATGGCGAGAAAGTTAAAGACGATGACGTTTCTCTTGCTCCTCAGACGCACACCGTTGTGATAAAATGTTTGAGCCAAACAGACAAGGCAGAGACTGTAAAAGTTTCATTAGAAACAGATAATGAAGGGGTTATTGAATTGAGAAATACAGGCAAACGGGATTACACACTTGCCGATGTGCTTCATGCCTCAAAATACACATCTGTGGACTTGTCTTCTGATGGAAAATACCTTATCTCGGCTGTACGTAAGACAGCTAAAGGTGGTAAAACACAGATGGTTTATCGTGTTAGCGAAGTCTCAACAGGTAAGATTTTGGCGCAACGCTCAGAACGAATTGCATGGATGCCACGCACCGTGCAATACTACTATGTGAGCAAGGCAACCGGTCAATCGCAACTCATTCTTGTTGACCCGGTAAGCGGACGCGAGTCAGTAAAAGTTAAGTCTTTGCCTGAAGGTGAGTTTATCTTCTCACCATCAGAGGATTACTTGCTATACTCATTGACGCAGGAAGGCCCAAAAGAGCGTAAAGATGTTTACCAAGTCTTGGAACCGGAAGATAGACAGCCCGGCTGGCGTGACCGCTCGTATCCTGCTAAGTATGACCTAACTACAGGTCAGATGCAACCATTGACTCATGGATATCACCAGGCATGGATAGAAGACCTTTCGGCAGATGGGAGCAAGGCATTGCTCATGACATCAGCATCACGATTGAGCAAACGCCCTACGACCGTATTCTCGCTCTATTTGCTTGATATGAATACACTTAAAGCAGAACAGCTAGTGAATTCAGACGGATTCTTCACCAATGCACGTTTCTCACCGGACGCTAAACAAGTGCTACTGGCCGGTTCGCCAGAAGCATTCAACGGGGTTGGGAAAAATGTCAAAGCGGACCAAACACCGAGTATGGAAGATATCCAACTTTATTGTATGTCGCTGTCAGACAAAAACATAAAGCCACTCACAAAAGAATTCAATCCCAACGTGCAGAAATTCACATGGAATCGTGCTGACGGCCAAATTTATTTCAATGCCGAAAATCGTGATTGCATGAGTTTGTATCGGATGAATCCAGCTACAGGCGCTATCAAACAAATCACTGTGCCAGAAGATATGGTCAATTCATTTGCACTCGCAGGCAATGCTCCCATGATGGCATGGTATGGCCAAGGTGCATCAAATTCAGACAAACTATACACGTTGTCGACCAAAACCCTCAAGTCGTCACTTGTTGAAGACTTGAATGCAGATTTACTGGCAGATGTTGAGCTTGGTGAATGCCAAGCTTGGGACTTTGTGAATTCACGAGGCGACACAATTTGCGGGAGATTCTATTTGCCTCCACACTTCGATGCAAACCGCAGTTATCCATTGATAGTCAACTATTACGGTGGTTGCTCACCGACAAGTCGCAACTTTGAGAGTCGCTATCCTCACAATCTGTATGCGGCAATGGGATATGTCGTTTATGTTGTTGAACCAAGTGGGGCAACAGGATTCGGTCAAAAATTTTCAGCACGCCATGTCAATACAGCAGGCGAGGGTGTAGCTCAAGACATTATTGAAGGCACAAAACGCTTTTGTGAAGAACATAAATATGTGAACACCAACAAAATAGGTTGTATCGGCGCATCTTATGGCGGTTTCATGACACAATATCTTCAAACACAAACCGATATTTTTGCTGCAGCCATTTCACATGCCGGCATTAGCGACCACACAAGTTATTGGGGCGAAGGCTATTGGGGGTACTCATACAGCGAAGTTTCCATGGCAAACAGCTACCCGTGGAGTGAAACCGACCTATATGTGAAGCAAAGTCCACTCTACAATGCCGACAAGATTCACACGCCACTGCTATTCCTGCACGGTGATGCCGACAAGAATGTACCTGTTGGTGAGAGTATTCAGCTATTCACAGCGCTAAAACTACTAGGCAGAGAGACAGCGTATGTTGCTGTTGCTGACCAAGATCACCACATTTTGGATTACAACAAACGCATTCGATGGCAAGACACCATCTTTGCTTGGTTTGCAAAGTGGTTGCAAGACGACCCAACATGGTGGGAATCAATGTATTCAGATAAAGCACTCTAAAGAATCACGCATAAATCAAAAAATGGCTCCAATTTTGGGGCCATTTTTTGTATGCGGATGTAATGATTTTTTTAGAAAAATTTTATCGTACTAATGCGCTGTCATGCAGAATGTTATAGAAAATATGCAGTGTTAAAAAGTTATTAATGGCTGGATGTTCGGATTTTCGGTATGAGATTGTTGTAACTTTGCAGCGTCAAGAGAGACAAGAGGCTAGGGGAGAAGGATAGCCGTGAGGGTGCGATGAGGGAGAGACGAACCTTGGCGCCTTACTGAATAAAATCGTTGGTTACACATGGAGCAGGCAATCGGTTGGGCGATATTTTTAGGTTGCAATCCGCAATGTGTGAGTTGAAGGGTTACCGATTTGGCGAGGTCGACATGGGGCTTAACGGCGTCGCTAGAACGAATGACTACTTCAGCCGGAAATTGAGAAGCGACTTCCTCGCCAACTTCAAAACACTCCGAACCAATGCAAGGACCCATCGCCGCAATCATCCGATGAGGAGCAGCACCGAGCTTGGTCATCATCTCAACAGCATTCAAGGCAATACCGGCAACAGTTCCGCGCCACCCGCAGTGGACGGCGCCAATAACTCCGGCATCGATATCAGCAAGAAGGAGCGGAAGACAATCGGCGGTATTTACGGCAATTAGTTGGCCACAGCGATTAGTAATCACAGCGTCAACATTCTCGAGTGATTGCGAAGTAGTCGCAACATTTGTTGAGTGAGTTTGCCGAGGAATAAAGATATTTTCGACAGATAAGCCAAACTCATCAGCAAGTAATTGCTTGTTTTGAGCGACTTGATTGAGGTCGGCGCCGGCATAGTGACAAGCATTGAAGCCCACAGTAGTTGTCACAGCATGAAGCTCCGGAATATTTGGAAAAAGCTTAATGAAATTCATTTAAAACAGTCAATTTTGATGTGCAATATTAAGCATTAATTGCGAGCTATGCAACACGGTTGGTGTAATTTTGTTGATTTATATGTTGAACAATTGATTGAAAAAATGTAATTTTGTAGTATCTATTAACTAGTTAACACGAAAAAAACGATATAAATGAAATTATTTGACGTCTATCCCTTATTTGATATAGAGATTGTGAGTGGCAAGGGTTGCCACACTTATGATAGCAATGGTGTTGAATATCTAGACCTTTATGGCGGTCATGCTGTAATTTCGGTTGGCCACAGTCACCCACACTATCTTAAAGCATTGAATGAACAAGCTTCAAAGTTGGTATTTTATTCCAATTCAGTTCAAAACTCATTACAACAACGTTTTGCAGACCTTTTGGGCAAGGCATCAGGATATGATGATTACCAACTATTCTTGATAAATTCAGGTGCTGAGGCCAATGAAAACGCGATGAAACTAGCTTCATTTGCCACCGGTCGCAAACGCATTATTGCATTTGCAAAAGCCTTCCACGGTCGTACATCAGCAGCAGTTGAAGCAACAGACAATCCCAAGATTGTAGCTCCACTAAATAATAACGGACATGTGACATTTGTACCGTTCAACGATTTAGACGCAGTAAAAGCAGAAATTGCTAAAGGTGATGTAGCAGCCGTTATCATTGAAGGTATTCAAGGCGTTGGTGGTATCCAAGTTCCCGATGACCAATTCTTGCGCGACCTTCGCAGCGTCTGCAATGATAGCGATGTTGTTCTCATTCTTGATGAAATTCAATCAGGTTACGGTCGTACCGGTAAATTCTTCGCTCACCAATATGCCGGCATTCGCCCTGATATGATTACCGTAGCCAAGGGTATTGCAAATGGATTCCCCATGGCCGGAGTGCTCATCAGCCCTAAATTTAAGCCCGTTTATGGTCAGCTCGGCACAACTTTTGGCGGTAATCATCTCGCTTGCGCAGCAGCAATTGCTGTTCTTGAAATATTTGAGAAAGAAAATCTCGTTGAAAATGCTCGTGAAGTTGGAGCCTACCTAATGGAACAATTGAAGCAAATTCCGGGAATTAAAGAATTGCGTGGCCGAGGCCTAATGATTGGCATTGAAATGGATTATCAGGTTAAAGAACTACGTTCACGCTTAATTCATGAACAACACGTCTTTACAGGAGCATCAGGAACAAATGTGATACGTCTACTTCCTCCATTGGTATTAACAAAGGCAGAAGCTGATGATTTTATCGCTCGTTTCAAACAAGCTCTAGGATAATAAACACAACTGAGTAACTATGAAATTTGCGATTATAGGTGCAGGAAATATGGGTGGAGCTCTTGCTCGCGGTCTCGCGGGTAACGGGCTCACCATTGCTGTAAGCAATCCATCCAAGCCCAAGCTATTGGCACTCAAGCAAGAATTCCCGGCAATTACCATCAGTAATGACAACAGCGATGTAGTTGCCGATGCAGATATTATCATACTTGCCATCAAGCCATGGCTTGTAAAAACTGTAATTGAACAAATAGCCCCAGCGGTAGATTTTGCCCGACAAACTATCGTGTCACTTGCAGCCGGCATATCGCTCGCCGACCTTGCCGAAATGCTGAAGCCATATACGCCAACGCCTATGCTTGCACGAGTCATGCCAAATATTGCGATTGAATATGCACAGAGCATGACATTCATCACCTTTAACGACAATGTTCCATACGAAGCTTGGACCGCATTGCATGACGGACTGGAAGCGGTGGGAAAGGTTGCTGTAGTTGATGAAAAACAATTTGTAGCAGCGATGGCACTTTGCTCCTGTGGCATAGCATACGTGTTGCGTTATTTAAGAGCATCGGTAGAAGGTGCCGTAGAACTAGGCATTAGACCGGCCGATGCAGTCAAATGGGTGGCACAAACCATGGTGGGCGCGACGGCCTATGTAATGAATGATATTCATCCGGAAGTTGCCATTGACAAAGTTACGACTCCCGGCGGTGTCACCATTAAAGGCTTGAATGCTATGGAGGCAAATGGATTTACCACAGCAGTAATAGAAGGCTTGAAAGCCTCGGTAAAATAAACTATTCATCACTCAACTAATAAACTATGAACAAGGTTATACTCATGGGAAATGTGGGCAAAGACCCCGAGATAAGATATGTCGACACTCGTCCTGTTGCATCATTTACACTTGCTACAACCGAACGTGCCTACACTACACGTTCAGGCGCACAAATGCCCGAGCGCACCGAGTGGCACAATATAGTAATGTGGGATAAAGCAGCCGAGACAGCAGAACGTTACATACGCAAAGGGACCAAATTGCTTATAGAAGGGAAGCTCCGCACACGTTTCTGGGAAGACCGAAACACAATTAAGCATACTATTACGGAAATCTACGTTGAAAATTTTGATATTGTAGGCAGACCGGCACAATAGTGTTCTCTTTTACCGAAAAACTACCCCAAAAGGTTAGAAATAGCTGTAATAATTTGTGACTATCGCAAATAAGCCGTAACTTTGCAGTCGTTAAGCAGAGGTATAGTAATTACACAGCTATTACATCTTTATTTAACCTGTATCTTGTCCCTGAAAAGGGGCTCCTATTTTCAAATTACATTTTATCTTTAAATTATATATGTGTGGAATTGTTGGTTATATAGGCTCGCAGAGAGCCTATGAGATTCTCATTCAAGGCCTACGTCGTTTGGAATATCGTGGATATGACAGCGCAGGCGTCGCTATGGTCAAAGAAGATGGAACACTAAATGTCTATAAAGCAAAAGGCAAGGTAGCAAACCTTGAAGAAAGCGCAAACGGTAAAGATATTGAAGGATGTGTTGGTATCGCTCACACCCGTTGGGCAACTCACGGAGAGCCAAATGATACAAATGCACACCCTCATGTTTCACAAGATAGCAGCATCGCACTTGTTCACAATGGTACTATCGAAAACTATTCAGTACTTAAAGAAGCTCTCGTGCAACACGGCTACACATTTCGTAGCGAGACCGACACCGAGGTACTAGTCCAACTGGTTGAATATGTGCGTGACACTAACAACTGCTCACTTCTTGAAGCAGTGCGCGAAGCCCTCAAACAAGTAGAAGGTGCTTATGCAATCGCAGTAATTGAAAAGAATAATCCTGATGTATTGATTGTAGCTCGCAAGAGCAGTCCGCTCGTTATCGGTGTTGGCGAAGGTGAAACATTCATCGCTTCAGATGCAACCCCAATTGTGGGTTACACTGACAAAGTTATCTATCTCCAGGATAATGAAATTGCAGTAATTTCTCGAAACGAGCCACTCCAAATCCTCTCAATTGAAAACAATGAGCCGTCAACCATCAATATTCAAACGCTCAAACTAAGCCTGGAGCAACTAGAAAAGGGTGGCTATGACACATTCATGCTCAAAGAAATATTTGAACAGCCCAACACTCTTAAAGACTGTATACGTGGCCGCATCACTCCTGATGGCGAACGTGTGGTACTTTCGGGCGTTCTCGATAATAAAGAAAAATTTCTCAATGCCAAGCGCGTGATTATCGTAGCTTGTGGTACATCTTGGCACGCTGCCCTCATCGGTAAGCGTCTCATTCAAGAAATGTGCAAGATGCCAGTTGAAGTTGAATACGCCAGCGAGTTCCGCTATGGTTCTCCATTCATCACAACCGACGACATCGTCATTTCTATCTCCCAATCAGGCGAAACCGCCGATACGCTCGCAGCCATTCAGTTGGCACGCAGCAAAGGCGCATTTGTCTATGGTATCTGCAACGTTGTGGGTGCATCAATTCCTCGCAACACCGATTCAGGTACCTATATCCATGTGGGTCCCGAAATTGGCGTAGCTTCAACCAAGGCATTTACCGGACAAGTAACAGTGTTGACACTTTTGGCTCTTTGTGTAGCTCAATTGCGTGGCACAATCGAACAAGAAACCGTGCGCAGCATTACCGCCGAACTTCAACGTATGCCTGAAATCATCAAGGAAGTTCTCAAGCTTGATGACCAAATCAAGCAACTCTCACACGTGTACACCTTCGCGCACAACTTCCTATACTTAGGTCGTGGATACAATTATCCTACAGCACTTGAAGGAGCACTCAAGCTTAAAGAAATCTCTTACATTCATGCTGAAGGATATCCTGCTGCAGAAATGAAGCATGGACCAATTGCATTGATAGATAACGAAATGCCGACAGTAATTATCGCTCCAAGCGATTCATTATACGACAAGATTATCAGCAATGTTCAGCAGGTTAAATCTCGTGGAGGCTCAGTTGTTGCTATCGTCAGCGAAGGTAATACTAAGATGAAAGATCTTGCAGACTTCACCATCGAAGTTCCACGTGTACAAGAGTGTTTAACCCCAATTGTTACTTCAATTCCATTACAATTACTCGCATACTACATTGCCGTTTACAAAGGCCGTGACGTAGACCGTCCTCGCAACCTTGCTAAGTCGGTAACTGTAGAGTAGAAATATTTTTATGACTGATTATTCGGAAGGGCGCCCTGATTTAAATGGGGTGTCCTTTTATTGTATGACGGGCATGTCATATATCTGTGGTGAAAGTCCACCAAGGGCGTAGT
>CAYTFG010000076.1:0-10477 GCA_964436925.1 uncultured Bacteroides sp. | reverse complement strand
CCGCGACCCTCGGCTTGGGAAGCCAATGCTCTACCAACTGAGCCACTACCGCATTATTAGCGGGAAAATTGAGCGGAGTGAGCGAGATTCGAACTCGCGAAACGCTTTTGACGTTTACACGCTTTCCAGGCGTGCCTCTTCAACCACTCGAGCATCACTCCAAAAATTGGTGATTGATGAGGCAAAGGTAAGCATATTTTTTGGATTTATATAAAATTTTTGAATGAATATTGCTTGTAATTGCGTATCTTTGCAAAATTAGCAGTCATCGGTGACTGTATAAGTGCTTAAGTAACAGTAATAAACGAAATCGAAAATAAGTAATGATTACACAAGAACAATTAAAAGAGACTTTAGAACGCAAGTTGGCGTTGAGGAGGTATCTTTGACATCGATGGGAAGAAAATTCAAGTAGAGGAAGAGGAGTTGCGTACACACGTACCGGATTTTTGGGAAGACCCCAAAAAAGCTCAAATTCAAATGAAAAAGGTAAAAGATTTGCAGCAATGGCTCGATGGCTATTCCGAAGTGGAGAAGGCTGTTGACGAGTTGGCTGTAGGTTTTGATTTTATAAAAGAAGGCTTGATTGAAGAGTCAGAGCTTGATGCCATGTATGCCGATGCGACAGCCAAGATTGAGGCATTGGAACTCAGAAATATGTTGCGTCGCGAGGAGGATAAACTTGGCGTGGTATTGAAAATCAATTCGGGCGCAGGAGGTACAGAAAGTCAAGATTGGGCTTCGATGTTGATGAGAATGTACTTGAGATGGTGTGAAAAGCACGGCTATAAAACATCAATAGCTAACTTGCTCGAGGGTGATGAGGCCGGAATAAAGTCGGCGACAATAAATGTTGAAGGCGATATGGCTTATGGTTACTTGAAGAGTGAGAATGGTGTTCACCGTCTCGTGAGAGTGTCGCCCTATAATGCGCAAGGAAAGCGTATGACTTCGTTTGCATCAGTGTTTGTGACTCCGCTTGTTGACGATACCATTGAGGTGAAGGTTGACCCGGGCTTGATGTCGTGGGATACATTCCGAAGTGGTGGCGCCGGAGGTCAAAATGTGAACAAGGTGGAATCGGGTGTGCGCTTGCGTTACCAATATACTGACCCATATACCGGTGAGAAAGAAGAAATCTTGATTGAAAACACCGAAACTCGAGACCAGCCCAAGAATAAGGAAAATGCTTTGAGATTGTTGAAATCAATGTTGTATGACAAAGAGTTGAAACATCGCATGGAAGAGCAAGCCAAGATTGAGGCGGGAAAAATGAAAATCGAGTGGGGCTCGCAGATACGTTCTTACGTGTTTGATGACCGCCGAGTAAAGGACCACCGCACCAATTATCAGACAAGTGATGTTAACGGCGTGATGGATGGTGACATCGATGGATTTATCAAGGCATTTTTGATGGAATTTGCCGGAAATGATGATAATGTATGAAAGATAAATTGACGATAGTAAAGGTCGGAGGTAAAATCGTAGAAAATCCTGCGACACTGGAGCAATTGCTACAAGACTTTGCAGCAATTGACGGATTTAAATTGCTGGTTCATGGCGGAGGCCGTTCTGCGACAAAGGTTGCCGAGCAACTTGGCGTGGAGACAGTGATGGTTGACGGTCGCCGTGTGACCGATGAGGCTATGCTCAGAATCGTAACCATGGTTTATGGCGGACTTGTCAATAAAACCGTTGTGGCAAAACTACAAGGCATGGGTGTTGATGCGCTGGGAATGACCGGAGCTGATATGAACATCATTAAGAGTCATCGTCGTGAAGTGAAAACTGTGGACTATGGATTTGTTGGTGATGTTGATGAGGTAAACGGTGAGTCGCTTGCTGCATTGTTGAGAGCCGGTGTTGTCCCCGTGATTGCACCGTTGACTCATGACGGCAAGGGCACATTGTTGAATACCAATGCCGACACAATGGCAGGGGAGACCGCTAAAGGTTTGGCCCCATACTTTGACGTGAACTTGGTGTATTGCTTTGAGAAAGCCGGAGTGCTCCGCGATGAAAATGATGACAACTCGGTAATCTCGGAAATCACCCCCGAAATATACGCTCAATTGCGTGAAGAAGGTATTGTCAGCGGCGGTATGATACCCAAGCTTGACAACGCTTTCGCAGCAATCGCCAGTGGCGTGAGTCGCGTGACAATTACCAAGGCCGATGCTTTGACAAAGGGTACCAAGCTTAGTAAATGACGTTAAAATAAAGTGTTGCAATCGTGTAAATAAGCTAAAAAGCATATATAACAGATTGATAATAACAATTTAATCGACTAAAAATATTACCTTTGCAGGGCAAAAAAATAAGTGTCTATTCAAAAAATATAAATAAGATAAAATGAAAGTTGCAGTCGTTGGCGCCAGTGGCGCTGTAGGTCAAGAATTTTTGAGAGTTCTTGAAGAACAAAATTTCCCATGTGATGAGTTGGTATTGTTCGGTTCATCACGTAGCGCAGGTCGCACATATAAATTCCGTGGACAAGATTTAGTAGTCAAGGAATTACAACATAATGATGACTTTGAAGGTGTAGAATTTGCCTTTGTAAGTGCAGGCGCATCAGTATCACGTGACTTTGCTGAGACAATTACTCGTCACGGAGCATTGATGATTGATAATTCAAGCGCATTCCGCATGGATGAGGATGTTCCCTTGGTAGTTCCTGAAGTAAATGGTGATGACGCATTCAACACTCCGCGCAACATTATCGCTAACCCTAACTGTACTACCATTCAAATGGTTGTGGCTTTGAAGCCTATCAACGACCTCACACCCATCAAGCGTGTACACGTAGCTACTTACCAAGCAGCCAGCGGTGCCGGTGCATCAGCAATGGCCGAATTGGTTAACCAATATGCACAAATCCAACGCGGTGAAGAGCCAACCGTTGAAAAATTTGCATATCAACTGGCTTACAACGTAATCCCTCACATTGACGTGTTCCAAGATAACGGTTACACCAAGGAAGAAATGAAGATGTATAACGAGACCAAGAAAATTATGCATGCTCCCAAACTTGATGTAAGCGCAATGTGTGTTCGTGTACCGGTCATGAGAGCTCACAGTGAAGCTATCTGGGTAGAAACAGAAAGCCCTATTTCAGTAGAGCAAGCACGTGAAGCATTTGCTAACGGTGAAGGCCTTGTAGTGGTTGATAATCCTGCTGAAAAGAAATATCCAATGCCACTTGACATTGCAAATCAAGACCCCGTTTATGTAGGCCGTATTCGTCAAGATTTGACTAACCCCAACGGCTTGTCATTCTGGATTGTTGGTGACCAAATCAAGAAGGGCGCAGCATTAAATGCAGTACAAATTGCTCAATATATTCTTGCTCATCGCAAATAATAATTGGACAAAACAATAAAGCTCAAAGGCGAGAAGCTTCATTTTCTGAAAGCATCTCGCCTTTGGTGTTTAAATAGGTAGGTAGATTTTATTTTTTGTATGAATTTAGCTTCTAGTATGGACCGTGATGGTGTCCGCCTCCGTGAGGTGATGGTGGAGCTTGATGATACCCCGGGCCGTCATAGAACATGTCATCCCAACAACAACAGGAAGTAGCTCCTAATGCTAAACATCCTGCGATAATCATAAGTAAAAATTTCCTTTTCATGACTGTAATATTTTAGATGTTTATCTTATGACACAAAGTTCATCATAAAAATTCATTGCATTGTTATCAAAATGGCCAATGAATTGGTAGAAATAGGAACTAAGAATAGTATAATTGGATGAGGAATTGGTCAAAATGTCCTATTGTTCGCTTAGGGCCATGAAAAACGCCTTAATTTCGCCAAAATGATAGTTTAAAAGCTTGTCAGGTTGCAATGTGTTAGAGAAATGAGGCTGTAGCCATGATGTAGTGCAATTAAAGTATAATGTGACCGTGAAAATATGTTAAAGTGTGGTGTGGCTGAGGTAAATGAATTATAAATTGGTTACTTTTGCATAACCTAAAGTACACGCATAAATTAAAAATATGTCGCTAACGTTTATTACCATGTCAACTACTCCGCTAGTAAGTAATCCGGTGTCGATTTTCTTTATCGTATTGGTAATAATCTTACTTGCGCCAATCTTGCTTAACAAATTGAAGATACCACATATTGTTGGTATGATTGTAGCGGGGGTAATCATTGGACCATACGGACTGAATATACTAGCCAGAGATTCCAGCTTTGAAATCTTTGGTCAGGTGGGCATCTTGTATTTGATGTTTCTTGCCGGGCTGGAGATAGATATGTATCACTTGAAGGTGAACTTGAAGCGCGGACTGATGTTTGGCGTATTGACGTTGCTGATTCCGCTTGCGCTTGGAGTGCTGACGAGCCGATATATTTTGCATCTTGATTGGATAACATCGACGTTGCTTGGTTCAATGTATGCATCCCACACGTTGATATCCTATCCGGTGGTAGCGCGTATCGGTGTAACCAAGGCGCCGTCAGTGCTGATAGCGATAGTTGGAACAATTATTGCGGTAATCGGCGCGTTGCTCGTGTTGGCGGGTACGGTCGAGGTGAAGCGAAGCGGCAACCTTGACGTCGTGCAACTGGTGCTGCTATTGGTGCGTCTGCTGGTGTACTGCATCGCGGTGTTGTATCTATATCCGCGCATTACTCGGTGGTTTTTCAAGCGATATATTGACAGGGTAACGCAATATGTGTTTATCATGGCAATGGTGTTCCTGTCGGCGTGGGCAGCACAGACCATTGGTTTGGAATCAGTGCTGGGCGCATTCTTTGCCGGACTGGTGTTGAACCGATATGTGCCGGGGGCGTCGCCGTTGATGAATAATATTGAGTTTGTGGGTAACGCATTGTTCATTCCATATTTCTTGATGGGTGTGGGTATGATGATAAATGTGCGAGTTTTGGCAAACAGCGAGACGCTGGAGATATCATTATTGATGCTTGTCGTTGCGCTGGTGAGCAAATGGCTGCCGGCGTTTGTGATACAGAAAGCCAACCATATGGACCGTCCGGCAAGAAATATGATGTTTGGATTGACGACGGCACACACAGCTGTGGCATTGGCGGTAGTTTCATTGGGCTATAGTTTGGAATTGCTCGACGAGACGATATTGAATAGTACCGTGTTGGTGATTTTGGTAACATGCGCGTTGGCACCGATGATAACATCCCGAGCAGCAACACGTGTAAAGATTCGCATTATTAATCAAGGCGAGGATGACGACGAGATTGATGTTCACGGCCACAAATACAGTAATACTTTGATTTCGATAGCCAACCCGATTACCGTTCAGGGATTGGTGGAAATGGCAGTGTTTATGAAAAACGATACCGGCCGTCATGAGATATTTGCGCTAAATGTGCGTAACGACAATTCGCCAAAGGCAAAGGCGATGAGCAGTATGTCGCTCGACATGGCTATGAAAACAGCAGCTGCGGCAAATGTGCAGTTGCAGCCCCTCGAACGTTACGACATAAACACGGTCACGGGATTGTTGAACTCAATCGAAGAACGCGATATATCGGAAGTAATAATGGGAATGCACCGCAAGACGACAGTTATTGACAGCTTTTTGGGCGCAAAGATTGAGCAGCTGCTCAAGTCAACCAATAAGATGTTGATAATGATGAGGTGCTTCACTCCGCTAAATACCGTGACTAGAATTGTGGTGTCGGTACCTGCCAAAGCGCAATATGAGACGGGATTTCGTCGATGGGTTAGGCGAGTGGCAAACTTGACACGGCAGTTGGGCTGTCGCGTGTTGTTCTGTGCGCCAACCGAGGTTCAACCGTTTATCAAGGGCGTGCTTCATGCCGATGATTATGGCATCAGATATGAATTCCGCACGGTCGATGAGTGGGAAGATTTCATTTTGCTCGGAAATAGAATTCTTGATGATGACTTGCTGATTGTTGTGAGCGCACGTGTAAACTCGGTGAGCTACAGCAGTGACATGAGCGAGATGTCGGGATTCTTGCAGAAATATTTCAGCCGACAGAATTTGGTGATAATTTATCCCGAGCAGTTCGGTCAAGAAGTTGCTGTCACATCATTTGTTGACCCATTGGCATCAGATATCGCAATGGCAGAATCTCCATTGTGGAACAGGTTGCGAGGCTGGTATCGAAGAGCGATGGGCATGAAGAAAAAGATAACCCATCGCAATCGAACCAAGAGAATTGATTTTTAAGAATTAGCGTAAAGATATTCGAATAATCGGCGGTCAACGTCGGTCAATTCTTTGTGTCGGCGCACCATGACGCGTGACGCAATGTCAAAGAATTTTTTGAGAGGAACGCGGTTGAACCCGGCAACGCTACCTTCGTTAAATGAAGGAATGAATGTGCGAACAAAACCGGCACCATAGAAGTTCACGCCGACGCCAACAACAGTTGCGGTGTTGAACATCGTGTTGATGGCAGCTTTGGAGTGGTCACCCATGATGAGTCCGCAGAATTGAAGCCCGGTGCGGAGGAAACGTTGAGTGGGGTAATTCCAAAGACGTATTTCAGAATAGTCATTTTTGAGGTTTGAAGCGACGCAGCCCGCGCCGAGGTTGCACCATTCGCCGATGACGGCATTTCCGAGGAATCCGTCGTGGGCTTTGTTGGAGTAACCAATCATCACCACATTGTTGATTTCTCCGCCAACTTTGCAGTATGGGCCGAGAGTTGTGCCACCATAAATTTTTGAGCCCATGTTGATGACGCTGTGCTCACACATGGCAAGCGGTCCGCGTAGGCAAGAGCCTTCCATGACTTCAGCATCTTTGCCGATGTAGATAGGTCCGGCGGTGGTGTTGAGGTATGAGCCGATGACTTTAGCGCCTTCTTCGATGAATACAAGACTTGAGTCGCCAATGACGTGACAAGAACTGTCGATGGGCTGAGATTTGCGTCCGGCAGTCAGTGCGTTAAAGTCGTCAGCGAGGACAGCATAATTGAGCATGAAGATGTCGTAAAGCTGATTGATTGCCGTTGGTGCATTTTGAAGTGTTGCAGTTGCAGTGATATTGTCGGTTGGCGTGGCGGCACGATATGCAATGATGTCTTTGCCGTCAGAGATGCCTTCGCCCGGGTTAAGAGCGTTTAGCGCATTGATGAGTTCGTCATTTGGCAAAATGTTGCCGTTGATGAAGTAATTGTCGGCGCTGATGACAGCGGGGAATTTTTCAGAAAGATAGTCGACGGTCAACTGTGAATAGTTGCCCGGAAATGAACGTTGCCATTTTTGCGAGATGGTGTCGATGCCGACGCGTATTTCAGCCACAGTGCGGGTGAAAGTGAGCGGGAGAAGATTGTCGCGACACGTTGTTGGGTCGCAGAGAATTATATTTTTCATTTAAAAGAGTATTATTGGTATATATTTGTTACAAAATTACTAAATTTGTTGAAGTTATTTATAAATCATTGGTCATGAAGTTCACTGAACAAGATATAAAAGGTGTGTGGATAATCCAACCTGAAAGATATGGCGATTATAGAGGCTACTTTATGGAAAGCTTTAAAGCCGAGTTGTTTAAAGAAAATGTAGGCGATGTGAAATTTATTCAAGATAACGAGTCGGTGTCAAGCCGAGGCGTATTGAGAGGGCTTCATTTTCAACGAGGCGAGTATTCACAAGCTAAGTTGGTGAGAGTTTCACAAGGTCGCGTGATTGACGTTATCGTGGATTTGCGCAAGAGCTCGCCGACATACGGTCAATATCGAGCTTATGAGCTTAGCCAAGAAAATGGTACACAGCTTTTTATACCGCGAGGATTTGCCCACGGCTTTATCGTGTTGAGCGATGTGGCACAATTTCAATATAAGGTTGATAATGTGTATGCTCCGCAGTCTGAGGCTACATTGAAGTTTGATGACGAGCAACTCGGAATTAATTGGCCGTTGCCCAAGGAGGAATTGGTGTTGTCCCCTAAAGACCTCAAGGGATTGCCATTGAGCGAGATTGAACCATTTGATTTGTAATCAACACAATATAAATATAAAAATATGAATTATCGGAGTCTTTCGGTTGAGGATATTGTTGCGCTGGAATCACAGGGCTGTCAATGTGACGATTGGTCACGTGTGAGTGTGGCCGAGCCATTTGTTGCGCAACGATATAGAAATGTGCGTTTTTCGGGAGAAATAAAGTTGGGAAGCGCTTCAGGTGAATATGTGTTGCCTGATGGATTTGCCGGTAAGTGTGGAATTTATAATGCTGCGTTGCAAGATTGCACAGTTGGTAACAATGTGTATATTAATAATGTAGCACAATATATATATAATTATGAGATAGCCGACGGAGCAATAATTGAAAATGTTGGCGTCATCTCATGCAAGAAAGATGCGACTTTCGGGCGCGATGTTGAGGTGAACGTGCTCAACGAAACCGGAGGGCGCGAAGTCATGCTATGCGAAAAGCTTAGTGCGCAAGTGGCTTATCTCATGGCGATGTATCGCCATGATGCGGTATTTACCGCTCAACTGAAAAAGCTTGTTGCCGATTACAATGGCACGTGCCGAAGTGGGGAAGGCTATATCGGCAATTGCGCGCGCATCGCGGGCGTTTATAAGATACAAGATGTGATTGTTGGTGACTATGCCGTGGTGAGTGGCGCAAAATGCCTTGAAGATGGGACGATTGTGTCAAGTGAAATTTCGCCTGTGACTGTCGATGTGAATGTGATAGCAAAGCATTTCATGGCTGTCGAGGGTGCGCACTTGGGCTGTGGCGCATTGATAAATCACGGATTTATAGGGCAGAATGTGGAGATATCCAACCAATTTACTGCTCATGACTCGTTATTCTTTGCCAACACTATTGTTGAAAATGGAGAGTCGGCAGCAGCATTTGCCGGCCCATTCACTGTGTCAATGCACAAATCCAGTTTGCTGATTGCCGGAATGTATTCATTTATGAATGCCGGTTCGGGTACAAATCAGTCCAATCATAAATACAAACTTGGGCCTATACATCAAGGCGTGTTGGAGCGCGGGAGCAAGACTGCCAGTGATTCTTACGTCTTGTTGCCGGCTAGGGTAGGGGCGTTCTCGCTGGTTCAGGGGCGCCACAGTAAGCATCCCGATACGGCTCGTCTGCCGTTCTCTTACTTGATAGAGTCAAACGGTCGCTATTCCTTGGTTCCGGGAGTTAGCTTGAAGAGCGCCGGGACAATACGCGATGCGCAAAAGTGGCGCAAACGTGATAAGCGCCAAATGCCGAATAAACTTGACAATATTACCTTTGATATGCTGAGTCCTTACACGTTAGAGCGCGTGTTTGACGGCATAGACTTGCTCCACAAGATGGAATTGCGAAGCGAGGAGCTCTTTGGCGGCTACACCATCACTCCGACGGCTCGTCAAAAGGGCTTGAAATATTACCAATTGGCTGCTGACAAGTTTATGGGTAGAGCTATTGTCGATAAAATATTATCGGTAGAAAATTTTGACGAATTTACCGCATCGGCAAGCGTAAATGAAGATTCAGGTCGATGGATTGATGCTTGCGGACAGTTGATGCCTCAGACCGCAATGAATAAAATTGTGGAAGACGTCAAAAACGCTGATATCGTAACGCTCGACCAATTATTGTCAAGCCTGGCAGCACAAAGTGAACGCTATCAAGAGAATGTGTGGAGCTGGGTGTGCTCACGCATGGAGCGTTGGTATGGTAAGCCGTGCAACGCATTGACTATCGCTGATTTAGTTGATATAGCAGTGCGATGGCGCGATGCCGTGTGGGTGCTCGATGAGCTCGTAAGAGAAGATGCCCGCAAAGAATTTTCGTCAGAATCGCGCATAAGTTTCGGCATTGACGGGGATGAAAATATTGCTGTTGAGGATTTTAAAAATTCGCGAGGCGAATATGAAGAAAATTCATTTGTCAAGATGGTAATTGAACATGAAAACTATACGGCGCAAAAAATGACGAAAGTGGAAGAAAAAATCAAAAATTGGTGTTGAGATTGAAGAAAAACGCTTTCGAGTGTAATATTTATGAAAGTTTAACATATAAATTCTCTATGGGTGTCATGTTGTGTTAATGGGCAACTTGACCTGAAAATATGAGTTAAATGTTTGTTTTATAGCGTGTTTTTAGCGCTAAAACATTTGGTGAATTCAAAAAAAATTGCTAATTTTGCACAGATTTTAAAGGCACCTTTAGGTGATGCTTCAGCTAAGCTCTTGAGTGATAGCGTAATAGCGTGATTTAGAGGTGATTTTGAATGACAAAATTCAACTTAATAACGAATAGAAAATTAAAAGTTAAACAAGAACTAAGATGCCTACAATTCAGCAATTAGTAAGAAAAGGACGTGTGGCTCTAGAGGACAAGAGTAAGTCACCCGCACTTGATTCATGCCCGCAACGTCGTGGCGTGTGTGTGCGTGTGTACACTACCACTCCTAAAAAGCCTAACTCGGCTATGCGTAAGGTAGCTCGTGTGCGTTTGACTAACGGTAAGGAGGTGAACTCCTACATTCCGGGCGAAGGTCACAACT
>CAYTFG010000075.1:449-10579 GCA_964436925.1 uncultured Bacteroides sp. | reverse complement strand
AAAAACAAGTTTATTGACACTTTTATAGGTTTTTATTGAGTCTTTACATAAAAAAAGTGAGACCGCGCCCCGACGGCGCAGTCTCACCACTACAACTTTTCGCTGTATTGTTATTTGATAATCACTTTGCTAACTTGGTTGCCTTGACGACGCACATATATGCCGTTTGAAAGGTTGTTCTCGTTTACGCGAACACCGTTGAGGTTGTAATATTCAACAACACCGTTGCTCGAATCAACGGCAACATTGTCAACACCTGCTTTTCGGTAATCGTAGTCAAAAATAAGTGTAAACTTCTTGGCTGCAGATTCTTTGCCGGAGTAGTAAACTGAATAGTTGGCTTTTGAATATAAAATCAAGCTATTGGTTGGTGTTGCATTGTTGCTAATGTGAATTTCCAGAGGCAACTTGCCTGAGCTTGCCTTGTAATCTTCAACCAAACCGGTAGCTACACCGTTAGAGAATGTGGCGCATGCACCTGCAGGGCATATTTGGTAAGAAATTGCGTTGACGCCTTCAACTGTTTGCTTTTCAAGCTCGGCATAAACGATAATTTTACCGTCGGCGCTACCTTGAATTGAAAGTTCGGGGTCAAACCAATAATAAAATTTACCAACTTCCTCATCGTCTTCTTCAGTTAGTTTTGAATCGGGGGTGCTGACGGTTACAACCGCATTGTCAGCGAGTTCATTACCCTTGCTGTCAAAGACTTTGATGGTTTGAGCTTGCATTGCTGCAGCTGATAAAAGTGAGAGAGCTAAAATGTAGAGTTTCTTCATATATAAACGTTTTTAGTTAATTATTCATGTGGATTTATTCGGCTGAAGGCACTGTAACAGCCACTTCGGCTGCATTCAAGACTCCGCTGTCGTTGTACACAAAGGCTACGACCGACAAGTTGGCGGGCTCCCAATATTGTCGTAATTCGACGTCATTGGTGTAATTGCCATATATGTTGGCGTTGAGGCTTACCGGTTGTCCGTTTGTGCCGTTTATTGACGTGCGGAACACATGGTTGTGAACATAGTTTTTATTGCGCTTGCCGGTGCTGAGAATCTGCAATGAGACGATATTGCTTTCCACAAGCCACAATTGCAAATTACCGGTTATGTTTTCTGTTGGTTTTAATGTAGTATTTACTACTACTTTGTTGCTGATTGAATCATATGCAGCTGATAGCTCAATGTTGATTTTGGCTTCTTTCTGCATCTCCTCGATGATTTGTGCTGACCATTTTGCGCTTGACAATACGCCCGATGTGCGGTTAAAAACACCGCGTGGATATACATTGATGTCCCACATGCTCGCATAAGTGTCGCCTTCAGCTTGCTTGAGACCTTGGTTGGTGACTGACTTTGAGGAGTCGGCGGGTAGGGAATTGTCGATAGGTCCGGCGTGTATGCTGACCGGGATGAATGCATCGGGATATTGCTCTTTCAACTGCGCAATGACTTCATGAGCATCCGGACAGTTTCTGCAATATTGGCCGGTGAATTCTTCAAGAAGTACAGCGCGCTTAGGGGTTACTTGTTCAACCTGAATATAGCGTTCGTCCTCGTCGATGTTGTCGCATGATGTTATTGCGAGACCGAGTAACGGGAGTATTAATATGGCTTTTTTGATAAAATTCATAGCGATTAAAAATTATAGCTGTAAGAGATTTGGAATCCATGAGTTGCCGGTACGGGACGACAAACACCACCTGTGCAGTTGTATCCGGCACGTGTGCGGCCATAAGACAGCATCAAGCGGTTTGTTTTGTAATTACCCGTGATGGCTCCCATGAAGTAATGCGTTTTGGTGGAACCGTTGTTCCACATATCGCTTACTGTGAACATTAGGTATGGCGCAACCGAGAGCTCGGCCAAGCCGTAACACCAATCGCCTTTATCATCTTTGGTCGTGAGATATTGAAGTTCTGTGCGAAGTGTTAACGTCTTGTTGAAACGATATTTGCCGTCAAAAACAAATATGTTGGAGCTGATATAACCGGTGTAGCCCTGATTGTTATCATCTTTGTCTTCCAGCGTTGCAAGGACCTCGCCGTTGTATCGCTGATTCATATACATGAGCACAAAGCTGAAATCTCGAGTTACTTTCTTGTCTATTTGGACGTTGATGTCGTGATAGTATTCGTCACCCATGCCAAAGAATGAGTATTTTGTGCCGTTTGAGCCCATTTCAAATAAGCTTGATGTCTTTGCTCCGTCTTCGCCGGATAAGCCGCGTATGTATGACGCGTTGACGTGAACTTTTGTCCCGTATTTACCGCCCAGTGCGGTTTTGCGCTTAAAGGTGTAGGAGAATGCGCCTTGAAATGCCCACTCACCGCTGGCAGCTTGCGTTGCATAAGGATATAGCGCTGCTAGCGCATAGGTGTGCTGATAAGAAAATGCAGGCATATTATTCAGCATTGCCGATGTGCCGTCGATGCTACGTTGTGAGCGGAATGACATATTTTCGCTACGTTTGGCTTGTAGCAATGCGCTGACTCCCGACTTGGAGTATGAGCCACTGAGCATTACCGCTGTCCCGTTTTTGTAGGTATAACTATTATCTGATGATGGGTCTTGGCTCTTCCATGCAAATTCGCCTAAGAGACCGAAGTTGCTTTTTGTGAAGTGTGTGCGCACATCAAACGCGCTGACTGCATTCGGCAAATTGAGTCGGAGATTTGAACCGGGCACGATTATGTTTTCGTCGTCCTCTTTCTTCAAAACATAGGATGAACCCACCATCCATGTGATGTTGTGTTGTCTCAGTTTTTCTGAATAGTCTTCTATTGAGAATTCTGCATCAGCACCATATATGCGAGAAGCTGTGCTCCAATCCCAGTAACGGCGTTGCACTCCGCCCAATGCTGTAAAGCGGAACCCTTTGAGACTGTTTACTTTAAGTCGAGCACCTCTGATAGAATTGTCTATGCCTAATGAACGCTCTTCGTAGGTGCGGAGTATAAATCCGCTTCCAAACTGCTCATAGAAGTCACCGGCAGTCAGTTCGAGACCTTTGTATTTGCCTTTGACATAAATATTTGGAACGCCCCAGCCCTTAAAATCATTTTCAAAACCGGGTAACGGTTGTTGCATATACTCCAATCGAGCTCCGGCATCAATGTATTTACTGAGCAATTTGAGGTCAACATAAGTGTTTGACAAAACTTTATCGCTGTATGTTCCTGTGCCAATGCTTTCATCCTCTTCCGGTATCAAAATGTCGGTTTTTATGCTACCGTGGAGTGACACTCCATCGTTTGACGATTGAGCTATGGTCGTCGATGGGGCACATAACAGCAGCCCTATCGGGATAAGAAACTTTTCTAACTTCATCTGTTGGGATAATAGAGTATTTTCTTTGCGCTATTATTTCTCATTAAGTTCTCGGATGTATTCGATGATGTGTTCCTCTGACCCATCAATGTATCCGCTGTGGCTCTCTGCTATCTTGCCGTTGCCGTCAACGATAACCACAAAGGGGACTTGCTGACCGCCCATCGCATGGAAGAAATCGCTGTTCGGGTCAAGTAATACTTCATATTCCCAACCTTCGCTATCAACCAGTGGCTTAACCTTTTGCGCATTTTGTGCTTCATCAATAGAGACTGCGATTAATTTCATTCCTGTCTCTTCTTGCCAATCGGCGTATACTTCATGAATTGCTTTGAGTTCTCGATTGCAAGGCTTGCACCATGTTGCAAAAAAGCTTATTACGTATGGTTTATTATCGTTAGACAATGTGGCGGTATCTATCGTTTTGCCTTCTGTATTTTTTAACTGAATTGATGGCAGCTGTGCGAAACAACCAAGTGCAAATACCCCACTTAAGAAAAAAGAAGTTAACCTTCGATGTTTCATAGAACTAATTACTAAAATTATTATTTCAAATATTTTGTGCAAAGATAATAACAATATGTGAATTAAAATCGCTTTTTACTATAAAAACTTGTAATTAATGTCTAATTACTCATTTCTTTTACTTAATTTTGCACAAACTTATCACATTTATAGGATAAACCAAAATTAACACAAAAATTATCACGTTTTAGAACAATAGCATTAATGAAAATTTTACCTTTAGCATTACTTCTGGGAATAGGCGTTTCGACGCTATCCCTGGCGGAAACTATTTCCGTAACCAAACCCGATATAAGTATCTACAATAATGGGTACATTATTATCGGTATTTCACCAAATGGCAAGTATACGTTATACGAAAATCGCTCCGAAGAAGAAACTAACGGCGGTCGCATCGTCAATCGTGAAACTAACGAGGAATCTTTTATTATTGCCAAAAATGACTCGGCAGTTGAAAATGGTAGTTGCGCCGACATTAGCGATGATGGCAATATTGTTGTGGGGGTGTATGAAGATAGTCCTGCCTATTGGAATAAATCAACCGGCAAGTGGACTCAGTTATCAATCAATTCTTTCGCTTTATCAGGTGAGGCCGTTGGTATTACCGGTGATGGTAAATATGCCGTTGGTCGTGAATTTTATGCGGAATATCCTTTCGGACCCAAATTGTGGGACATCACAACAGGCGATACAATCTCTTTGAAAAATTTGCCACACAAAGATTTAAGTGGCGCATATCAAGGTCAAAATCAATTCCAAAATATATCATCTGACGGTCGTTTCATCCTTGGCGTGCTATCTTACAGCTATCCCAATGATATGTTATACTACGTCTATGACCGAACAACCGAAACACCTCATTATATCGGCTTTACCTATGCCAACAACAAGTTTACAGCTCAAGCATCAGGCCTCCTTCACATAGATGCCGCTGCCATGAGCCCTAACGGATATTACGTTACCGGTAAAGCTTATATGTCTGATGAAAGTGTTTGCGCTTTTTCTTACAATTGCTTGACCGATGAATTTACAATCTTCGACACCGAAAACGATAGCGGTATTGTCGGTATCGGCATTGATGACAATGGTAATGTCTATGGCGCAACTCCTGCCGATGACCCTGTTCGTGATATGTATATCCGTAGCGGAAACTATTGGTATTCAATGGAAAATATCCTTTCTCAACGCTATGGTATAAACTTCAGTGATAGAACCGGATTGGATTGTACAGGTACTCCGGTAGCAGTCTCGGGTGACGGTCGATTTATCGGCGCTTTCTCTAATCCTGAAGAAGGTAGCGGTTGTAACTACACATTCAATGAAGATGTGCAAACTGCTTGCGCTTCGGTTAACCTGATGGGTAACTATTCAGTCAATCCGGTGAGCGGTTCTAACTTCTCGGCTATTTCACAGGTTAAAATTTCCTTTGACCGCGAGGTTAAGTTACTAGGAGACGCCAATTCTGCTCAATTGTTGGACTCCGACAGTACTCTTGTGAAAAAATCAATGGGTATCTCGGTTGATGGTTCGGCGGTTACTATAACTTTCCGCCCAACAACCCTCGCTGAAGGCAAAACTTATCGTGTGTTGATTCCTGCAGGCGTTTTCTCTATGAAAAACGATGAAAATGTAAAATCTCAGGATATCGACATTACCTATATCGGCCGTAGCAATACTCCGGTGTCAGTCAGCACCATTTATCCCTCTCGTGGTACTGCCGTTAGTAAGTTTGACTACAGCTCAAGCCACATCATCGCTTATTTTGATGCTTCTATCAATGTCGTTGATGGCGCTAAAGCTCTTGTTTATCGCAATGATGAGACTGACGCTTATGAAGAAATGGCGCTTTACTCTAAAGGCAATGTTTTAACTATCTATCCTTCTTCAACGCTTTACCTCTTTAAGGACAACACCTACAAAGTGGTTATCCCTGCCGGCTCATTAACCGATGCGGGTGGCTCAGGTAAAAATGAAGAAATTGTCATCAATTATTCAGGTAACTATGAACGCGAAGTTAGCTCTACCGACAAGTGCTTATTCTCTGAAGACTTCAGTGAAGGATTAGGTAATCAATTCATGTACTATGAAGGTGACAAAAATACACCTAATGAAGAGATGCAAGGATATGGATTTACTGCCACGACCACTCCTTGGTGGGTAGCTAAGGATGCTACAACAGTTGACCCGAGCGGTAACTATGCTGCAATGTCTACTTCTGCTTACAGCCCCGCCGGACGTAGCGATGACTGGATGGTAACTCCTTCGCTTTATATCCCCGACGCTAACTGCTACCTCTCTTTCAAAACTCAAGGCTTCCGCAATGCGGCTCAAGACACATTGAGCGTATATGTTATTCCGTCATCTAAGGTTTACAACACTCTTTCTGAGGCAGCCATGACCGAGTTGAAGGCTAATAAAATAACAGTATTCAAAGATGTGGTTAGTCCCGGTAGTTCTGAAGAAAACTTGATTAATGATTGGCAGATTAAGGAAATTCCGCTTAATGATTATGCCGGTAAGGACATTTATATCGCATTTGTAAACGAAAACAACAACCAAAGCATTGTCTTTGTTGACGACGTTGAAGTCATCCACGAAATGAACTATCTCGTTGCTCTTGATAATGAAACTACTGTTGTCAACAAAGATAAAGTTGATATTTTTGGCCGTGTTGTTGTTCAAACAGAAACTTCTAAATACACCAAAGCTCACCTCGAGCTTCTCGACAGTAAAGGCAATCTTGTTGACTCGATTGATGATACCGATGTGTCTATCGACAAGGACCATTCTTATAGCTTTAAATTCTCTAAGCCCTTACCCGTTAAGGTCGGTGAAGAAGTTGACTTCCAACTTGTAGTTGCACTCGGTGATGACCATTACACCATCAGCCGTACTATTACCGACTTGGCTTTTGAACCAACCAAACGCGTCTTCCTTGAAGAATATGCCGGCGCCGGTTGTAAAAACTGTCCGCTCGGAATTCTTGCTATGGAGAAACTGGAAAAGGAACTCCCAAATAATTTCATCGGAATTACCATTCGCACTTACGATAATGACGAATTATCATCCAACCTGGGTAGTTACAGCTCTTTCTTAGGCTTTACCGCTGCTCCCACTGCAATGATTAACCGCAAGGTTATTGCTGCACCTATGACTCAACTTAACGGTAAATATGTGTTCAGCAACCCTGATTCTGAACTTTGGAGCGATATCGTCTATAGCGAGCTAAACACTCCGGCTATTGCTGATATTTCTATTTCTGCACAAATGGATGATAACTACATCTATGTTCCTGTTACCGTCAAATATGCGCTAAACAAGACTGACGTTAACGCTAACATATTCATGGTTGTCGTTGAGGACAAAATCAAAACTTATCAGTTAAATACTTTCTATACCACCAATGATGAAAATCTTGGCGAATGGGGCGCAGGCGGCGTTTATGCAAGTGCTACAGTTCGTAAATATTATATCAACGACATTGCTCGTGCTGCTGTCGGTTCTTCGTTTAACGGTTCTATCGGCTACGTTCCCTCTACTGTTGTCGCTGACGTTGAAAACGTTGCCAACATTAAATTTGGCATTCCTGAGACAGTCAGCAATTGGAACAATGCACGCCTTGTGGCTGTATTGATTGACAACAATACTGATGAAGTAATCAATGCTTGTCAATGCACCATCTCTACTTCTGGAGTTGCAGATGTTGCTACCGACAGCGCTAATGTATATGCCGACAATAATGGCAGCATCGTTGTTGAATCTGATTCATTGGCTAATGTATCGGTTTACAATCTTGCAGGTAATCTCATCGCTACTGCCGATGGTGAAGGAACAATGCTCCTCGATACCAACGGTTACTCCGGTGTTGTTATCGTGCGCGTTACAACCGATAATAACTCTATCGTGAAAAAACTTATCGTTAAATAAAGCAACCCCTTAAAAACGCGGAGTGTGACAATTGCTTCATTGTCACACTCCCATATTAATCACAATTATAAATTTTATTATCACATATTAATTAACTAATCACCAAAATTATTCTAATTATGAATTGTTTTTATCTCAAACAATCTAGGTGGCTTCGTCTGATAGTGCTCGCCATTTCGGGCATCTTGGCATCTTCGGCGTCGGCATCTTTAATTGACCTTGGTGAATTGGAGTTTGACAAGTCTTATAATATTCCTGCCGACTTCAATGAATACATAGGCCATGTTACCGCACCTAAGTCGGGCGTTCTCACTTATTACAATCAGTATGTAAGCTTCAATGCTTATTCTGATGCCGACCATCAAAACATCGTTCAAGGCACATACTGCGGTTACGATAACGAAGGCGCTCAATATTACACCATCAATGTCGAAAAAGATTCTGTTTATTACTTCTATCTCGACAATTTTAGCAACAAGGGCTCTTTCAAAGTGTCTATGAACAATGCTTTGAATTTGCTTAGCTCAACCTATGAAGAAGGCGCAAAGTTATCGGCCAGCGGTCGCGGTGCTATCGTTTACACCTTCAATCAATCAATTGCTGTTGACGGTGATGTCACTTTCTCTTGCGGTAGCAAAACAGCTACGCTCACAACTGCCGATGAAACTTATCGCATCAGTGGCGCTACATTAACCGTTGAATATGGAAACCTTCTTACCACTTGGTATCAAGAGGGCCTTATTAAAACCGGAGATGCTATCAAAGTTTCTGTTTCAGGCCTTTGTTCTGCTGTTGATAAGTCTATTAAGTACAACAGCACCGGTAACTTGGAGCTTAACTATGTGGCTGCCCCAAAACCTGTTACTTTAGTTAGCGCTACTAACGGTGATGGCTCGTCTACTTTGACTAATACTCAATATGCCTCTTTTGATTTCCTCTCTTATTTCCGTCCTGAAGATCCTAACGGTAAATACATTTTTACTTTCTCTGATTCCATCGTCGCTGCTGACGGTGCTATCCAATTAAATTACGGTAGCCAAGAAGCCGATGATTGGTACGTTGAAACTATTAAGCCGGTGTTCAGCAACTATAACAAGACCATTACTATTGACTTAACCGACAAACTTCGTGATTACAAAGTGATGTCTAGTAACGGAACTAATTATGGCGAAATTTATCTATCTTTCTATCACTTGACCGGTGCTGACGGCCAATCGGTTTATACCGGCGTGAGCGGTAGTGACGGCTCTTTTACTTTCCCGTTCAAATATAAAGTTGTTACAAGTAACATATCTTCTGAATTTACCCCTTCTGATAAGTTGGGTAATACCATCGAAATTTACGTTTCGGGTTACGACCAAATTAATTTTGACGGTGTTAAATTCTCATGGACTAAAAACCGTGAAACCAACACTATTGTCGTGCCTTTAAAAGACTTAAAAATCACTACCGATGACTACAACGGTGCCGCTATCGTTGTTACTGTACCCGACGAGGTTAAATCACTCTCTAACGTGACTGTTACACTCAATAACCTCTCTTGCGCTGACGGTCAAGATCATAGCAGCAATGTTACTAACGTTTACAATGCTGTTGCTGCTACTGTCGCTTCTAACTTGAATTTTAACTATACTCCCAACGTTGACAACGCTGTTGAAAGCTGTGATAAGCTCACTATTAATTTCCCTGATTACAAGAAGGTTAAATATCTTAGCGGTACTGCATTGATGGCCGGCCGCGCCGCAACAAGCTCTGTCACTCTTGACGCTGCTCAAGAAGGCGAAACCGGTAATCAAATGATTCAACCAATCAAGGATGCTGCTCAAAGCGACCACTACACTGTAACTTTCCCCGAAGGTTATTTCGAACTTGATGACAATGTTGTCAGCCCTGAATTTATTGCAACTTTTGCTGTTTCTAAAGAAAATACCGGAACATCATCATTGAACTACACTTCAACACCTGAGAATGGCTCAACCGTTGAATCATGCAACGAAATAAGCATCAAGTTTACTGATTATGCATTCGCAGGCAACGGCCTTGGCACAGCAACAATTGAACGTCGCGGTGATACTGACTTCGGAACCAAGAACCTCCCTAGCGCAGAATTTGGCGTAGCTTACAATGAAATGAAGCAAGGCCTCAACAATCTTGCATTGGATGAGGGTATGTACATTGTTTCTTTCCCTGCCGGATACTTCGAACTAAGTGATGAGACAGAAACCCAAACAGTGACCACTCCTGCATTCACCATTACTTTCGTTATCGAAAAAGCTAAAGAAGAAATCAAACTTAACTACACTTCAACACCTGAGAATGGCTCAACCGTTGAATCATGCAACGAAATAA
>CAYTFG010000075.1:0-349 GCA_964436925.1 uncultured Bacteroides sp. | reverse complement strand
AAGTGATGAGACAGAAACCCAAACAGTGACCACTCCTGCATTCACCATTACTTTCACTATCGACAAGACTAATGGCGTTAGCATTATTTCTGTTGATAACAGCGATGTTGAATACTTCAACCTCAATGGTGTGAAAGTTGCAAACCCATCTAACGGTATATTCATCGTTAAGCGTGGTAGCAGCATTAGCAAAGAAGTTATCAAATAGTGAATTGAAATCCTACTCCATAAAAATGGAGTTCTTGAATAAAAAAAGAGGCCATCCGGCCTCTTTTTTTGTGCCTATTGATTGGCTATAGCCGTTTTATGATTATTCGGTCGATGATTGCATGATTTGTTTTTAGGTTCA
>CAYTFG010000074.1:0-10634 GCA_964436925.1 uncultured Bacteroides sp. | reverse complement strand
AGGTTACCAACTCGGTTAACGAAGGAAACATTTCAACAGCAACAACCCACGCCGGAGGTCTTGTATCATACGCATCTAAGGGCAGTGTGATAGAGAATTGTACCAACCGCGGAAATGTATCGGCAGCTGACGGTAAGAACTATGTTGGTGGTATCGTAACATACGGTGGTGCTCGCATCGTGAACTGTGTAAATGAAGGTACCCTGACAGCGACATCGGGACTCGGCGGTATCGCATATCAAGTATCAAATGCAACTGACTCAGTCATCAACTGCGTTAACCGCGGTAAATTTGTGACTACAACAGGAGCAACTTGCGCCGGTATCGTTGGTTCAGCAACCACAACCGTGAAGAATTGCTACAACTATTCAGACATAACAACTGCCGGAAGTTACCTTGGCGGTATCGTTGGTAACTTGACAGGAACAATTGATGGCTGTGATAACTATGGTAAACTAGCAGCCGGCAAGACTTACGCCGGTGGTATTGCCGGATACGCAGCAGCAGGTTCGGTCATCATAAATTCAAATAACTATGCCGAAACAATCACAAATACATCATACTACACCGCAGGTATTGTAGGATACATCATTGGGGCAGCAAGTGAAATACGTGATTGTGTGAACTATGCAAACATTACCGGTACGACAGCCAATAGTTATGCATACGGTGGTATCGCAGGTAACTGTGTTGGTAAGATTTACAACTGTATCAACTATGGTGATATATCAACCGCAGGTTACTCAACTGCAGGTATATCAGGTCAAGGCTCAGGCTACGTTTATAACTCCATCAACTTTGGTAACATCACGACAACCTACAATGTATCAACAAAGACCTACGGTAATGCCGGAGGTATTTGGGGCCATGCATCAGGTGTCATAGATGACTGTATCAACTACGGTAACGTATCAGCAGTGCGTTATGCAGGTGGTATCTTGGGTTATACATCAGCCAGCTCAAAGCTACACCGCAACTACTTTGCAGGCGCACTCACCAGCACAGATTCATTAACTACCGGAGCAATTTGTCACAAATTGGCTACACAGACCAAGGTCGTTGTTGACAGCTGTTACTACAATTCAGACCTCAACAAGGAGCTCAAGCAAAGTGAAACAGGTGCAGCGGTTTCAATAGCCAAGACTACACTCGAGCTTCGCACAGCAGCTCTAGGCAATGCATTTGATTATCACGATTATTCACTCCCGACATTGAAGTCGTTCAGCAAACTTGCAGAAGCTAACGCAGCTGCAGCATTAGTAGTTTTCGCAGAGAATGAAAGCGCTGACAACTTTGTTACCAATGCAAACGTTGATTTGCTCGAAGGTCTTGAATGGTCAGTAACATCAAACATCAAGCTCGACGGCAATGTGCTCACAGCTCAATCTCCTACCAAGAATGCTGAAGGTACAATAACCGTTGTAGGTGGCAAAATCACTCGTGAATTTAAGGTTATCCTCAACAATGAGGCATCGGGTATTGACAACACTTATCTCAACAAGGAAGTTTTGTCAACTCAATACTTCACCATCCAAGGTTATGAAATTGATGAACCTATCTACAATGTAGTTCTCATCAAACGCATTACCTATACTGATGGAACTGTAAGCACTCAAAAAGTTGTGCTACAAAAGTAAGCTCTCAATCTGAGGAATAAACTTCCGCAATAAAACGAGGCGCACATCCATAAAAAATTCGGGATGTACGCCTCGTTTCCTTATTAACCCATGTGAAAATATATCACGATGTGTCAGTCATTTTTCAGGCTAAGATAAAAGTCTCGCTCATCCTGCTCTTCTTGCTCAAGCATAATTTTCATGTAAGCTTTTTCTTCAGGAGTGAGCCCCGTATTACAACCGTGTATTTTCTTTTCATGTAAATAATCAGCCAGATTGCTCACTGCAATCATAACCAAGCATAACAGCATAGAAGATAAGATTAAAGTTATCATAATGAATACAAATGTTTTTTTTGAGAATTACATAATGTCCGTTTCAAATGTCTACACAAAGATACGCTCGAGGTGGTGTCGTATCTCGGCACACCGACGTTAATATACATTAATGGCCGTGATTTTTTTGGGGGTCTCCCCATCAAATCACGGCCATTGACTTTTTATATTTACTTGTTAATCGCCTAATAGAACATTGCATCGGATATCAGCGGCAAGATATTGACATCAATACCCACCTTTTGCAAATATGGGATATCCTTATTGAGTAATTTCAAGAAAGTGTCAACGTTGCCATCATTCATAGCAACACATTGCTTGTAATTTTTCAACGCCTCGGCAAAGTTACCGCTTGCAAGAGCCACATGACCTTTATTGAGATAGTCCTCACTAATGGCGTTGTTGGCAATAGCTTTATCGTAGAATTTGCAGCTATTTTGGTAGTCGCCTGTCATAAACAAGCACCAAGCTAACGGGCGTAACACGCGAGTGGAATTTTCGTCCAAGAATTGGACTTTATAATATTGCTTGATGGCTTCGTCATATCGTTCCAACTCGGTCAAGCAATTGCCCACATGCATGGTTATGGACAAGTTGTCGGGGTCTTGGCGGCTGAGTCGCTCGTAATATTCGAGGGCTTTGGCTGTATTTCCTTGAATCTTGTAGCAAGAGGCCAAACGTTTCAACGTCCACTTATTTTCGGCATTGAACAATTCTGATTGCTCGTAGTTTTGAATAGCTTGGTCCAAATTGCCTAGTTTTTCGTTGCAATATCCGGTTTTTTGGAATATTTCGACCGAAAATTCGCATTGGTCCAGCAATTTACCGAAGACCTCCAGAGCATCGCTGTAACAGCCATATTTGAAATAATATTCGGCAATAACTTTCAGTGACTCAACATCTTCAAAAGACTTGGACAATCTATCAACTTTGATGAGATTAATATCTTGGTCAAACGGGTCATAGAACTCGCCCTTACGACGGAAGAGTTTAAAGAAGCGGTAGATGTCGTGAAGATATTTATTAATTGTCATTTGGCGTGACTGCTTGTCAATGAGCATTTCAGCCATAGATTTAGCCTCGGCCAATTGCTGACGCTGCGCATCAATTTGCTGCAACATCATGTCACGTTGAGCACTTGGCATGCTTCCGAGAGACAACATGAATGAATATTTATCGCTGTTGCACAAGAACGGTGCTTGCTCGATAACATCCATAATCAATGGCGTATCATCGCCGAAGATGTGGGATACTGCTGTGTGTTCCAAGCTAAACGGGAGGAACCAGTTGGCAATATTTGAGAAAAACGGGAAAGATTTGAGATGTGCAAAAGTGCTCATCATCACGTCACTACCCTCTTGCTGCAACTCACTGAGTTCCTTGAGCTTGTCGGTGATTCCGCTTTTATTGAGCATATCTTCCCATTCGGGGTTTTCCTCCAAAGACATCAGCTCTTCCTTAGATAAAGAGTCATTTATCTTATCCATCAAGTCAGGGCGCATCTTCATCATTTGCGGAATAACCTCGTCGGTCATTTTCTTGTTGATGCGGTCAGTGTCACGAGTGCGTATAAACTCAATAAAAGCTTCCTTGACATCACGTTGCCACTCGGGAGTATCGGTAATCAACGATAATCTATCGTTCAACTTCTTGGACAACGGGCGATTGCTGTATTTATAAAGTGCGAGCAAAATAGCCACCAATGCACGACATGACACCAATACAGATGTTGACTCATAAGCATTTAGAAGCAAATTAAATCGTCGTTCGTCAAAGTATTGCAAGATACCGAGCATTAGCGCCGAGACAATCAGTGCTTTGACATTATCAGAGAGCAAATCACTGGTCAACAAATCATTAACGGCTTCTTCATCGTCAATTTTAAAGGGGAACGTTGTCCAAATCAAAACAAACATTCGGCGCTCCATATCTTCAATTTCCGACAAATTGGGAGTCGCGCTTCCACTGCCAACAGCTTGATTAAACAACGATACCTTGTCGACTTCCTGCTTGTAACTATTTACTAATGACAAGATTGTGCAGTCACGTTTCAATGTGTTATTTCGTACTTCGCTATAGTAAAGCGTAGGCGTTTCAACGGCATACAATCGACGTTCAACGATGTCAAGCAAACGATAGACATCGTTGATTATTGACTCATAAACCTCATTGCGTGAAGGGTCAACAACGCCCTCGGTAACATAGCGCAACATATAGGCATAGCCCTGCTCTACTCGATTTATGTCGTCAGTAATTTCCCACGCCATCGCCGATTCACTCATCTTGCGCAGCGCCACAAAAGCGTCATGGACTCTGCGTTGCGACAAATATTCGGTTACTTGTTTACGAAATCGTTGTATATCTTGTTGTTGCATATTCTGTTTTTATATTGTTCTCTAAAGTATATTTATATATCAGCAAAATTTATGCCAAACTATAAGTTGTCATTCAGGCTGAGGTTCGGCTATGGCTGACAGCAACGATATCAGAGGCTTAACATCATGAGTATCAATTGCTTCAATGGGAATTATCTCTATTTTATAACGTCCGCCTCTCAGATGCACAAATATAGAATTACCGGTGTCCTCGTATGACAAAATATCATTCGAAGGAATCTCGCGAGAGGGAAGTTGCCGTTCATCATCGTTTTCTCTAACATAATCCACACGCAGGCCGGCACGCGACACGGTAATTGTGTGATTTATTGTGGAGAAACAAGCCTCGGGCGTTAATGCATAGTTGAAGTAAACGAGCCCCAATATCATGGGAATGATGATAAAAATCATCATCAGGGCTACAACATAAAACCGCACATCCATTGCAACCGCCATCAACAAGATAACAGCCAATGGGACAGCAAAAATCCACCACCAACGTGTTATCCACATCGAAGCTATAGCCTTGACATATTGAGAAGGTTTTAATCGAAACGCGCGTGTTGTATAAACTTCATTCATATCTACAAAATTAGCAAGAAATTATCACATCTCGACAATTTCTTGCTAAATTCATTACCTTGAAGATTTTCCTTAAAAGAAATTCATCCAAACTGTTACTATTATGTTATTTTACGTTACGCGTTCAAAAGCCTAAAACAATCTCTTTTAGAATGAAACATGTATAATGAGATTTACATTAACTAACTTCTTACTTAGATAACGCTCCATCTAGTGAATAGTTTATGAGTTCCAAAGTTTTAACCTTTTAGCGCAACAAAATTATACAAAAGAAACAAACCTCGATGAATATACATCAAGCACTTTCATCGAGGTTCCATATAAAAATGACAAAAAAATTGATTCGGATTATTTTACTTTAATGCCATCGCGCTCCAATAATGCATCAATAGTTGGGTCTTGGCCTCTAAAACGACGATAGAGCACATCAGGCTCCTCGGTATGGCCTTTACTCAAGATGTTGTCGCGGAACGACTTGGCTGTTTTCTTATCAAAAATACCGTTTTTCTTGAACACTGAGAAAGCATCAGCTTCAAGAACTTCAGCCCATTTGTAGCTATAATATCCGGCAGTGTAGCCACCGGCAAAGATATGGCTAAATGTTGGCGCAATCAATGTACCCTCAACCCAGCCACAACGGTCTAAGCTTTCAACAAGGTCTTTTTCAAGAGCCACGGGGTCCTCAACTTGGCCATCGCCATGAGTAGCATAAGCCATGTCGAGAAGACCGAAAATCAACTGACGCATACAGTCAGTACCTGCGCCAAAGCGTGAGGCATTAATCATTCGGTCAATATACTCTTGAGGTATTGGTTCGCCGGTTTTATAGTGCTTTGCAAATCCGTCCAAAAATTCTTTTTCATGAACGTAATTCTCATTAAACTGCGATGGCAATTCAACAAAGTCACGATAAACCGAAGTTCCTGATAATGTGCTGTATTTTGTGTTGGCAAAAAGTCCGTGCAAAGCATGTCCAAATTCATGGAGGAAAGTGTTGACCTCACCAACGGTTAACAGCGACGGTTCGTTGCCTTGAGGCTTGGTGAAATTCATCACTATTGAGACAATAGGACGATGATTAACACCATCGCGGTCAATGTATTGTGACGCAAAAGAGGTCATCCAAGCGCCGGGTTGCTTGGTCTCGCGCGGGAAGAAATCAGCGTAAAGGACACCCAAGAATGAGCCATCCTCATCCTTGACATCATAGGCCTTAACGTCGGGATGATAAACCTCAATTTCAGGGTTTTCAACAAAAGTTATACCATAAAGTTTTGTAGCCAAACCGAATACGCCTTTAATCGTGTTGCCTAGTTCAAAATAAGGGCGCATTTTTTCGATATCATAAGAATATTTGGCTTCACGCAATTTGGTATAATAATAGCTGTAGTCCCAGGAATTAATCTTAACAGGTTTACCTTCAAATTCAGAAGCAAACTGCGTCAATTCTTCAAATTCTTTATCTTGAACGGGGCTATAAGCATCACGAAGCTTGTATAACAAGTCATATACATTCTTAGGATTCTTGGCCATTGTTGTTTCCAAGCTGGATTCCGCATAGTTTTTAAAGCCATGCATTTTGGCACATAGCTGATATAATTCAGCAATTCTGAGCATGATTTTGGTGTTATCAAATTCACCTTTTTGGTTGCGGCTCCTGTATAGACGATACATTTTTTCACGCAAATCAGCACGAGAAGAACTTCTCATAAATGCGAAGTAAGTGGGCTGAGCAAGCGTAAAGAGATATTCGCCTTCACGACCTTTGGCCATGGCGTCATCAGCAGCTTGATTTATGAGGTGTGGAGTCAATCCGTCCAAATCATCCTTAGAGAGATATAGCTCATAGGTTTTGAGCTCTTTGATGATGTTTTGAGAGAATTTATTGATGAGGTCACCGAGCTCGACATTATATTTTTTCAAGGTCTCGCGGTCCTCGCCTTTGAATGAAGCTCCGGCTTTTTCAAAGTAACGATACTGCACCTTGATGAGCATTTTGTCCTCATTGTCAAGGTTCTCATATTCATCAATGTGGTCATAAACATACTTGATGCGTTCCCACAATTTCTCATTGAGAACGATATTGAGGCTATGCGCGTTTAACTTGGGAATCACAGCGTCGGCAATTTCCATCAATTCATCATCGCAACATGCCGACTGGAATGGGAAAAATATATCGGTTACACGAGATAAATCTTTACCGCTGTAAGCTAAAGGAACGGTTGTATTCTCAAACGTTGGGACACTTTCTTGCGAGGCAATTTCGTCAATTTCCTTATCTTCCAGTGCCATGCCTCTTTCGATAGCTTCCAGCCAATGGCTGTTATTGATTTTACTAAATGGAGGTGTACCATGCAAGGTATTAAACTCCTCAAAAAACGGATTTTGCTGTGATGCCATGATTATTGTTTTAAAAGTTTATATGGACTATAGATTTACCAGTCCAACAAAGAAAACAGTTATAATTTGAAATTACAGTATTTTTGTTTTCTACAAGCGATACAAAGTTAATTAAAAATCCCATTATTGTGACCTTTTCTTGTTGGTTATCTCAAAACAATTAACTACTTTTGTGAGAGCTATGGAATCAGATTCTATAAACATAAGAACCCGCGCCATTTTTACGCAATATCTTCACACCAAGAAGTTGCGTAAAACTCCTGAACGCTTTGCTATTCTCGACAAAGTGGTTCACTCGGTTGACCATTTTTCAATCGACAATTTTTATGAGCAGCTCGAGCAAGAAGGCTACCATGTGAGCCGTGCGACAGTCTATAACACCATAGAGTTATTGATAGATGCGGGGCTGGTGAGATGCCACCACTTTGACAATAAAGCCGCAGCCTATGAATTTATTCAAGGCGGTGTAGGCAATCATCATCACCTCATTTGCACATCTTGCGGTAAAATAAAGGAAGTCAAAGACCCGGATATAACCAAAATGCTCAATTCCAAGCGGTATCCCACATTCCATGCATCATATTTCTCCCTCTATGTCTATGGCACCTGTTCACGTTGCGCACGCCGAGGACGCAAAAACAGCGCATTAGCAGCAAGCAACGAAAGCTCAACCACACGTAAAAACAAACAAAAGAAATAAAATTTTTAAATCTCAATATATATTCTTCAACATGAAGGTAGATGTTTTATTAGGGCTCCAATGGGGCGATGAAGGTAAAGGTAAAGTCGTGGATGTATTAACTCCGCGCTACGATGTTGTTGCACGTTTTCAAGGTGGACCAAACGCCGGTCACACACTTGAATTTGACGGCAAGAAATATGTGTTACGTTCAATTCCTTCAGGTATTTTCCAAGATGGTCAAGTAAATATTATTGGTAACGGCGTTGTCCTTGACCCCGTATTATTCCGCGAAGAAGCCGAAGCGCTTGAAGCAAGTGGCGTAAACCTACGCAAAGTCTTGAAAATTTCCAAGAAAGTTCACCTCATTCTTCCAACCCACCGTCTACTTGATGCTGCTAATGAAAAAGCAAAAGGCGGTTCAAAGATTGGCACAACAGGTAAAGGTATTGGTCCTACTTACACCGATAAAATCAGCCGTAACGGCCTCCGCTTGGGCGATACGCTCCATGACTTCGAAAAGAAATATGGTGCAGCACGCGACCGTCACTTGGCTATGCTCGCTTCTATGGGCGAAACTCCCGATATCTCAGAACTCGAAGCAAAATGGATTGATGCAATCAACTACATCAAGACTTTTGATATCATAGATAGCGAATATGTAATCAACAATCTTCTCAAAGAAGGCAAGTCAGTGCTCTGCGAAGGTGCTCAAGGCACATTGCTTGACGTAGACTTCGGTTCATATCCGTTTGTAACCTCATCCAACACTATCTGTGCCGGAGCATGCTCAGGTCTAGGTGTTGCGCCTAACAAGATTGGCGAAGTGTTCGGTATCTTCAAGGCATACTGCACACGCGTTGGTAGCGGTCCATTCCCCACTGAGCTATTTGATGAAACCGGCAAGAAAATCCGTGATTTAGGCCACGAATATGGTGCTGTAACAGGCCGTGAACGTCGTTGCGGATGGATTGACCTCGTTGCGCTCAAATATTCTATCATGCTCAACGGTGTAACCCAACTTATCATGATGAAGAGCGACGTGCTTGACGGATTTGACGAAATCAAGGCTTGTGTTGCATACAACATCAACGGTACTGAAACCAAGCAATTCCCCTTCAATATCGACGAAGACGCTATTGAACCGGTTTACAAGACACTTCCGGGTTGGAAGACCGACATGACTAAGTTCCGCGAAGAATCACAATTCCCCAAAGAATTTAGCGACTACATCAAGTTCTTGGAAGCAGAACTCGAAACTCCTATCACAATTGTCTCAATCGGCCCGGACCGCGAACAGACAATTTTGAGAAACAAATAAAAATCCAATTTTAGTTACCCTTAAAAACTCCACTAATCAACCATGGCTAAGATTAAACCATTTAAAGGTGTAAGACCACCCAAAGATCTCATAACAGAGGTCGCATCACGTCCTTATGACGTACTAAATTCAGAGGAAGCGCGTAAAGAAGCTGAAGGTAACCCTAAGTCTCTTTACCACATCATCAAACCCGAGATTGATTTTGAACCCGGGACCGATGAACACGACCCTAAAGTGTACGATAAGGCAGTTGAAAATTTCAACGCTTTTCAACAAAAAGGATGGCTCGTTCAAGATGAAAAAGAGCACTATTATATTTATGCTCAAACAATGGACGGACGCACACAATACGGCTTTGTCATCGCAGCGAATGTTGAAGACTACATGACCGGTAAAATCAAGAAGCACGAGCTCACTCGTCGCGACAAAGAGGAAGACCGCATGAAACATGTACGCATCAACAATGCCAATATCGAGCCTGTATTTTTTGCATTCCCTGACAATGACGTTCTTGAAAACATCATCAAGACAGTTACTGCAGGTACACCTGAATATGACTTTGTTGCCCCTGACGGATTTGGTCACCACTTCTGGGTTATCAATGATGAGTCAATAATCAAGACCATCACTGAAGAGTTTGCCAAAATTCCGTACCTATACATCGCTGACGGACACCACCGTTCAGCAGCAGCTGCACTAGTGGGTCACGAAAAAGCATTGGCTAATCCTAACCACCGTGGTGACGAGGAATACAACTACTTCCTTGCTGTTGCATTCCCTGCATCACACCTCAAAATTATCGACTATAACCGTGTAGTAAAGGACTTGAACGGATTGACTCCAAAAGAATTCTTGGCTAAACTTGACAGCAACTTTGTTGTTGAAGATAAAGGCACAGAAATCTATCATCCATCAAGCTTACATAACTTCTCGCTATATCTCGAGGGACATTGGTACTCACTAACCGCTCGCGAAGGTACATACAATGACAACGACCCTATCGGCGTGCTTGACGTTACCATCTCCAGCGATTTAATCTTACGCGACATCCTTGGCATTCACGATTTACGCAGCGATAAGCGCATCGACTTCGTTGGCGGTATTCGTGGACTAGGCGAACTAAAACGTCGCGTAGACAGCGGTGAAATGGCTGTAGCACTCGCTCTATATCCTGTGTCAATGAAACAGCTCATGGATATTGCTGACTCAGGCAACATCATGCCTCCAAAGACTACATGGTTTGAGCCTAAACTCCGTTCAGGCCTTGTAATTCACAAGCTCGATTAAAGACCAGTACACAATACTTTTATTAAAAGTAGGAGAGCC
>CAYTFG010000073.1:0-10767 GCA_964436925.1 uncultured Bacteroides sp. | reverse complement strand
CAACAGTTTCTGCATCTGCAACAACTGTGTTTACTGCGTTAACCTCACCTTGAGTAACTGTGATAGTTACAGGAGCTGCAGCGTGGTCGCTGATAACAACTTCGGCTGAACGGCCGGTAACACCTTCGGGAAGTGCTGAAGCAGTTAATTGAATTGATTGAGTACCTTCAGTTGTGCTGTAAGAACCGAGGCTAACAGTCAACCAATCGGGAAGTTCGCTGATGTTATCTTTGACGATGCTGTAGTAGCAGTTGAAGTTGTAAGTCTTAGAACCACCGTTAGTTGGAGCTACAAAGGTGTAGTCCTTATCATCGGTGAAACAGAAACCGAATGTTGCGTCAGTATAGAAACAGAAGTCTGAAACAGCGTAGAGTGTAGTCTTATTAGAATCAGTGTAATATGAAACAGGACTATAATACCACCCTGCTGTTGCATTATTATTGGTATCTGTATAGCTAATGAGATTTATAGCGTGTCTAGTGTAGGGGTTCGCTTGGCTTGCTGAATAAACGCAACCGTTGCCTAAAACAGGATATATTGATGTGATTGCGCTATTGCCATTGAAACCGGATAATACCACTATCACTTCGCTGTCAATTAAGATTGGGTCATTTGTCTCAAATCCATCTTCATCCAATACGCTAAGATCGAATTCAACTGCGCCGTTTGTTTCACCGGATTTTATTGCTGCGGTACCACTGGCAATTACCGAATAATCCTCAGCTTTGTATATAGTAAGTGTTAGTTCTGTTGCTGCGGTCGTTTCACAGCTAATCCAAGTCCATACTTTTGAGATTGCATATGGCGAGTTTGGAGCTTCAAATATATTACCAAATGCTACAATCTGAGGGTTGGTACCTATGCTGTACTTAGTAAAATAACTGCTCCAATAGCTGTATGTGCCATTTGTAAAATAAGAAGAATAGTCTGATTGTGTATTATACATTGAAATCATACAGCCTGTATAGCCGTAGCCACTTGCGTTTTTGTAATAACCACGTGGATAGGTAGTAATACCCAATGTTGTTGCATCTGAATAGCCTGTGAATGTAACCGCTGATTGACCACCAAGTCTATATATAACATCTTCTGCGCTTGATACATAAGATGTATCATTTGAGCTGCTGATTTGAATAGGACCATATGACTCGGAATCTGTGCCATTTGTTGCAGTTATGGTTGGCGCATTAACTGCTGTATATGGATAGTTCACAGTGATGCTTTGGGCTGTTGAATTTGCGTAGTCATAATTTTTTGCAGGGTCTTGGTATAGCCATTTAACTGAAGTTGCACCGGTAGAGCTGTTTGTCCAAGTTAAATCAGTATAAGCGCCACCTTTTACGGTGCTTATTGACAAACCACTAAGGTCTGTAGATAAGCCCAAAAAGAATAGACCTGCAGGTCTTTTATAGCCGGCAGATAACTCTTCTGCGTCATCATCGGTAGTAACAGCAGAACCGTTGAAACGAGCGTCCTTAAGAGCACACTCTGTAGCGATTAGTGTAGATGGCTTTTCAGAGCACGCTGCTTCTACTTTTTGAAGCTTTGCATCCTTTGCCAATATTGAAGTTGGAGTAGCGACATGCTCCAATTCAGTTGCTGCAAAAGCTGTTGCTACTGCAGCGACAGATGAAAGAAGTAAAATTCCTTTTTTCATAATTGATGTAATAATTTTGTGTTAAACAATATGTTATTTAAAATTTTAATTTCTAATATATCCGTGGGTGCGATACAAGTCACGTATAACACCCACGGCTATCTTACTTGATGAAAATACGCCATTGGTGACGATTTTATTGTATATCAAACTCCATGTAGTCGGATGAGTTATCAGGACTTGTTCCGATTACTTTAACTGGAGACATGACATTGCTTGTGGTGAATGTCAGCGATTTGCCACTGATGTATTCAATGAAGTCATTAAATGCGGGGACTTTCTTTAAGAAGACATTAACGTTGTTGTTGGTAGTACCATCCCAGGTTATAGTTGCATTTTCACCTGAGCCGGTAACGCTGCAGTAATAGTTTGCGTCGGTTGTACCACATCTAAGTGTTAATATCCAAGTTTCTACCATATCGGCATTAACGCCGTCCTTTAATTGAATATAAGTAACGTTACGCTTACCGCTATATGCTGATTGTAAATCATTGTTCAATGAATTTATAATCTCAGCAAATTTACCGCCAATATTTTCAATCGGAGCTTTCCAAGTATAGTTTGTGTTAGCAAATACTCGGCCAAGCGGGCCTGCGGTGATGCGGTAGGAGTTGCCGTTGTCGGTTGAGAGGAGTGAGCCGTCTTCTTGGAGTGAGAAGTTTTGGAAGTGGATTGAGTCGGTGCCTTCGTGGCGCACAACTGCAACTTCTTCAAGGAAGCGGATACCGTTTTCGCTCACGATTGATGAGTGGGTCTCGCTGAAGTATTCGTTTTCACCTGCGGGGCGGAAGCCGAATAGGCCGGTGAGCACGCTCTCAAATGTCATCTCAAATTCTTCGCCGTTGCTCTCGTCAGTGAGGTAAAGAGGAGTGAATTTAGAGTTGAACATATTGTTGATAGCGGTGTGGATACCTTCAAGATATTCTTCGTCGTTGGTTTCGGCAGGGAGTCTGTGCATGAGGATGTAAAGACCTGTCTTTTTGCCTTTGAGACGTATAGAATTGTTGTCGTTGTAGAATTCGATGAATGAGAATTCGTAGTCACCACCGTGACCGGTACCGTTTTCTGAAGTATCGGGGCTATCGGGGTTGTCGATATCGTCGGGCACGCTGAAGATGTGAAGCACCTTGTTGAAGGTGTTGAAGGTCAACACGGGACCGTTATCGGCGATAACTGCCCAGAGTGACTCATCGGTGGCAAACTCGTTGTTGGTCCAATAGTTGTTGGCCGAAACGGTAACCGTTTGGTCAGAGTTGAAGGTCATGACAAATTGGTAGCCGGGCTCTGAAGTGGAAGTGAAGTATTCCATGAGCCATTTACCGCCTTGGTCAGCGAGGATTTTAGCGTATTCTGTTTTAGCGTTCTCGAGACGTATTGCCGAGGAGGTGTCAAAGATGTCATCTTCCTCATTGCTGCAAGAGCAGAAACCTCCTGCAAGTGCAACGGCTAGAGATAGTGCAATATATTTTTTCATATTCTTGTCGTTTTAAGAATTATTGAATAGCATCAATTTCAGCGCGGAGAGCTTCGATGTTGAAGTTGTTTTGGCGGCGTTGAACTGTTTCACGTAGTTTGTCAAGGTCAGTGCCCCATTGCTCTTTGAGCCAGTTGCGGGCGATGCTCACCTTTTGAGTCATGATTGAGTAACCGTCGATACCATCGTTATCGCTGTAAGGATAAACAAATGATAGGGTGGCGAGAGTTGCGTCAGTGACTGATGGGTTGTTGCGCTTGTATTGAGCGCGAAGTGCTGCATCAAGTTTGTTGTAAGCGGCTTCAACTTCTTCAACACTGTAGCAGTAGCTCTTGGTGTAAGAATCATACACATAGACTTTACCGCTGGCTTCACCGGCAACAAATGTCATTGTCGGGTTCTCGTTAGTGCGGTCGGCATCGCTTGCATAGTAGTAGTAAGCGTATGCGCTGTTATCGCTTGAACCGAGGTCATCAGCATTAGGACTGTACCAGCCTTGTTTAGCCATCCAGAGGATAAGGTCATATTGCTCGGGGGTACGAGTTACATAGTTTGCAATGGTTTCGGCGAAGTCTTCACGAGCTTGTGAGCTACCGTAAGGGGTAACAAATCCGCGAGACGCTGTCGGGCCCACATTGAGGTCTTGCCAGTTGTTATCGTCATATTTACCGGTTGAGAGGAGGTTAAACTCGGTTGGGTATGACTTGGTTTGGTGCAAGATGTGAGAGAACTCGTGGTGCATTGTGCGGAAGTAGTACTCGTTGAGCATATATTGGTCATTGAGGTCTAGGTTGTTAACCTTGAACAATGATACCTTGATACCACCTTCGGCAAGACCGAGGATTTCAGTACCTGTTGACGGGTTCTTTGCTGATGAACCGATGAGGTGAATCATACGTGGACCGTATTGCTTCAACAAGTCGGGGCCTGAAACTTCTTTGTAAGCGTCAAACCACACGTCGCGCACCAAGAGGGCGAGGTCACGTGCCTTACTGTATTCAGCAGGCACGAGGTTGTAGTTCTTATCTGTTTCAACGTCTTCAAGACGATAGCAAAATTCGAGGTTGTAAACGTCACGGAAGTTGCGATTCAACCATGTATCAAATTTGTATGTAACCGAGGTTTCATCGGCTTCGCCATTGTTGCCATCGGGGAAGATGCTTTCGGTGAAGTCATCGTCGCTACAAGAGGCTAGGGCAGGAGCCAGCGCCATGGCAACAAGTGATGGCAATATGTATTTTGATAATTTCATAATTTACAGTTTAATAGTGAATTATTTGACATATTCGTAACGTTCGATATTGCTGTCTTCAGAGTCAACATCTGCACGTGTATTTGCTTCAAGACCTGCGGCGATAACTTCTGATGGAATTTGAATCGCTTTGCGGGAGTCCATCATTGTGAGGCTCTCTACGCGGTTGTAACCGATTTTACGAGTGAATTCAAGACCGAAACGCTTGATATCAAACCAGCGCTTGCCCATGTGGACACCTTCGATACGACGGAAGTGTTGGATACATTGTAGCATCGGCTCGATTTCGTCGGTAACATGGTATTCATCTGAAGGACACACTTCGTCAAGGTGGATAGTCTTCACGATTTCATAACCGGGGTCGCTGTCGTGATAGAATGAACGGATGAGCTCTTCAGTGAGTTGCTCATAGGTGTAACTACCTACTGACAACCAGTGTGATTCATCCCACACGCGGAGGTCGGCGATACAACCTTCTTTGTCACCGAGGAACAATTTAGCTTCGGCACGCATGAGGACTACATCTTCACCGGTGTACTCTGAACGAGTCATGTGGGTGTAACCGATACCGGCAATCTTGTTGGTGTACTCAAATTGTTCGCAGCAGTTACCTGCAAAGTAAGTACCATATTCAGCCTTGCTGTTTGAACCGCAACATCCGTTGAAACATGGGTTCATTGCGAATACTTCACCGGTAGCACTACTCTTGAAACGGTTCTTTTGCCATGATGGGCCGGGGCCTTGAACGGTGGCACGCTTAGCATTGCGGATAGGTGCGTAACGACGACCGCCGATATAACGACGCCAACCTTGAGAGTAGGTAGCGAGCAACAAGAGGTTGCGTTGCTTGTCGATGTTTTGAGTAAACAATCCGAAGTCTTTGATGTAGTAGAATTCACCGAGGTGGCTCCAAATTGTGTTCATATAAGATGCTGCTGAAACTTCTTCACCGCCAAAGGCTGCGTTACAACATTCAAGACATTTCTTGTAGTCACGCTTGAAGAGGTAGAAGTTAGCTGCAAATGCGTTAGCTGCTGAAGTATTGAAGTGATACTTAGGTATTTCATAGATACCGTTGTTAATCAATGGAAGACCTGAGTCGATATCTGCTTCAATGTTTGCGTAGAAGTCAGCGAGGTTACCGCGTTCATAGTGGGGCTTCACTGTCTTTTCGGTTGTCTTGGCATAAGGAAGACCAACGATGTCTTTGCTCAATTCCGGACCACGATATGCGTCGCAGAACACATTGGCAAGAATAAAGTGGCAGTAAGCACGGAGGATGAGAGCTTCACCGCGGAGTGCTGAAATCTCGGTTGAGTCTTCGTCAGTGCCGGCTGCTTTCATGTCGTTGATAGCTTCAAGAACTGAGTTGGCACAAGCGATAGAGTGGTAGTAAGCTTCCCAAATACCGCTGGGGGTATCTGAACCGGTAGCTGATTTTACTTCTTCCCATGCAAAGGCTTCGTCATCACCTTTACTGTAGGAAGTAAGGTTGTAACGCAAACCGTTGTCATCGGGTGAGTCGTTATCTTCAACATTATCTGAGGAAAGCTCACACACGGTAGCATAGTTATAATATGGATAACCATCGTTGAGTATCATGCGTAACTGGTCGACGGTCTCAAGCTCCACACGTGTATCGGGAAGGACATCAAGAAATGAGTCGGTACAAGAGCTCAACAAGAGAGCTGAAGCTGCAATACCCGAGAATAATATTTTGTTGATTTTCATAATTCTTTAATGTTTAGATGGTTGAGATTAGAGACCGAAACGGAGTGTGAAAGTGAATTGACGGGGGTTAGGTGAAGCAACACCACCGCTGTTGAAGTATTCAGGATCTTGTCCGTTAAGTTTTTTATCTGCATATATCAAGCAAAGGTTGGTAGCTTGCATCTTAACAGAGGCGCTGCTGAGGCGGAGGGCACGAAGCACGCTTGAAGGAATGTTGTAAGTTAAAGACACATCCTTGAGACGGATGAAACCACCGTCGGCGATACGTGCTGTAGAGTAGTTGTAAGCATTGTAGGCGATTGACAAGTAATTGTCATCGTAGTATTGTGTGAGTGATGCAATTGCAGGAATTGAAGTGTAATTTTCATCACCGGGCACTGTCCAACGATTCTTGAATTCCTTAGGCATTGCGCTCAAGTCGCTATATGATGAGGAGAACACAGGGTCGAGACGCAACTTGTTACCAAATGAATAGGTACAGAAGATGTTCAAGCTGAAACCTTTCCAACGGAATGTATTACCAAGACCACCGGTAGTAGTTGGGTCGGCAGGACCTTCATACTTGAGGAATCCGAGGTTCTCGAAGTCTTGGAAGTTGATGTCACTGGTAGTAACTTCATTGTTTTCGTTGAGGAAGGTTGGAAGACCTTGCTCGTTAAGACCGAGGAACGGAATTGAGAAGATTGCACGAACAGGATAACCTTCGATTGGGTAACCTGTACCTTGAACGAGGTCAATTACACGTGAACGAGAGGTGAGGTCGGTAATTTTGTTCTTAGAGTATGCAAAAGTGAAGTCGGTTGTCCATCCGAAGTCAGGGTTTTGAATGTTGTGAGAAGTGATGGTGAATTCAACACCGTGAGAAGCAAGTGCTGCAGTGTTGGCATATTTGCGGTTTTCACCACCGACACCTTCGGTATAAACTTGACCGATAAGGTCGTAGTTGTTACGCTTGTACCAGTCAAATACCAAGTTCAAACGGTTGTCAAGGAAACCTAAGTCAACACCGATATCAAACTCGTGTTTCTTTTCGTAGGTCAACTCGCTGTTACCAAGTTGGTCAAGTGAAAGAGCGAGCTCATAAGCATCGGTATCTTGACGCCAAGGACGAGATGAAGTGTAGATAGGAAGTGCGTTTGAAATGTTGAGTGGGCCTGCATCTGCTGTAAGTGAGTAAGAAGCACGGAGCTTGGCAGTTGCAAGAATAGGGTTTTGGAACCATGATTCACCGTCGGCATTCCATGCACCTGATACGTTCCAAGTAGGCAACCAGCGGCTTTGACGTGATTTACCGAGTTTGTTAGAACCTTCATAACGGAGAGTACCGTTGATGATGTAACGTCCTTTGAAACCATAGTTTGCAGTACCAAAGAATGCGGTAGAACGTGAACGTCTCCAAGAATCAGAGAAGTAGTTACCGTTTTCTTCGTTCATTTGCTTGAACAATTTCCAATCGGTGAATGGGATGTTACCGTTTGCATAAACGATACCCCAACCTTGATAGCTTTCAGTGTGGCGTTCAACCTTAGATGCTTCAGTACCGACGAGGGCGTTGATAGCGTGAATGTGGTTGAATGTCTTGTTATAAGTAGCAGTCAAGCGGAAGTCATATTGGCTCATGCTTTGGATGTCGTGGTAAAGGATACCACCCTTGGGAAGCACTGATACAGGAAGTGAGTTAGCATCATCCGGGTCAGTGTAAAGGAATGGGTTGGAAGAACGTATTGTTGCGTTTTCCGGGTCAACACCGGCACGATATGCCATCGCTTGGTTTGAATTTTCTTTAACGTAGTGGTTTTGACCTGATGAGTTGTAACGGAAAGAACCGAGGGCGTTAACTTTCATGCCTGAGATTGGTTTCCATTCAAGTTCACCTTGGAACTTAAGGTCGGTTACAAGAACGTCGATGTAGTTGTTCTCGAGTTCGTTGAAGATATTGAAGTCAGCGTAGTTACGAGTCAACGTTGCAGTTGGGTCGGTTGTACGTGAAGTGTTCAATGCGTATGAATATGGGTTGATATCGAAGCTACGTGATACGGTACCTGATACTGCATCAGTTTCTTGTGAGAGTGTACCGGGGGCGCGTTGCTTACGATAAGAATCACTGGTTAAGATTTTAACGCTGAGTGATTTAGAGATGTTATAGCGGGCGTTGGCATTGAAAGTGTAACGTTGAACGTTAGATGATTTGTACCATCCCGGGTCATCCATGAATGAGAATGATGTGTAGAATGTACCCTTGTCAGTACCACCTGAGATGCTGACAGCGTGATTCTGCATGATGTTATCGTTGAACAATAGGTCAAACCAGTCAGTGTTACGGAACTCAGCTTCACGGAGGTAAGCGTTCTTAGCAGCCTCGGTGTTGGCAAGTCCATATTGACCGTTTGTTGTATTGTATGTGTTAATCAACTTATACATTGTACCATAAATACCTGATTTAGAGGCATTGACCAATGAAGCAATTGACAACCATCCTTTTTCTTCCATTTCCTTATAGATACCCATTTGCTCTTGTGAGTTACAAATGTTGAAGTTGCTATAAGATGGTTTTAGACGGTAGGTGAATTCACCTGTATAGTTAATTGAGGTGTGGCCTGTCTTACCTTGCTTGGTGGTTACGACAATCACACCGGCCATTGCACGTGCACCATAGATTGATGTTGCTGAACCATCCTTGAGCACTTGGAATGACTCAATATCGTCGGCATTCAATCCTGAGATTGCTGATGCGATAAGGGTTGATGCATCACCTGATGAGAGGTCATCGGGTGAAAGTTCTACGGCGTCTTCCAAGATTACGCCATCAACAACCCACAAAGGCTTTGAGTTACCATAAATTGATGTTGCACCACGCACACGAATCTTTGGCGCGGTACCGAATGTTCCGGATACGTTCTGGATTGATACACCTGCCACACGTCCTTCAAGTCCGCGGGAGATATCGGCAACACCACCAAGACGCGCATCCTCTGCATCCAACTTTGATGTCGCACCGGTAAACATACGCTTATCAACGCTTGACATACCGGTTACAACCACTTCGCCAAGTTCTTTGGCGTTTGATTCAAGCTTAACTACTGTCGGGAAGTCTGACGCAGGGCGCTCAACTGTTTTCATGCCGACAAAAGTTATGACAATCGTTGATTTTGATGACGGAGCGTTGATAGTAAATACACCATCGGCATTTGTCACCGTGACTATTGACGGCTTACCTTTGATAGCGATGGTTGCGCCAATCACAGGCTCTTCATCGTCAGCAAAAACTACCGTACCGGTCACTTTACTCTGTGCCACCGCTTGCAGCACAAAGCAAAAACATGCGAGTAGTAATAGTACTTTTCTTTTCATCAGTAAAGATATTTAAAATATGAATAAATTTTCATTAAATAAATTTTTTATTAGATTTGGATGCTTCAGACCTTTTTGCAATCAAGAAAATGTATGAATTTATCAGTCAATTGTGATGATTGAATCATAAATTTTTTTCTCTAAGTGACAATTGGTTAACGATTGTCAGTTTTACTACATTTTTTAGTCTTCATGCGTTAAGTTTTTGCATTCAAAAAAGATACATTTTTTTCTGTGGAATAGAATATAACTTTGTCTAATTGACGCAAAATTATAATAAAAAACCAAAAGCGCAAAAGAAAACCAGTAAATTAACACTGAAAATGATGAAAAAAATTGGAAAACAAAGAATTTTGTACTCCAACGATAAATTTGTCCTGTATTTTTGCACTAGTTTAAATATTTTTTACTAACTTTACGCCGTATCGATTTTTGACTTCAAAAAGTGGCAAAATGATAGATTTTAGACACCGATTTTGGAAAAATGATATTTATCGACAAATTGTCGCACAAGTGAAACTGAAAATCGCAATGCAAATAACAAAATGTCACTAATAATTATGTTTAGTTAACCGAATACTCAAACTTTAAATAAAATTCATTGTATGAAAAAGCTGTTTCTATTCTTTCTGACAGTCGCGATCTCGACGTTATGTGCAATGGCACAATCAACTACGGTGACCGGCGTTGTCGTGGATGCAGGCGATGATGAACCCCTTGTCGGGGTCACAGTCATGCCCGTGGGTGGCGGTCAAGGCACTAGTACCAACGTTAATGGTGAGTTTAGCCTTCAAGTACCCTCAAGTGTCAAGAAAATTAACATTTCCTATGTCGGCTACAAGCCACAACAGGTCGATGTTTCATCATCTCAAATGTTGATTAAGTTGGAAAATATGTCAACCGACCTCGATGAAGTTATGGTTGTTGCCTACGGTACCGCAACCAAGTCTTCTTTCACCGGTTCGGCTAGCGTCGTTAAAGCTGACCAACTGGAACAAGCTCAGGTGTCTAACGCATTGAACGCTATCGACGGTAAAGTCGCCGGTGTTCAGATGGTAAACTCTTCAGGTCAACCGGGCTCTACAACTCCTACAATCCGCATCCGCGGTATCTCTTCAATCAACGCTGAAAACTCTCCTTTGATTGTCGTTGATGGAGCTCCTTACAGTGGCGATCTTAACAACATCAACACTGCCGATATCGAGTCTATGACAGTCCTCAAAGATGCTGCATCAAATGCTCTTTACGGCGCTCGTGGTGCCAACGGTGTTATCCTCATTACCACCAAGAAAGGTACCAACA
>CAYTFG010000072.1:0-10802 GCA_964436925.1 uncultured Bacteroides sp. | reverse complement strand
CGGGATTAGTAGTGGAATGAGGAGCCTCCGAGGAATTCTCTCAGCAAGCTGGTCGATGGGATGTTCTTGTCACCGATTGGCGCGAAATAGCTGAGAAATTTGCTGAGTCGGTATGCTTCGGCATATTCGGGTACATCTCTTGGCACTTGCTTGAGTATTTCTTCGCCATATTCTTTCATGACGCCCAGTTCAAACAGTAATGATGAGTTGAATGTTGCGTCGGCATTTTCTTGATAGGGGAATATCCATCGCTCTTCGCCACGGCGCACACTCGGCCATCGGCGTATGGTGTCCAACGCACTGGCTCCGCGATATTTATAGTCGCGAATGATGCGGCGCAACAAGCGATTGTCGGTCGTCGGTACCCAATTGTGCTCGTCAAGTGTGAGGGTTGTCAACGCCGATACATATACGCGGAATTTCATGCGCTCATCAATTTGTGCGGTCAGCTCGGGGTTCAGTCCGTGGATGCCTTCCATGAGCAGTATGCCGTTCTCCTCTAGTTTGATGGTGTTGCCGAGATATTGTCGTTGGCCCAGCTCAAAGTTATAGGTTGGCAATTCTACCTCTTCACCGTTGAGTATTCGGTTTAAATCTGAGTTAAATTGCTTTAAATCAAGCGCATAAAGTGATTCGTAGTCGTAGTCGCCGTCGATGTCTTTAGGCGTGTCTTCGCGGTTGACAAAGTAGTTGTCAAGCGAAATCATTTGTGGCTTTAACAGGTTGGTCGTCAGTTGTATAGCCAGTCGCTTGGTGGTCGTGGTTTTGCCTGATGATGACGGGCCGGCTATAAGGATTACGCGTGCACCGCCTTCGTGGTAACGTGCTGTTATTTCGTCGCTTATGCGCGAAATATATTTGTCGTGCAATGCTTCAGCCACATTGATTAGCATTGATGTTTGCTTGTTGATGACTGCCTCGTTGAGCTCGCCCACATTCTTGATGCCAACTATTCGGTTGAATTCCACATAGTTGGTAAATGCTTTGTACATCTTCTCTTGTGGAATGGGTTTGCGCGCTTCGTTTTCGTTTTTGGGCTCAAATCCAAGAAGCAAAAAGCCTTTGTGATAGGGCTTTAAGTCAAACACGTTGAGGTAACCTGTTGATGGCGCGAGGCTTCCGTAGTAGCTGTCGCATATTCCGTCAAGTCGATAGTAAACCGTGTAGAGGTTGTGGGTGGTGCTCAATAGCTTTACTTTGTCGTCAAGCCCTTGTTTCTTAAATATTTGGATTACGTCCTCGGTGAGGCGTTCTTTGCGCTCAAATGGTATGTCGCGCTCAACGAGCGACTTCATGCACTCTTTCAATCGGTTCACGACTTCCTCGGTTACATCTATGTCGCCAATCAATCGGCAATAGTAACCGCGTGATATAGAGTGGGATATCTTGAGCTTCACCTCGGGGTAACATGCCGTTACCGCACGATACAGCATCATGCACAGTGAGCGTACATATACGCGTTCTCCCGATGGCGATGTCTTGGACAGATATTCTACCTTTTTAGGCTGAAATACAGGGAATTGCAGGTCTTCGGTCTTATTATTTACGCGTGCACATATCGGGTTAAAGTCCAGCGCTTCGGGCAGTCTCTTGTAGATGTCCTCGAGCGTCTCGCCACCTTCGATATCTATGTATCTTTCAAGGTTTTGGCAATATATTTTGAGTTGCTTACTCATGAGTAGTGATTTTAGTTATACGTCACAAATTTATCAAAAATTTGTGACACTTCCCTCGATATTTTGATTTATCGGAATTTTGTTATAAGATTGGCGCAGAAAGTGAGAATTTTGCCGACAAAATCAGCTCTCTTTCCCTCTGCGCGTCTATAGTGACAGCTTGAAGTCTTGGATGAATTTCTTGAGCTCTGGCGCCGTTTCTATCATGTGAGCCAGCACTTCGCGCTCGTTCCACACGTTGGGTGACGGCGCGCCCTCTTTGACGTATGGCTCAAACGTGATATTGTCATTGCCAAGCTTGTCGTGGACATACTGTGTTATTGAACCAAGTCCTTGCACAAGTGCGTCAAGCTGGATGGTTGATACCACGGCGAGCCCAAATCGGTCGCCTTCGATGCGTGTGGGCGTTACCGCGCGCATTGAGGTGATGAGCAGGTGGGCTTTGGGATTGGCGTTGATAAAGTTATTCCACGTCGTCTCAAGCATCGCATCGCTGTATTTATTGGTGCGATGTTGTTGTTGCACAGTGTGTTGCTCTGTGATTTGCTGCTCGGCGTGTTGCAATCCGGTTTTCAGCGAGAGATGCGGCGCTTTGATGGAGCCGAAGCGCGGTCTTGCTGGTGGTGGTGTCGTCGGCTGATAAGTTTGAGCGACTACCGGTTGCTGCGTGGGCTGCGCTACGGGCTGTGGAGCTGCAGGCGCAGGCGCTTTAGGCGCAACAGGTTGCTGTGGTGCCGATTGTGGTGCGGCGGGTGTCGCAGTAGGGGTAGTGGCAGGTGAAGACTGCAGTTCGCGATATTTCTCGGGAACTACAATCTTCTTCAATTGCCCCTCTCCTGTGCCACTGTCAAGTGGGGAGGGGCTAAGCAGTTGGCACAGTTTTATGAGCGTGAGCTCGATTAAAAACTGCTTATTGGTTGCTTGGCGATAGTTGAAATCGGCATCGTTGCACAGCGACATTGCCTTGTAGAGGAATTCGGGTGTGCATCGTTGAGCCAATTGGGCCATTGATTGCTTTATATCGTCGGTCGCTTCGAGAAGTCCCAATGTTTTGGGGTCGCGAGCCACCATGATGTCGCGTAAGTAAAGTCCCAGTCCATTGATAAAGAATTGAGAGTCAAAGCCTTTTTCTCTCACCTCCTGATATATCAATAGCGCTGCAGGCACGTCGGTTGTCAAGAATGCGTCGAGCAATCGAGAATAATAGCTGTGGTCCAGCACGTTAAGATTCTCAATAGCCGATGCGTATGTGATATTTCCCAGTGACGATGCTGCCACTTGGTCAAAGATTGACAATGCGTCACGCATGGCGCCGTCGGCCTTCTGTGCAATCACGTTCAGCGCTGCCGGCTCGGCGGTTATGCCTTCTTGTTGAGCTACATAGCTCAGGTGGTTCACCATGTCTTGGATGGTGATGCGGTTGAAATCATGGATTTGACAACGTGACAAGATTGTGGGGATAATCTTGTGCTTTTCGGTCGTCGCCAAGATGAAAATAACGTAGCTCGGTGGCTCTTCAAGTGTCTTGAGGAAGGCGTTGAATGCTTGCGTTGACAGCATGTGCACCTCGTCGATGATAAACACGCGGTAGGTGCCTGTTGTCGGTGGCATCATCACCTGCTCGTTGAGCGCTCTGATGTCATCCACACTGTTATTTGAGGCGGCATCAAGCTCGATGATGTTCATCGAGGTCCCGTTGTTAAATGCCTTGCATGATTCACATTCGTTACACGGCTCTCCGTCGGCTGTGCGGTTCTGACAGTTTATCGTCTTTGCAAAGATGCGGGCACATGAGGTCTTGCCCACTCCTCGCGAGCCGCAAAATAGATATGCGTGGGCGAGTCGGTCGGATGTTATGGCATTTTTTAGTGTTGCGGTGAGCGCTGATTGACCCACAACGCTCTTAAACGTCGTCGGCCTGTATTTTCGCGCTGATACTATGTAATGCTCCATTGAAAGGTTGTTGTGATAGCTTTTTATACTTCCACAAAGATAGTTATTTTATGCCGACACTACAACACTATTTTTTACCTTTTTTGTCGTTATAAATTTTTATTCCAAAGATTATCGCCGAGCACGCCGATGTGATTACGTTGGTTATCACCAGCGGCATATTGTCGAGCATCAGTCCTTGGATTATGAAGAATATACCGCCCAGGCCCATCAACAGGAATGTGGGCAGGGCAATCCCTTCGGTGTCGCGTGTGCGTATCGTCGTTATCGCTTGGGGCAAGTAGCCCAATACCATGCAAATGCTTGCTGCATAGCCTACAATAGTTATCAATAGCTCCATCTTACAATCATTTTTTAGTGTAACAATTCATCCCGAGAGAGCGAATGACTTGGGATGACTAAAGTTTCAATAAATAGCGGGATTTCTAGTCCTCGGGTATCTCAAATATTGAGAAGTTTACTGACCCATACACTCTGTGGTCCTTGAAATGGGGTAAACTTGAGAAATCATAGGCCTTGGAATGCTCTATGATGAATATAGTGCCGGGCTTCAACATGCTTGAATTGAGCACTATTTCGGGGATTGTGCCGAAGTCCTTCAAGTCGTATGGCGGGTCGGCAAATATCAAGTCATATTTCACCAAGCAAGTGCGTGCATACTTCAATGCATCGCCTCTCACCAAGTTCAGATTTTCATCCTTCAGCTGCTCGGCAACCTTCTTGATGAAATTATATTGGGTTGATGCTTTTTCAACGGCTGTCACGCTGCTACAGCCTCGTGAGAGCAATTCAAACGAGATTGCACCTGTGCCTGAAAACATATCCAGTGCTTTCAGCCCCTCCAAGTCAACCATGTTCTCTATCACGTTGAAGATGTTTTCGCGTGCAAAGTCGGTTGTGGGGCGCGCTGTTATGTTGGTGGGTACGTCAAAGCGTCGACGTCCATATTTCCCTCGTATTATTCGCATAGTGGTAATGTTATTAATTCAAATGGGGCGTTGAGCGCGTCTTTCCCCGCCTTAAACATCGTCGAAGGAAAGATTAGCGGCATCACGTATGCCAAATATTCTCTTAATATGGGGGTTACTGTTTCTCTCACCGTTTGGTCGCCTGACAGTAATAGCTCGTCTGTCATTTGGTCCATCCCTATCGTTTTTCTCACTGACAGAATGTAATACACTGCATCCATCGGGTCGTGATATTTAAACGTGTTGGCGACTCTCAGCGTGTCTTTCCCAAACGATATCAAGTCCACCTTGTTTTGCCTGAAGTGTGCATACATTTTCCCGCTGTTCCCAAGCTTTGATTTGCTGTAAAAATAGCGGCACAACGGTGTGAGGTGGTGCATGATGTGGCAATTGCTGAATGTTCGTCTCAAGAACCCGACAAGCCGTGCCGACGGTGCCATCAACAAGGTGGCATTTTGGCCTTGCAAGTCGTTGGCTATGATTTCACATTCGAGCATCTCTTCTTTCTCGGCGGGATACATTTCGGCAAATATTGCATTGCGCACCTCTGCCGATTCCAGTTCTGCCGGAACAATAGTGAATTTCTCGGTGTCAAGCACGCAGTCTATGCGGCTGAAATCGCTGAGCAGTAGGGGATTGTCATAGATGGCATCCTCGATTGACTTGATGTAGTCATCAGTCGCGCCGTCAAGTGGTATTGTGCGGGTTATCAGCGAGTTATCCTCTATATTGCAATATAGGACCACACGCAGTACCTCGCTCTCAATCTTTAGCTCAAGTCGCCACAACTGAGGGTTATCTATCAGGTCTTTATTTAGCTTTTCGTATGCCATCGTTGCAAATTTACCTAAAAACTTTGTAACATCAAAATTACTTTCCGTTCCTTAGTCTTTCTTCTCCCACTTGTACAAGCGGTCGCTGGGGCGTATTTTCCCCGGCACCTTGAACGAGAAGCTCTCTCCCTTGACTGTCTTTTGAACGGGCTTTAAATCCACTCTAATCTCGTCAAGTGTCATGATTACTGCCCCGGTTGTCGGTCCCGTGATTACTATTTCATCGCCAACGCTCAATTCGCCGCTCTCCATGTAAAATTCGGCAACGCCGATATTTGAGAAGTAGCGCACACCTTTTGCCACATATTGCTTGGTGCGTGTTGCCGATGAACCGTATTTCGATGACCATTCGCCCAGGCGTTGCCCCATGTAATAGCCGTTCCAGAACCCGCGGTTGAAAATCTTCTTGAGCTCGTTGTCCCATTGCGCAATCTTCTCCTCGCTGTAGCTCCCGTCGCATATTGATTGTAACGCCTCGCTGTAGCATTGTACGGCAATTTTGACATACTCGGGCCCACGTGCGCGGCCTTCAATCTTGAACACTGACACTCCTGCGTCAACGAGCTTGTTGAGGAAGTGAATTGTCTTCAAGTCTTTGGGCGACATGATGTATTGGTTCTCAATATCGAGCTGGTCGCCGGTCTCGCGGTCGGTTACCGTGTAGCTGCGTCGGCATATTTGTGTGCAGGCTCCGCGGTTGGCGCTTGAGTTCATCTCGTGCAGGCTCAGGTAACATTTGCCAGATACTGCCATGCACAATGCCCCGTGGCAGAACATCTCTATTTTGACGAGCTTTCCTGACGGTCCTGTGATGTTTTGCTCGATGATTGCTTGATGTATTGCTGCCACTTGCTCCATGTTTAGCTCGCGGGCGAGCACCACAACGTCGGCAAATTGTGAGTAAAACTTCACTGCCTCGATATTGGTGATGTTTACTTGTGTTGAAATGTGTACTTCTACGCCTATCGAACGTGCATATAGTATGGCTGCTATGTCACTTGCTATGATTGCTGAAATACCGCTGGCTTTTACTGCGTCTATTATCTCGTGACAACGAGCTATATCGCCGTCATAGATTACCGTGTTGACTGTCAAATAGCTTTTGACGCCTGCCGCATTACATGTTGACGCTATCTCTCGCAAGTCATCCAGCGTGAAGTTGACGCTCGAACGGTTGCGCATGTTTAGACCGCCCACGCCAAAGTATATCGCATTGGTCCCCGCATTGATAGCTGCATGTAGTGACTCGTAGCTCCCCACAGGAGCCATTATTTCAAAATCTTTTCGTTCCATTGTGGCTATGAAGTAGTTATTCTTTTCTTTATCTTCTTGAGGGTGGCACCTTGCGTTTTTACCCTCATGTTACTACACGACAAAACTTGTCCCGGTTTATTAACAAACGGGGACAAGTCAATGTTCGTTCTTTTTAATTCAAGCTTTATTCTGCAGGTGCTTCAGCTGGTGCAACGGGTGCTGCTTCTTCGCTTGCTGCAGGTGTAGCTTCTTGCGCTGCTGCAGGGGCTGCTGTCGGCTTTTCTTCAGCTGCAGGTGTTGCATATTGGTTGCTGTCGGTTGCAGGTGCTGCTGTTTCTACAGTTGCACGGGGTGCATCACCGCTTGTCTTTTGTGTTGCAAATGATGAGAGTACTGAAAGAACTACGATGATTGCTGCTAGAGTCCATGTAGCTTTTTCAATAAAGCTGTTGGTGCTGCGCACACCAAGAACTTGGTTTCCACCGGCAAAAGAAGAGGATAGACCACCGCCCTTAGATTTTTGTACCAATACTACTGCGATGAGTAGGATTGAAACTAGGACTGTCAATACAATTATTACAGTATACATGTTTAATTATTTGGATTATTTTTTATTAGAATATTCTTGGTTTATAATCAATTTTTGCAAAAAACGCAATTGGTCTGCAAAGTAAACACTTTTTTCCGGATAATTCAAACTTAAATTGGATATAATTTCAAAAGCTTTACTATATCGACGCTGTTTTATGTATATTTTTGCTAGACTTTCACTTAGCAAGGAGTCATCATTGACTTCGGGAGCTGTTACCGGTGTGGTGTCTATGGGCACCGGTGCTGCAGGCTTTTCTTCCTCAACTTCGGGCTCAGGTTCGGGCATTTTTGGCATTACCGGACGCGTTGTCTTAGCTATAAATGCATCAATCAGTGCATCTTGTGAACCTGCCGGTGCGTCGCTGTGTGCGGGCACGTCGGCTTCTGATTGCAACACACCGCCATAGTCGGGTGTCGGGTTGAATATCAATTTTTCGAGCAAAGCCTCTTCTTCGGGCGATGTGTGCCCATAAGTGTCTAAGAATGTTGATATTGCATTCTCTGTGGTGATTTGCTCCGTCGGCTCTTCTTTGGGATAAAATGACGCCATTTCGGCTGCTTCGGGGTCAATCATTTCCATGAATGACTGATTGTCTGATGCATATAGCGCCAGTCGGTTGGTCAATTCGCTTCGTTTCTCTGCGCTGATTGACTCGGGATTGCGCTTGAGAAGCAACGCCCCGGGGAGCGTGAAAAATGGATATTTCTCCATTATCGCTTCGGCTTTCTCTACATCAACGCTTTGAGATTCGTCGGCCAATAGGTTGTTTATATAGTCTTGTAGATTGATATCCATGATTTTACCAGTTACCTAGGGTAGCGTTAAAGATTAGCTCAACGAGCTCTTCTGATATCTGTTGACACAACTCGTCTTGCACATCGGTCAGCATTTCCGAGCTGTCAAAGTCGCGGTATGCGCTGAATGTTTGGTCCAAGTCTTTGCCATCCATCTTGTTGTCGATATATTTCAGTCTGACGGTGATGGTCAGTCGAGTCTTTGATGCATAAGCATCTTCAGTGACTGCCTGTGGTGTCAAGCTGTACCCGTTTATTTCGCCCTCGATTTGTAGGTCGGCATTGCCGTCGGTCATGCGCAGGCGCGTGTTGCGCTCCACATAGTCGCGCAATTCGTTCTCAAATGTCTGTTGTAGTGGCGGATACACCAGCGCCGCACGTATCGGGAAGTCGGATATTGATATAGTCTTGTAGACGGAGTAGTCTAGTGCTGCGCCGTTAAACTTATAGCTTATGCGACAACTTTGTGTGCCAATGACCAGCATGACTGCCAATACACACACTTTCAGTATGGTAGAGAACTTATTCGATGCCATATTCTTTGATTTTTCGGTATAATGTGCGCTCTGATATGTTCAATTCTTTGGCTGTGACATTTCGGCGGCCGCCATTACGCTCAAGCGCATCTATGATGGTCTCTTTCTCGGTGTCTGACAGCGTCTTGGTTGAATGGGCCGATGTCACTACTTCCTCTACGTCAACAAATGTGTTGTTGTCGTGTGTGGGTTGAGGTGCCGACGGTGCACTTGTCATCAAGTGGGGCGCTTGCGGTATCTTTATCAATGGCGATGAGGCCATCTCTGTCGGTTGTGCGCTGTGCTTTGTGGGGAGCATGATGTCTGTCCCGCTACCCGTGTCGTGGTTGCCCAGTTGGTCTCTGAGGTCTTCTATTTCGCGTTGCAAGCGGAATATCATGTTGAACAGCATTTCACGCTCCTGGCTGTAATTGTGGGTCTCTGACTTCAATGCCGGAGTGTACACTGTCGCATTTTCGGGCAAATATGCGCTGATGATTGAATCATCCACATCGTTACCTGCCTCAAATAGCGCTATCTGTTCTACTACATTCTTCAGTTGACGCACATTTCCCGGCCACTGGAAGTGTAGCAAGGCTCGGCGGGCTGAGTCGTCTAGATTTACCACCGGCATGCGATATTTCTCCGCAAAGTCTGCCACAAATTTGCGTGACAACAGCAGAATGTCGTTGCCGCGGTTGCGTAGCGGTGGTATGGTGATTTGAACGGTGGACAAGCGGTAGAACAAGTCTTCACGGAATCGCCCTTCTTCTACGGCCTTTACCATGTCTACGTTGGTCGCTGCCACCACTCTTATGTTGGTCTTTTGTACTTGTGACGAGCCCACTTTGATAAATTCACCACTCTCCAGCACACGCAATAGGCGCGCTTGGGTGGTCAGTGGTAGCTCTGCCACTTCATCAAGAAAAATCGTACCGCCGTCAGCTTCTTCAAAGTATCCCTTGCGTGAGTCTACTGCTCCGGTGAATGCGCCCTTCACGTGCCCGAATAGTTCGCTGTCTATCGTGCCTTCAGGGATTGCTCCGCAGTTTACCGCGATATATTTTGAATGCTTGCGTGAGCTGAATTGGTGGATGATTTGTGGAAAGAATTCTTTACCGGTACCACTCTCGCCGGTTATTAGTACCGACAGGTCTATGGGCGCAACCTTTATGGCGCGTTGCACTGCTGCTATTAGCGCCGGCGCGTTGCCCACTATGCCCAGGCGTAGCTTGGCTTGTTGTACTTCTGGTGATATTTCTGATGAATTTATTTGCATTTACGCAGTTCGTATGTCTTTGACTTTAAATAGGTTGCTAATTCTTCAACCGAACCTGAATGGGCCTGCTGCTCCTCCACCGTGATGGGCTGTCCCACCGAGATGTGCATCGGCTTGTGGTTCTTGCGGTAAACTTCCGACGGTAAACGCAATGTGCGCAATTGCCAGAATGTTATCCCCAAGAGGTTGAAAATGAAGCTGTTGGTGCCGTGGAAATAGATTGGTATTACGGGCACTTTCAACTGTTGGATGAGGCGGATGATGTTGTCGCGCCATGGTCTGTCTTCGAGCCATCCGTGGCGATTGAGCTTTGACATCGCTCCTGCCGGGAAAAATCCTATGGGATATCCCTTTCTCACCTGCATGATGGCCTCGCGTATTCCCTTCATTGATACGGCTTTCTTCTTGGGGTCGTCGCTCGCTGATTGGTCTACGGCTATAAAGTTAGGGCGCATTGCCGAGATGCGGTTCAGTATCATGTTGACCATCACTTTGTACTCGGGACGTCGTTGCGCTATCAAGTGTATCAAGGCAATGCCGTCAAGCGCGCCAAATGGGTGATTGGATACGGTGATGAATGCGCCTTCGGGTAGGTTATCTAGTATTTCTTCGTTATCGACTTGTAAGTCTATGTCAAAGTCCTTCAGTAAGTTCGCTACAAATGGCGCTCCGGGCTCATCACAATAGCGTGAGTGCACGTCATTTACCTTGTCCATACTGAGCCAATGTAGAAGCTTGTTCACAAGTTTCTCATGTCCCTTGAGGCGAGGCACCATTTCTATCACGTCGTCACAATCCAGGACGGTTCGTTTTATAGGAGTTTCGTTTGTTTCCGACATATATCTCTAGTTTATAACCACAAAGATACTGTTTTTCCGCCTAATCAGCAAAATTTCTCGCTTTGCCGAGCCCTTTGTGGCTTTCTGTTGGTAAAAAAG
>CAYTFG010000071.1:0-10823 GCA_964436925.1 uncultured Bacteroides sp. | reverse complement strand
TCGTTAAGGTGTATAAAAGAGGAATCGTGAGGCACAAATTGTGTCTCATCAGCCTTAGCAAAAAATACCATTGAAGCAATGGCTATAGAACTAATTGCGAATCTAAGCATTTAACGTGTTGATAAATAAGAAGTACAAAGATATTGCTAATTTTTGAAATGATTGCAAAGTTGGCATGGTTTTGTGAAATAAATACTAAAATTAAGAAATTTGGGAGAGGATAGAGTCGTGTGCAAATGCCTAAAAATGGGGCGGGTAATTAAGTTAAATTAAAAAATGGGCGTGATTTGTGGAAATGTGAAAAAAAAATCGTATATTTGAGGCAAAATCAAAAAGTCATGTCCCACGAGTTACCAAAGGAGGATACACAACTAATAGAGAGATTGCGCGATGAGAAGACTTGTCGTGAAGCATTCGGTGAAATCATTAAGATTTACACCGAGCCCCTTTATTGGCAAATTCGTAGGATGGTAGTGAACCACGATGATGCAAATGACTTGTTGCAAAATACCTTCATGAAGGCATGGTCATCCATTGAAAATTTCAGAGGAGACGCAAAATTATCTACTTGGTTGTATAAAATAGCCATTAATGAGTCGATAACTTTCTTGTCAAAAGAACGAAAGAAATTGAATGTTTCGTTGGATGATGAAGAAGCTCATTTGGTAAATTTGATAGAAGCAGATAAAAATATTGATGGCGACGAGCTTACACAAAAACTGCGTAAAGCTATAGCCGGACTGCCTGAGAAACAGAGACTTGTGTTCAATATGAAATACTATGACGAAATGAAATATGAGGAAATGAGCGAGATTTTAGGCACCAGTGTGGGCGCGCTCAAAGCATCATATCACCTCGCAGTAAAAAAAATTGAGCAGTTTTTTAACGATGAAGATTAAACCATTTACAACTACATAAGTCAGATAGATGTAAACTTTAAAAAAAAGAAGTGAAGTCATGAGTAAAGAAAATGATGACATTTTGGGTAAAATCAATCACAGAGACGGCTTGACTGTCCCCGAGGGTTATTTTGCTGACTTTGCTGCACGGATGGAGCAACAGCTGCCGGAAAAGGCTCCGGCGCCGATTGTGAAGCCGGTTTCGACGTGGCATAGAATCAGGCCATATGTTTATATGGCGGCCATGTTTGCCGGAGTGTGGTGTATGTTGAAGATGTTTACGTTGATGTCAGGGCCGAGCGAGGCGGGAATAGATGGAAACCCCACTTTGGCCGATGCAGTAGGCAACGATGCTTTTATTGACGAGTACTACATTGATGACATCAATCAGTATGACATGTTTGAAGAGATGATGGAAGATGGTTTTGATGCTAATGATATTAGCGAAGATGGTGAACTTCTGGATACAGTTGAAACAGAAGACATTGAAGAACCTGAACTAAACTAAAATTTAAACATCAATCATGAAAAGATTATACACCTTTATAATCATCACAGTGCTGGCCGGGCAGTTAGTAACCTTGATTGCTCAGAAATCCATGTCGGAAGAAAACCGCTCAAAGTGGTTGACCGAAATGCGTGATTACAAGCATACTTTTTTAGCAAAAGAATTGTCGTTGTCACGCGACCAACAGAAAGATTTCTTCCCTGTGTATGACGCAATGGAAGATGAAATTAATAAAATAACCCTGGAAACCAGAGAGTTGGAGCGCAAAGTGTCGGTAGATACCAAAGCATCAGACTTGGAACTGACCAACGCAGCGCGAGCACTTTTTGAGCAAAAGGGAAAGGAAAGTGATATCGAGATGCAATATTTTGAGAAATTCAAGGATATCTTGAGCCCCAATCAATTATTCCGCATCAAGAGCGTTGAACGACAATTTACTCAGTATATCGTTCAGCATCACAATCGATTGAAAAACAGCAAACAAGAGAAAAAATAAAAATAACTTTTTTTGATTCACAAGCGGTAATTTGTTTTCATAAACATTCTACTCACCTCGAAAATATAGGTCTTAGGTTGAATAAATCCTAAGACCTTTTTTCAAATTATAAAGTTCAAAAAATTACGACCACTATGAAACTCAATGGCATGAAAATCAATATATTATTGGTGATGTTGTTGGCCGGCATATTTAGCTTAGATGCGTATTCACAGACCGCCACACCAGACTTTGCATATCCACAGAAAGTGTCGCAACAGGCTGAAAATGAGCTAAAAACAGCTAGTGGAGCGGGTGAACTTCGTGCGCTGGTGAATTATGTGACTGCTCAAAATTTGATTTCCAACGATAATCTGGGGAAATCGTTACAAAGAATAGCGAAAGCTGCTGATAATGAGAAAGATGCGTGCAATAAGGCGATGCTTAAAGTGCTTTTGGCTGATGTGTATAGCGCTTATTATCAGCGAAATATGTGGAAATTTAATCAGCGACAAATGTCGGTGGAAGATTTTCCTGAAGATGTGGCTGAATGGAGTGGTGAACATTTTAAAGCGAAGATAAAATCGCTGTATACTGAAGCGTTGAGTAATGCCGAGGCGTTGAAAACCAGGTCGTTAGTGGATTATAAAGATGCGTTAACCGGCGATAATACCACGTGGATTTACTATCCGACTGTTTTTGATTTTATTGCGACGAAGGCCATTGATGTGTTTTATGGCTATGAGGATAAGATGATGACAGCGCAACTATTTGATGCATTGGAAAATATGCATAAGACGGATAGTAAGGCAGCATTGATAAATACACAATTGAAAAGGCTTGATTATGAAGGAATAAACGGATGGGAAGACGGGCGACAACAAGAAGCCAGTAAGTCAATATATGAGCTAAATTACTCACAAACAGAATATTGCTGTGATGCGTTGCTCGCTTATTCCAAGTATTCGACGCAAACTGCCGACGAAAAATTGTGGCTTTACAATCAATTGCAGTTGTGTGTCGACAAATATCCTGCATATTGGCAACGTAATGCATTGATAAACAAGCAGAAATCAATAGAACGTGTAACTGTTGACGGTTCAACACCAACAATTGTGGCTCCCGGCCACGCTTTCAAAATTGCGGTTACCAACAATAATGCTACTGAATTTTCTTATCGTATTTATGCTGTGAATAAGTCAAATAAGCGCGGACGCCGCCGTTTCAGCGACTACACCAGCGCTGAAATTGTGAAGAGCGGAACCGTGACTTGCGACAAGAAAGTGCCGTTCACCCAAAAGACAGAAGTGACTGAGACGGTGGATAAAGAAGGTAGCTATTGTTTGGTTGTTTTGTTGCCGGGAGAGAAGGTGAATCCGAGTAAATACTATTACGAATTTCTGAGTACGTCAATTTATGGCGTTATTGGCGAGAATCGCGATGTGACATTTGCACTGGCAGTGAATCCTGCGACAGGAGAGCCTATTCAAGGGGCAGCAGTGACTTTTACGCCCAATAAGACTGATAATGAGAAGATTAATGTAGGGTTGACCGATAAAATGGGATACAAATTTATTGAGCCAACACAGCGATTATCAGGTAATTATGGCATTTATGACTTTACCAAAGGACAATCGACTTATTCATTGTCATCTTCTTATCCGTTGATATCTAAAAATCAAGAAGTTAAGGAGTATCGAGCACAAGGATTTACATCATTGGGACTCTATCACCCCGGAGACTCGGTCGATTGGGCATTTGTTGTTGTATTGGATAAAAATAAAGAGCGCAAAGTGGCTGCAAATGAGAAACTTACTGTTACAATGCGAGATGCAAACGGCCAAGAAGTTGCGTCAGGAGACTTTACCAGCGATGAATTTGGGCGAATTTTCGGCAAGTTTGCCATTCCCGAAACAGGATTGACCGGAAGATTCCGATTGAGCTTGACTAGAAATAAAGGCTATATATCGTCTGTGACATTTACGGTAAGTGATTATAAATTACCGACTTATGATGTTAAAATTACTGCGGTAAAGAAAAACTATCCGTCGGTTGGAGACGTGACAATGGTTGGTAAAGCAATGACTTTCAGCGGTTTCCCAATAGCTAACGCCGATGTCGCAGTTAATTTGCTCAAAAGTAGAAGAATGGGATTTAGATATTACGAAGATAAATCAATTAATACACAGCAAGTTAACACCGATGAAAACGGTGAATTTTCTGTTACGTTCACGTCAGACAAGCTCGGAAGCGGCACATGCTTCAAAGCCGTTGCCGAGGTTACTTCACAATCGGGAGAAAATCAACGTGTGGAAAAATATTTTGTAACCGGTAAGCCATACTCGGTTGATATACAGGAGCTTGGTGGCGTGATTGATGTAACATCACCCACAACATTCAATGTGGCTGTATATGATGAAAAAAATGAGAAAATAACGTTACCGCTTAAATATCAATTAGTTAAGGATGATAAAACAATCAAGGAAAGCACTATCCAGTCAGGCAAAACAGAAGTCGATTGGTCGGACATTCCGGCAGGGACCTACAAATTTGAGGTCCAAACAGCCGATACAACGCTGGCTGATAAAAAGTCGGTCGAAATAATAATCTATCGTCCTACAGATGAGCAGATTGCGGTAGAAAAAACGCTGTGGACTCCAAAGCAAAACTACAAAATTTCAGGCAATAAAGTTAAGGTTTTGTGTGGAACGAGCGAGGATAATGTTTACCTATATTCCTTTGTATCAGCGGATAGCGCCATAATTTCGAAAAAATGCGAGAAGATTAACCACGGATACCATTATATTGACGTGGAAGTGCCACATAATCAAGCAATTGTGACATTATATGTGGTAAAAGATTTAAAGGTCTACAGCCAAAGTATTGTTATTAATAGAGAAACTCAAAGCGATGATATTCAGATTGTTGCCGAAAGTTTTAGAGATAAAATCCTGCCCGGCGAAACCGAGACATGGAAATTTACTATCATGAAAGATAGGGGTATAGGTGTGCGCTCAGCAATGGCTATAGATATGTATAACAAGGCGTTAAGTGAGATTCAGCCATTTGAGTGGTCAATTTTGAGTAGCCCGTATTACTATTCAGGTGCATCAGCGTTTAACTTGTGGGGAGACCTCGGCTCACGCCAAAATTTCTCCTTGAGTAAGACATATAAATCATTGACTGAAAATAGTTTGACAGAGCCAGCATTTAATGATTATGGCGAGAACTATGGTCTAAATGCCATTCGTTCAAAATCGCTGAGAATGCGTGGGCGTGTCAACTTGATGGCAAATAGCGATGAGCAGACAGTGGCGACCGATATGGGCGAAATGAAACTGTTCAGCGCAGCAGCGACTGCCGAAAAGTCGGAAGCGGTTGAAGCGGTAGCAGATGTGGAAGCTGCCGGGAATGAGATTGCTGATGAGAGCGCAGAAAATGAGCAAATAGCTGATACGGAGGGTGAAATTTATCGCGATTCAGAAGTTGCGTTGGGCTTGTATCGTCCTGATTTAAAGACCAATGCTGATGGCGATATAGAAATATCGTTCACCGTGCCCAATGCCAATACAACATGGGTAATGCAAGCAGTAGCATGGACCGAGGACGCCAAAATGGCAAAATTGATGAGGGAAGTTGTTGCATCAAAGCCCATTATGGTCAGCACAAACGCACCAAGATTTGTGAGGGTGGGCGACAAACTACAAATCGTGTCCACGGTGATGAATAATAGCGACCAAACACGTGATATACAATCAGTTGCGGAAATTTTCAACCCTGTTGACGGTAAAGTTATAGCTACCGAAAAGCAAGCTAACACGTTGAATGCCAACGAGTCAGCAATTGTGACGATTGATGTTGAAGTTCCCTCAGCAATTACGTTGTTGGGCGTTAGGATAAAAGCCGGGGATGAAAGCTATCGTGATGGAGAACAGACAGTTATACCAGTTCATGAAGCATTATCGCCGGTAATTGAGACAACAACATTCTATATGCCTACAAATCAAGCATCGCTAGATGTTCAATTGCCACAAGTGCCTGAAAATGCAAAAGTTACCATTGAATTCTGCGAAAATCCGCAATGGGCAATTGTTACAGCGTTGCCAGGATTGAGAAAATCAGTTGGCCAAGATGCCAATTCCGCTGCTGCAGCGATTTATTCAGCCGGTATAGCGCGAGCCATTATTAAAGAAAATCCGATGATTGTTACTGCGATAAAACAGTGGGAATCAAGTAATAAGAGCGATTCGGTGCTTGTGTCAATGCTCCAGAAGAATGAAAATCTCAAGATTGCGTTGCTCAACGCCACCCCGTGGATGCAAGATGCCCAAAATGATACAGAAAGAATGGCAAGATTATCATTGCTTTTTGATGATAAAGAGTTGAATAACAGTCAGAAACAAGCTATTGAATTGCTCCAAAAATTGCAAGTCACCGGCGGTGGATGGTCGTGGATTCCCGATGCGAGAAACAATAGAGCATCCTACTGGTCAACGCTTAACGTGCTCACGATGATGGGCGAATTGAAGAAAGCAGGGGCATTGCCTGATGACAAGCAATTGGTTGAAATGATAAATAATGCTATTCAATATCTTGATAATGAGACGTATAAACAGTATCAAGATGCAAAAAAGTCAGGCGAATACAGTCAGTATGTATATGTGCGAGATTTGTTTGCCGATAATGCTATGTCATTGAATGCCAAACAAGTGCAAGCATCAACCATTCAATATATTTTGAAAAATTGGAAGTCAAAATCTATTGCGACAAAATCAATGTGGGCATTGCTTCTCTACAATCATCAATACAAGGCAGTTGCAAAGACTATCTTGCAGTCACTCAGAGAATTCAGTCAATATACGCCACAAAAAGGCCGTTGGTTCCCGTCGCTATATGACACACCGCTGTGGTCATACTCGCCCGTTGCATCAACCGCGATGGCAATTGATGCGTTCTCGACAATCGAGCCGGGATGCGAAGAAGTGGAACAAATGCGCCAATGGATTATCCTCCAGAAAGTTGCAGAAAATTGGGGCACGACAGTGTCAGCAACTAAGGTAATTTCGACGTTATTCAGCAAGACAAAAATGCAGCTGGGCGAGGCATCACAGTTCCAAATCAAGATTGGAGAAGTTGATATTCAGCCAGATAAGATTGAGCAAATGACAGGCTATTTCAAGAAAGATATTTCCAATCAAGCATTGTCGGGCAATGTGCTGAACGTGTCACACCAAGGCGCAAATCCCTCATACGGAGCTATTTACTATCAATATAGCGCCAGCCCCGAGAATGTGTCATCCAGCAGTTGTGACGCCATATCAGTTGAGAAGATTATGCTTGTTCAACGAAATACCAATGATGGCGTAACGTGGGAAAAATCAAACACTTACAATGTTGGAGATAAGGTAAAAACGCAATACACAATAAAGACGACCAGAAATTTGCAGTACGTGACATTGATTGATGAGCGGGCATCAGCGCTTGAGCCCGTTGACCAATTGCCCGGGTGGATTTACAGCGACGGAGCCGAATTTTATCGCGAAAATAGAAACGAGACGACCGACCTATTTATCAGCTATCTGCCTAAGGGAGTGTATGTTTTGACGGTAGAATCGACGGCAAACAATGCGGGAGAATTTACGTCAGGCATCGTAACAGCTCAAAGTCAATACGCGCCACAACTCACGGCGCACTCAGCCGGAGGCAAAATAACGGTCAAAAAGTGAGAGATTGCCGAAACAATTCACTAAATTTGTAGAACGAAAACAAGTAAGCCAATTTGAAAAAGTAAATACAAGAAAATGAGATACTTATATGCGGTAGCGTTGTTGATGGCCACATCAGCAAGTGCGTTGTTGAGCGCGCAAGAAAATGGGGATGCAACACCAATGTTGGTCAAGGAGATAGGCGGCGTGGAGGCACCAAACGGATTGGGCGGACGCCATATTGCATTGTGGCAAAGTCACGGACGATATTTTGACCAGAAGCAAGACAGATGGAAATGGCAACGTGCACGCATATTTCAGACTGTAGAAGACTTATACACACAAAGTTATGTGATGCCATTTTTGACCCCAATGCTCCAAAATGCCGGGGCGTATGTGCTATCACCGCGAGAAAGAGACACCAATTCAGTTGAAATAATTGTTGATGGCGATGGGGGATATGCTTTTGACGGATATTCCGAGACCCACGGCAAAAAAAAGTGGAAAAAGGCAAAAACGGAAGGATTTGGCTACAAAACCAGCGAATTGCATAATGGAGAAAATCCATTTAAAATGGGCCATTCGCGCGTGGTAGATGCAGTGAATCAAGAAGATAAGCTGTCAACGGCACGTTGGTCGGCAGAAATACCAAAAACAGGTCAATATGCTGTGTATGTGTCATATAGCTACAACTCGGCAAACGCCACCGATGCGCACTATGTCGTGCACACTCGCGGTGGAGACAGACAATTCAGAGTAAACCAGCAAATGGGCTGTGGCACATGGGTTTATCTCGGTCATTTCCAACTAGAAAAGGGACATCATGAAATCGTCGAATTAACTAACCAATCGGCTGATAAAAAAGCAGTTATCTCGGCAGATGCAGTGAAAATAGGCGGCGGTATGGGAAATGTAGCCCGTATTGTCAATGAGCCGAGTGAAGATGTTGATTATCAGTATCAAGTGAGTGGGGACCCCCGTTGGCTCGAGGGTTCACGATATTGGTTGCAGTGGGCCGGAATGCCCGACAGTGTGTTCACGCCAAACAACTATGGAAATGACTATAATGATGATTATCAGAGCCGTGCGTTGTGGGTAAACTACTTGGCAGGCGGTTCGAAATATTTGCCAAAGTCGCAGGGACTCAATATTCCGGTTGATTTGGCATTTGCGTTCCATTCCGATGCCGGGACGACCAAAAACGACTCAATTATCGGGACACTCGGAATTTATTGCACAATCGGGTCAAAATATGGCGACGGAAGGTCTCGTTCGATAGCGCGCCAATACACCGATGGCGTTATGAGTCAGGTAGTTGGTGATATTAGAGCGACCTTTGAGCCGCGCTGGACCCGTCGCGAGATGTGGGACAAGAGCTATTATGAGGCAAGAGCTCCACAAGTGCCGACGATGTTGCTCGAACTCCTTTCACATCAGAACTTTGCAGACATGAAATATGGGTTGGACCCGGAATTTAGGTTTGTCGTGAGCCGAGCAGTCTACAAAGGAATGTTGAAATTTTTGGCCAAGCAAGACGGCCGTTCGTATATCGTTCAGCCATTGCCGGTGAGGTCATTTGAAATCAGAACTACACAACAATCAGGCGAATACCTATTGACCTGGAGCGAGACAAGGGATAGCTTGGAAACAAGCGCAAAACCGAGCTATTATGTTGTGGAAGAGCGCATTGGCGACGGCGTGTTTACCCGCCACAGTGTTGTGACCGATACCTGTGCGCTAGTAAAGGTAAGTGACTCACATATACACTCTTATCGCATAATTGCCGGAAATGACGGCGGTGTCAGCTTCCCGTCAGAAATCTTGGCCCTTTGCCACAAGGGAAATGGGGCTCCGGTGCTGGTGGTCAATGGATTTACTCGCGTATCAGCTCCCGATTGGTTTGACAAGGGCGACGTTGCCGGTTTTAATGTGACAAAAGATGGCGGAGTGCCTTATATTCAGGATATTGCGTATGTAGGGCCACAGATAGATTTCGATAAAGAGTCAAAATGGAAAGATGATGATGCGCCCGGGTTTGGTGCCAGCCGAGCAACATATGAAAATCGCGTAATTGCCGGAAATACATTCGATTACGTGTATGAGCATGGCGAGGCTATCGCCCATTGTGGACATTCATTCATTTCGTCAAGTATGGAAGCTTATCTGAACTCAACGGCTGAAAATCAGATAGTTGACTTGATATTGGGCAAGCAAAAAGAAATAAAGCAAGGACGCGGGGCGTTTGGGACCAAATTCAAGACCTTCCCGAAAAAATTGCAAGAAAAATTGACGGCGCACCTGCAAGCGGGCGGCGATTTGATGGTGAGTGGCGCATACGTGGCTAGTGACCTGTGGAACAACGAGTTCTCCAGCGCGAGCGTGGCTGCTGCTGATAAGAAATTTGCCAGTGAAGTCCTCGGCTATACTTGGCGAGTAGGGCAGGCCTCGGCAGATGGAAAAGTGAAGCAAGTAACCACCAGATATAAGGCATTCGGTGAAGGTAACTATCAGTTTAATAATGAGTTAAATGAAGGATGTTATGCCGTGGAGTCGCCCGACGGGTTGTATGCAACCGATTCGAAAAAGGGGGCTACTTTCCTGAGATACGGCGAAAATAATGTTGCCGCCGGGTCGCTGCTCGATCATGGCAACTATCGAGTCGTGGTCATGGGCTTCCCATTTGAGACAATCAAAGGCAGTGACGCTAGAAATAAGCTTATGTCGCAGATAATCAGCTTCTTTGTTGATAAGGCAGAGACTAAAAAGAGCGGAACAAGGTAAAAGCCGGTGATGGAAGTATGAAAAAAATTGTAATTTTTTTTTGAGAGGAAAATGGTGGCCGACAGAGAGTTAGGGGTAAAATGAATCTGTTAAAAAGTTGTTAATGGTTGGATGTTCGGATAAAAGGATTTGGGATGTTGTAATTTTGTGGCGAAAACAATGAGAAACTATTTTTGAGAGAGCGCAGAATTTAATTACTTTTGTAGAAAAATATAACACGAAAATGAGTACAACAGAAACACCAACAATAAATTGCTTTATCCCCTATACAGGGGAATTTGATAATATCCTAACAATCAGTTCGTTGCGTCGTTCGTCACGAGCAATTGAAAAAATCTATTTGCTTGTAAATGAAGGCTTTGAAGGTGAATTGCCCCGCAACCGCAATTGCGAGTTCCTTGAAATTGACTCGTTGTACAGCACAAGTACGATGAAGAAGATAGCCAAGGCAGCAA
>CAYTFG010000070.1:0-10857 GCA_964436925.1 uncultured Bacteroides sp. | reverse complement strand
GAAATTATGGCTTATTTTAAATTAAAGTTGTTAACTTTGTAAGTATCAAAAAATCCTTAAGTGCTTATTTTACACTGTCTAGTGTAACTGACACACCCAAATTATTAATCCTGTAAATACCCACTTCAGAACATGAAACTTGCACACATCATAAGCCTGACGCTTGCCTCTATGATGACTCCAATAACGGCCAACGCAATCATGGCCTATCCTTATCCTGTCCAAGTGAATCAACCGGATGGCACTGTTGTCACGGTTCAATTGCACGGGGATGAGTTCCTGAATTTTGCCACAACGCTTGACGGATATACAATCATCCGCAATTCGCTTGGCGCTTATGCTTATGCTGAACAGGGAGATGACGGTCCGGTCGTGACTGATATCCTTGCGCATGATGCCGAGCAACGAACGCCGTCGGAACAGGCGTTTTTGACCGGGCAAGAGCGCTATCTCATGCCAGAGCCAACGGTGAGTCAGTCAACGATGCGAAAGGATAGGGCGTCGTCACGTTTTGAGGCTCCTTCGCGTAGGGCGTATAATTATAAGCAGTTTAAGGGGCTGGTTATTCTTGTGCAATTCAAGGATTGTAAATTCACGATGAGCAACCCTCAGCCATTGTTTGATGCCATGATTAATCAGCATGATTACACGGGTTATTACACTGAGGGTGATAATCCTGAGAAAGTGGAGTGCACGGGAAGTGTGCGGGATTATTTCTATGATAATTCGTTGGGGCTTTTTGACCCGTCGTTTGATGTGGTGGGGCCTGTAACGATTGATTATTCAATGTATTATGCGCAGAAGACGACTTATGCGCGCACGCTGGTGAAGGCTGCGTGTGAAGCTGTTGATGAGGATGTGGATTTTTCAAAGTATGACTGCGACGGGGATGGGACAGTGGATATGTTCTATCTCATTTTTGCGGGTCCGGGTTCACATTTTGGCACGAATGATACCCGCTTGTTGTGGCCACATGCGTGGAACATGGTATCGACAAAATTTGACGGCGTGTCGCTGGATAGATATGCTTGTTCGACTGAGCTCTATGGAGCAGCGAGCGACAAGCAACTTGATGGAATTGGTACCGTGTGCCATGAGTTTTCGCACGTTTTGGGCTTGAAAGATGAGTATGACACAGACTATTCCAGCTCGGGTGGCACTAGTGCTCATCCCGGTGATTGGTCGCTGATGGCGTCGGGTAGTTATCTCAATTATTCGCGCACTCCCACGGGATATTCGCTATTCCAGCGTTATCAAAGTGGATTTGTGGTACCTCCGATTCTCAACGCTGAGGGCACTTACACGTTGCAAGACCTTGACAAGACTAATCAAGGTTATATGTTGCGTACGGCAGAGCCGAATGAATATTTCTTGCTTGAAAATCGTCGATGTGGCGATGAATCGAAGTGGAATAAGTATGTCCCGGGACATGGAATGCTCGTGTTCCGTGTGGACTCAACCGACACCAAAGTATGGACAAATAATCAAATCAATGTCAACCCGGCGCACAACTACTTGGAGATACTCCGAGCAGCGCCCAAGACCGAGGATTCTCAGATTGTAGGCTCAGACGGGGACCCCTTCCCGGGTTCGGGCAACGTCACGACGTTGAACACGCAGACGACGCCAAGCTTGATGTCATGGTCAGGACTTCCGCCGATGATTTCGATATCGGAGATTACCGAGAGCGAGGATGGGGTGATAACGTTCAAGGCGGTTAAGGACCCGACTGAAGTGCTCATTGAAGACTTTGAGAACATCACCACCGAGACAGCCAATGACAGCAATGTCAAGGGCGTGTATTGCGACTGGACCTTTACAAAAGCGCAAGTGGCAGAGCCCACCGAGGAGGGTATGTGCAATGGCGCGAAGGCGCTGTCAATGGTGCGCGGTTCAATAGCCGAGAGTAGCGTTATTCCCGGTAAAACACAATCAATAACGTTGCGTGTCACCAATTCAGGCTCGACATCAGCAACGCTCAACATTCTGTATTACGACAACGAGACGGCACAATGGAACACTATCGTGACGAGCACAGGTTCGGCGATAGCTGTAACTCGTAATGCAACGGTTACCAGCACGATTGACGTTCCCGAAGAAGTTGCAAGCAACTTGAAATTCCAGGTCAAGGTTATTGCCGGTTCATCGACGAGCAATGTATGGGTTGATGACATTCAGATAATCAGGACTCAGGAGTCAACAAGCGGCATCGAGGATATAACAGCCGAGGGCGACGCACAAGCCTCGGGCGTATCGGTTACCGTGACCGGCGGCGTTGTCAATATCAAGGGCGAGGGTGACGGCGAGGTAGCGCTCTACAACATCGTAGGGAAGCGCGTGGCAGTTACACATCTTGTTGACGGACAAGGACAATTGACATTGCCGAGCCATGGATATTACATATTGAAAACACCTGCAAGTGCAATAAAAATAGCATACTAAAATCAACAAACACATATTAATTCATTTTATTTCTAAAGCTTATGAAGACAATTACACGACTCGGCATTGCCGGATTGATGTTCGTCGCAGCGATAGGCACAACGTTTGGACAAGATGTTGTGACATATCAAGATGGCGGGCCTGTCAATCTGTTGCAACAGTCGACAGCGACGTCCTCAACATTGCGCACGGCAACCAAAACGTCGCGCCCAATTACGCTAAGCCAAGCACCAACGCGCTATGAGTCAGTGGCGACAATGGCAGCAGGCACAGCGGTATTGTCAGAAAGCGCTATCAAAGCGGCTGACAGCAGTAAGTCAAAAAAAGCGGTCAAAGCCACAGCCTCAGATTTGAACGGGCAATGGATTATGACCTACAAAGGAGCAGCATCAGGCTCACCATCAGGCGGTAACGCCATAACCATCCGCAAGTCGGAGAATAATGACTCGGTCTATCTTGAAGGATTCTGGTCCAGCTCGGTAACTCTGATTGGTTTCTATCATGAAGATGCGGGCAACATCACAATTCCTTATCAAAAGATAGCCACTTCGACATATTATGGCTCGCTCAATATCGGCGTGGTCAATCCATCGACCGGCGGTCGCATCTCAACACAAGATGTAACCATCGAATCTAACGGCGACGGAACACTCTCAATATCGGGCATTTGGGGTATCTTTATAACCTCGGGCGATGATGCAGGGAGCATTGTGGATGCATTCTACAATACGACCTATGAGAAGGGAAATTCAACGATGTCACACACAACATCGGGCGTGACCGATACATATCCCATTATCGCTACTCAGTCCAGTCCAAACACAGTGACTGTCAAGAATTTCCGTAATCTCGGTCGCTCGGTTGATATCTATTTGAATCGTGATAAGTCAGCAACTATCAAGTCACAAATAGGTTACCAAACAACGGCAACAGCCAACTATTACACCGTTGGTAATGTGGTGCTTGATGAATCAGGCGTCCCAACGTCATGGGAGGATAATATCGAAATCCCGGCATCAACCAATACGCGCCAATTTAAGTTTACCAATTGGTCAATGATTTATGGCTCAAAATATTGGGTAGGCTTCATTTCAGAAGCAACAGTAAACTTGCCATTTGACGTAGTTTATCCCGAGCCATACGCATCAACCGAATTTGAAGGCGAGGGAACAGCAGCCAAGCCATATCTAATCAAGAGCTATGATGACCTTGAAATCCTAGGCAATAAAGTGAGCGGGTCAACCGACCTAAATGCCACCGACAGCGAGGGCAATTCCTATGCTCGCGTGTTTAAAAACACATACTTCAGAGTTGAAAATGATATCGACTTGGAGAATCGTCGTTTCACCCCGATAGGTGATGCAACACACCACTTTGCAGGAGTCTTTGACGGTAACAATCACACGATTAAGAACCTCTATATCACCACCGAAGACCGCTATTGCGCATTCTTCGCACAACTTGATACTCTCAGCACAGTCAAGAACCTAAACTTTGACACCGCTTACCTCTATTCAACAACATTGCTGCCGTCAGTGCTCACAACCGAGACTTATGGCGTGATTGACAATGTTCACGTAAATAATGCTTACGTACAAACGCCTTCTCAAGCAGGTACCGGACTTGCCGGTATCGCTTATATAGTGAAGAATTGCTCGGTAACCAACTCAACCATTATCTCAGGTCAAGGATTCTGTGGCGCGATTTCAGCACAAATTGTAGGCTCAATGACTAATAGCTACGCATCAAATGTTGATATTATCATTGCAATCACAGCCACATCAACACCGCCGGTAGGAGGTCTCGTTGGAGCATCAAATTCATGCCCCATTGACAATTGCTACTTCAATGGCGAGATTTATGGTCTTAACTCATCATATCCGGCTCGTATAGGTGGTATTACCGGAGCAGCAGGTGGTGGCGCAACCATTTCTCGTTGCTTTGTCAATGCAACGTTGTTACCTCTCAACTATACGTATTCATACACAGGTGGTATAGCAGGTCAATTCTATGGCACGATGACCAACTGTTATACAACCGGTTCAATCACCGCATCACAGAGCGCGCTCACCGGTGGTCTTGCCGGACTTGTTCAATATAAGGCAAATGATGACGGCACTAACACAGTAAGTAAATTTGTAAACTGTTATAGCGCAGCTTATTTGGAAGCACTAACAACCGATTATGACGCAGACAACGAGGTGCGTGAACTTGCCGGTTCATTCTACACATCAGTGCCTCCCACATTCACCAATAGCTACTTTGACAAGCAAGTTGTAAACTTCGGTTCAAAGCATGGCGCTACAACTGCCGAACTTACAGCAGCTTCAGGTCCTGCAGGATTTAGCTCATCAGTGTGGACATTCACCGAGGGTAGCTATCCACGCCTCACGGTAAGTGCAAACACAGGTGTCGCTCAAATGGCAGCAACCGCACTTGTGATGCCTGAGACTTCAACCTACACAATGTGTGTTAAGGAGCCAACTTATACAACCCTAGGCAATACAAAAGTAGGTTTCCTTGTAAACGGACAATTCACATCAGCCGGTAAATATGCAACTGCAGAAAACGGCAAAATCAAGTTCAATACCAACAGTGCATTTGGTACCGATTCTTTAGCCATCATGGGCGATGGAATGGCGTTTACCCACAAGTTGACAATCCTTCCAATCCCGTTTGAAGGCTATGGTACAGAAGCAAGTCCCTACCTCATTCAGAATAAGGCGGACCTTATCACATTGTCAAAGATGACAACTGAAAGTGAGCTTTCTTATGCTGATATGTACTTCAAGATGACCGCAGATATTGACCTTGAGTATGATAAAGCATTCCGTGGTCTTGCAGCATCGGCCAAGGCCAGCAATGTGTTCCGCAGCGTCTTTGACGGTGACGGCCACACAATCCACCGTATGCGTTTCAATAACATCGTGTGGAAGGTTAAACCGGAAGATGACCCCGAAGGCCGTGGTACAGTCAATACTGACAGCACGTCATTGGCAACATATAACGCATTTATCGGACGCTTGTCGGCAACCGGTGTACTACGCAATTTGACAATAGCATCAGACTGCGAGTTCAATGTATATGCTTCATCAGCAGCATTTGTGGGAGCATCCAACGGTCTTGTTGAAAACTGTTACAACTATGCAGATGTAAACGGATTCAGCTCATGGATTGGCGGTATCATCGCACAAACCAATCAAGGCGCAATCGTTCGTAATTGCTACAATGCCGGTAACATCAAGTCGGGTTACCGCAACGCCGGAGGTATCGTCGGTTCACACCACGGTATCATGGAAAACTGCGTGAATGTAGGTTCGGTTGAGGTTACCCCCGGATATCAACCGTTAGGTAAGGGAAATCTTAAGTATGCCGGCGGTATTACCGGTGGTGAAATCAACGGAACAATCCGCAACTGTCTAAATGCCGGTTCGGTGTATGCTTCAGAAGGTAATGCCGGAGGTATTTCAGGTTCAACTCCCAAGAATTTATCATCAACTACAGCCGGTAGCGGAACAAACGATATCATTTCATGTATTTCTTATGGAATGGTAGGTTCCGGAAACATCTTGACCACCGGCGGTATTGCAGGCGAATCAGGTTCAGTTGGTACCATCACAGGTAATGTGTGGGATGCACAGATACTCCCCATCGGTGCATTTGCCAACAGCGACCAAGCAGGTTGCACCGGAGTAAATACTTCAGCGTTGACATCAGCAGCCGGAATCAGCGGCTTTGATTCAGAATATTGGGTATTCCGCGATGGCGCATATCCTGTATTGAAGACATTTGCTAATGATGAAAACCTTAATGCGCTTTCAAAAATCGTAGTAAAATTTGCTGACGATAACAATGCGTTGGATTTAACAAAGAACGCTACACTTGCCGATGGCATCACATGGAGCCTCACGCAAGGTACAGTATATTCAATCTCAGGCTCAACACTCAATGTGCCTGCAGAATTCACTACAGTCGTTCTCGATACACTTGTGGGTGTCAACGGCAAGCTCGTTAAAAAGATTCCGCTACGTTCTATTCCTGAGCTAAATCTTGACGGTAAGGGAACACTCTCTGCGCCATATTTGCTCAAGAACGCAACCGATTGGAACTATCTTGCCGACTACATGAACAAGACAAACATTACGTTTGACGACTGCTTCTTCAAGTTGACCGATGATATTGATTTTACCGGAACAACGCTCAGCCCGCTCGGTGCATCACCGGTAAACTTCAATGCAACACTTGACGGTGACAACCACGCAATTAAGGGTTATGTATTGACAGGCACAACACAATATCTTGCTCCGATTAACATTGTGGATGAAAAGGGTGTAATCAAGAATATTAAGGTTCAAGGTAAGACAGTTTCAAGTTACACAACCAACGCCAAGTCATATACCGGTGGTTTAGTTGCCAGAATGTATGGCGCAATGGAAAATTGCGAACTCGCTGACACAGTTGCCGCTACCAAGGGATATGTGGGTGGTCTAGTGGGTGCCGCATACAGCGGTGCAAGCTTTACCAACTGCCGTAACCGTGGTGTTGTCCAAGGTGCAAGCTATATAGCCGGTCTTGTGGCAGAAGGCGCAGCCGGAGTAACTTATACCGACTGTTATAACGCCGGTGTTGTTGAAAACGTTGGTACAACCACAACAACATCCAACTATGTGGGAGGTCTCGTGGCAACAAGCTCTGAATCTTCATTCACCAATTGCTACAATGCGGGTGAGTTCAAGAATATTACAAATTCAGGTTATGTAGGCGGTATCTTGGCTTATGCATACGGAGCAAAAGATGAGAAATATTACACATTCTCTAAGTGCTACAACGTGTCAAGCATTGACGCACGTTCAGAGATAGGTGGTATCATCGGTTACTCAACAACAACAGTTGGTGCAGCCGTAATGCAGATTGACGGATGTTACAATACCGGAGATTTGCACACAACAGCAACGTCTAACTATATGGGTGGTATTATAGCACGTTACAAACCGGGTAGTACAATCTCAAACTGCTGGAACTCAGGAAGTATCACATCAGATAAGGGCTCGTTTATCGGAGGTATCGTGGGTTCAACCAATGGTGCTCCTACCTCAGATTTCCCTGTAAATATCATCAATTGTGTCAATTATGGTGTTATCACATCCACTAATACATGTGCCGGAGGTATTGTAGGTAACTTGAACACTTATTGCTCGGTACAACAGTGCGAAAACATTGGTTTGGTTAAAGGTGCATACGGTGTTGGCGGTATCGTCGCTGCACTCTATGGCGCAACCGGAGAGGTTGTTGAATGTATCAACCGCGGTACAATTGAAGCAACAATGAACCGCGCCGGTGGTATTGTCGGTTACAATGGCGCCAGCGGTGGTATGAGCTCAGTAATATCAGGCTGTGTAAACCTTGGCGATGTTTCAACCAGTTGTACAACAACCGGTACTGCAACAACAACTTCTAATCCGTCAGGATTTGCTATTGGCGGTATCGCCGGTCTTTCTCCTGCAACAATTGAAAACTGCGCAAACTACGGTAAGGTAAAAGGCGCATCTTGTGTGGGAGGTATCTTAGGTCGTCCGGTAAAGGCAAAGACTAAGATTTCAGGTTGCTACAATGTTGGTGAGCTCGACTGTGCCGTTGCCGAAGGCGGTAACATTATTGGTGGAGTTGACCTCACAGATGTAACACTCTGGACAACAGGTAATGAGATTACTAATAGCTACTATCTCACCGAAGGAACTACTTATCACAACGACACAATCGTTGGTAAAGGCGTTACTCGTGCCGAACTAGCCAAGCTCAATATCGGCTCGGCATGGATTGCAGGTGATGATTACACCTATCCTGTGGGCGCCGGATTTGATGAAAATGACGCAGTGAGACTATTCGCAGCTCAGGTTATTCCTGCTGATGGTGAAACTCTCAACACAATCACCAAGGACTTCTATGTGGGCAATCCATCAGGAATTACCTGGACCGCATCAGAAAGTGATATCGTTGAATTCTCAGGCAATAATGCTCATCTTGCTAATTCTTACACCGGAAAGTTAGGACTTACTGCAACATTGGGCGATTACAAGCGCACTGAATTTGTCACGATAGATTATACCTCGGGTATTGAAAATCTATATACCGACAAAGACGTTATCGCAGAGGAATTTTATGACCTAAACGGCGCCCGTGTAGCTAAGCCAATTAGTGCCGATGGACGCATTTATATCGTAAGACTTACCTATAGCGACGGAACATCAAAAACTGTGAAATTACTTAACAATTAGGCGGCAAAAACCCCCTAAAAATAGGTCCAAAAAGGCCATGGAGCACCCCCTGCTTCATGGCCTTTTTCAGTGAAGGGGAGGTTAAGTTAATGAAAAAAACGGCAGATGTAACACGGTTGTAACCGGTCTGTGTCGCGCTTGCAATTGGCTTGTTACCAATAACATAGCGAGTTTCACAACGGGAGTTAAAAGCATTAATTGACGTTAGAAAAAAGTACAATCTGAAGAAATAGTGATTAACTTTGCATCGAACAAAAAAATAAAAGCACTTATTTATTTACTAAGTTATTCGCAAAAAAATGTTATTCACGAAGTCTTATTCATTAATAGCTAAATTCAAGATGTTTGAAAAAGTGAAGGCCTGGCCTCCACCAGCGAGCATCACCCGGGGAATGGTGAAATAAAAAAATTTCAGGGCACCAAAATCATTCTAAGTTGAGGATAATAAAAAAAATAAGTTGAGGATAATAATAAAATAAACATCGAGTTGAGGTCGATGAAAAAATAATAAAAACGATGAAACGCAATTTTAAATATATCGGTTGTTTGGCAATTTCAGTTGCAATGTTCACATCATGTGGCGAAGGCGCCAACACCATCAATACAACAGTTGAGGCAGATGTTGAGGCAAACAATAACGCTAGCAACGACAACAACGCAAACTTAGCCAAAGCAAATGAATATTTGGCAGAAGCGATGGACGTTGTAGCAACCGGGGGTGACAACCATAAGTCACATGATGATTTTGGTTTTTCAGCATTGAATATAGTAAGCGACTTGTCAGGGGAAGACGTCGCTTACTCAAACAATGAAATGTTCTTCTGTTATGACTACGACCTAGATAATCGCGATGGCAGTTATCGTCGTACCATCAACACTTGGAATCAATTGTATGAAATCATAGAAAAAGCAAATTCAGCAATTGAAATTTTGAAGACCTTACCGGAAAGCAAGGAAGCGCGCATAGCTAAGGGTCAAGCCTATACAGCACGCGCAATGAGTTACTTCTGGTTGATTAATCTATGGCAACAACCGTTAAGCGTCAATCCTGATGCAGCCGGTGTACCATTGGTAACAGACGAAGTAAATCGCCAAGAACGAGTATCGGTAAAGGAAATATATGAACAAATCCTTAGCGACATTAACCTAGGTTACAATAACCTCCGCGGTTATGGCTACGTTAATGGCAAAGGAAGTCTATCAGAATATGCAGCAGCCGGATATTATGCAAGAATACTGATGTTTACCGGAGACTATACAAAAGCAGCAGATTACGCTGAAAGAGCAATAGCCGGGGGAACACTAAACTGTTATTCAGATATGTTGAGCGGATTCAATTCACTATCAATGCCGGAGGCAATATACGGAGTTGAAGTAACATCAGCAAATTCAACCGGATATGCATCGTTCTTCTCACATGTAGATGCTTACATGAATGGTTACGGAGGTAACGAAGGTTATCGTAAACTAGTGTCAAGCGACCTATACGACAAAATCGCTGACAATGACGTGCGTAAACAATGGTTTGGTCTAAATGAAGAGTATAACACACTCGGCGTTGACTTCGGATATGAGATAGTACGTGGATTTGAGAAATACATTCCATGTAAATTCAGAGATAGTTCAATGTGCGGAACCGGAAGTGCTTATTCATCAGACTTAATCTTCATGCGCGTCGCTGAAATGTACTTAATAGCTGCCGAAGCTCATTATCTAAACGGGAATCAAAACAAAGCCCGCGAGTTTCTCAATGAGTTGATATCAACTCGTATTGACGGCTATTCATTCCAGGGTTCAGGTAAAGAACTTTACGACGAAATCTGCCTGCAAAAGCGTATTGAATTGTGGATGGAAGGAAGCCGCTTGTTTGACATCAAACGTCGAAACGAGTCAGTTGACCGCTCAAACGGAATAGACCACGCTACCAACTTGGAATCAGTCAACGCAGTTGCCTACACCGGACATGATTATCGTTTGATTTATCACATTCCAAGTGAAGAGATTGCCAGCAATCCATATATCACCAAAGCAGATGATAATAAATAAACAATAATAAAAGCATCTCATAGACTACAGCGAGCAATGCTTGCAATAACCCCGCCGGCAACCCCACAAGGATGTCGGCGGGGTTGCTGCGTAT
>CAYTFG010000069.1:0-10969 GCA_964436925.1 uncultured Bacteroides sp. | reverse complement strand
GGTGCAACCCCTTTTTTCTTGGTATTAATTTAGCTCTATTTATTCTCGCTGAGAAAATCAGTGTAATGCTTGGCTAAATCTTGCGGTGTCATTCCCATTGAGCGCAAGCGGCCAAAAATATACGTCATCTCGGTCGAGAAAAATTCTTCACGACGCGTGCTCACTATCAACTCGCGAGCCTCGGGTGAAACAAAATAGCCAAGCCCGCGTTTATTGTAGATTATGCCTATGTTCTCAAGATACTCGTATGCCCTGACTGCTGTATTGGCATTAACCTGTGAACGCGCTGCACATTCTCTCACCGACGGTACTCGCTCGTCTATACGATACCGCTCTGCGAGGATTTCATCCATCAGCCAATCGGCCAACTGCAGATATATCGGACGATTTTCTTTTATTCCCATAGTTTTTTAGTCCATCATAAAACGTTGAACAATCTGAGTCCTGCTGAATCGCAACCAAGCCAAATAATAGACTGCGATTGCAAACACGTATGTACCAATGATGTATAACCAATTTTCGCGAACCAATGCCTCTGTCATGTATCTCACCATGCTTATCGGCGTGAATATTGCAATTACTATCGCTATTGCCATCCATGCCACAGCTGTCTTAAAAAATGAACGGCGTGGCCACAACGAGCTCCCCAAGGTAAAGATGGCATGACCAGCCAATGTTGTGCCTATGTAATAGGCCACAAACGAGCCTGTCAAAGCGTTCATGTATTCTGTAAATATCGAACCGTTATCTCCGGCACTTGTGAGCATGCGGGTACACTCACCACACAACATCGCAAATACAAAACAGATTGCAAACAGCACCAAGTAAACCGTCAATCTCACTATATATTTTTCAAATAGACTTGCCGGAAACATAAACGTTGCTATACGTGATGCTCGTGTCTGCAATGAAGTGAACATCAGCGATGCCGATACTGCGAAACACACCGGAATTGCAGTCGCAATGTAGCTTGCCATGAACACTAATGACGCTCCGGTATCTCCTACAAATTGATTTCGCGTGCCCAAGTTATAACCCAAACATGCGCCAACAAGAACACTGAGTCCAATAAGCGCAATAGTGTAGAGCATGAGCGCTCGTCCATTCGCGGCTAAATATGCTTTAAGAAGTGCTGTATAACGTGGCATACTGAAAAATTGTGATGCCGTTTGATTTAGACTATTCATAGCAATTGTATTTTTTCGGATTTAGCATAAACATAATCAAAAAGAGTTTCAAGGTTCACATCGGTATCCTCTCCGTTGACGTTTCGGCGAATGATATTATATCCGCCCGGTACTGCCTCTGAATAGAGTGCATCTTTACAATCTTCAGGGTCATTTGTGCTGATAAACGATAATTTTGTGGTCAATGATGATATTGACTCATCAAGCACTATCTTGTGCCCGCCCATGATTACCACATGATCCAGCACTCGGTCCAAATCTCTAACCTGGTGCGTACTGATGATTATCGTGCGATTATCATTCATTGCCGTTACAATGGCTCGACGAAAATCTGCCTTTCCCGGAATATCCATCCCGTTGGTTGGTTCATCCATCAATAGCAATGATGTATTACAAGCTAGTGCAAAAGCCACAAATGCTTTCTTCTTTTGTCCCATTGACAATTTTCCCAAGTGAATCTCTGTATCCAAGCGGAATTGCTCAAGATAGCTCTTCAATTCTTCATAAGAAAAATTCGGATAAAACGGAGCATTATACGTGATATACTGCTGCAGCGTAATATTTGGCAACGATATTTCTTCCGGAACGAGAAATATATCGGCTAGTGTGGCCGGTTGACGTCGCGTCGTACTCACCCCGTTGAAAGTCACAACTCCTGATTGTGGCCGCAATAATCCGGAAATAAGATACAGCAACGTGCTCTTTCCTTCCCCGTTGGCTCCAAGCAAGCCATATATATGGCCTGCTTGTACATCCAGACTTATACCCTCCAGCAATTGTGTTCTTGCTTTGGGATACGCATAATTGATAGATTTTAAGGACAGCATTTTTAGTCAGATAATTTATTAATTTTATTGTATGAAGTTATTGTCTTAGTGTACTAGTGAATTAGTACACTACAAAAGTATAAACTATTTTCTTCCCTTCCAAATAAATTTGAATAAAAATTTTTACTGAATTTTCTTTCTCCCTGCCCTCCTCTTTCACTATCATTCTTATTATCAGCTGATAAAACTCAGAAATATGTTATTAAACATACCTTTTCTTTAGTACTAAAACAATGGTATTTTGTAAATTTGTAAGGTTAAGAGGGAATAATACATGTCCCCGGCTCTTTAATTTAAACACCATGGACAATAAATCGCAGACCGCTAACAACACGGTCACAACTAAAAAACTTCTTTTGGGCGATGAAGCCCTTGCTTTGGGTGCCATTAATGCCGGCCTTTCCGGCGCTTACGCTTACCCCGGTACGCCTTCGACTGAAATCCTTGAATACGTACAAGCCAATCCCGTAGCCCGACAACGTGGCCTACATTCTCATTGGTCTTCCAACGAAAAAACTGCCGTTGAAGAAGCTCTCGGTATGAGTTTCTGTGGCAAACGCTCAATGGTTTCTATGAAGCACGTTGGTCTAAACGTCGCTGCCGACGCTTTCGTGAATTCAGCAATGACCGGTGCTAACGGCGGTATGCTGGTAATCTCGGCTGATGACCCTTCAATGCACTCTTCTCAAAACGAGCAAGATTCTCGTTTTTATGCCAAGTTTGCCATGACTCCCTGTCTGGAGCCTTCTTCTCAACAAGAGGCTTACGACATGGCTCGTTATGGCTTTGAACTTTCCGAGCGCATAAAAATCCCCGTAATGGTGCGATTTGTGACTCGACTCAGCCATTCTCGTGCCGAAGTGGACGTCGAGCTGAATGCCTCAACCGAGAATCCCATTAAATACCCTGAAAATCCTCGTCAATGGGTACTGATGCCGGCTAATGCCCGCACTCGCAACGCTCAACTCGTCGAAGATTTGAAAAAGATGGAAGCGGAATCGGTCAATTCTCCGTTCAACCGTTTACTCATCGGTACCGACAATTCTTTAGGCATCATTGCCTCGGGTATCGCTTTCAACTACGTCATGGAAAGCTTCCCCAACGGTTGCCCGTTCCCTATCCTGAAAATTTCGCAATATCCCTTGCCCGGCGCTCTACTTCAAGAATTATTCAGCAAAGTTGACCGCGTTATGGTTATCGAAGAAGGTCAACCGGTTATTGAAGAAATGCTTAGAGGCTATCTAAATTCTTCACCTCGTCCTATACTCGGCAAACTTGACGGATATTTGCCTCGCACTGGTGAGTTAACCCCCGATTCGGTAAAAGCAGCAATACTTCAAGCCGCTCCAAATGCCGACACTGATTCAACTGCATCAACCAAGCATCCTCAACTGAAGGATTTAGTCGTAGGACGTCCACCTGCCTTGTGCCAAGGTTGTGGCCACCGCGATGTTTACGCCTCCCTCAACGCCGCACTTGAATCATACGAGGCTCCTAAAGTTTTTGGCGACATCGGTTGCTACACCCTCGGTTGGTTAGCTCCTTTCAATGCCATTGACACTTGCCTCGACATGGGAGCATCCATTACAATGGCTAAAGGCGCTGCCGATGCCGGTCAACAGCCATCTGTCGCTATTATCGGTGACTCCACATTCACTCATTCGGGCATGACAGGATTACTTGACGCCATCAACGAGAATACTCCTATGACCGTTATCATCTCTGACAACCTCACAACAGGTATGACAGGCGGTCAAGATTCTCAAGGTACAGGCAAATTGGAGCAAATTTGTCTTGGTCTAGGCGCTGACCCCGCTCACGTGAACACCATCGACTCATTACCGCGCACCCACGAGGAAATGAAAGCCTTGTTCCGCCGCGAATTTGATTACAAAGGCCTTTCGGTCATCGTTGCTCGACGCGAATGTATTCAAACGGCCCGACGTCATGCCAAACAGAAATAATTCCTTACCCCATCTCTAACTATTAATTTGATTTAATCATGAAATGCGATATAATTCTAGCAGGTGTTGGCGGTCAAGGTATTTTATCCATTGCCACCATCCTGGGCGCAGCTGCACTGCGTGAAAACCTTCATTTAAAACAAGCTGAAGTTCACGGCATGAGCCAACGCGGAGGTGACGTGATGTCTTGCTTGAGACTCAGTTCCGAACCGATTGCGTCTGACCTCATCCCAATGGGCAAAGCCGATTTGATAATTGCATTAGAGCCTATGGAAGCTCTTCGTCACATCGACTGGCTCGCTCCTTCAGGACGCATTATCACCTCAACTGTCCCGTTTGTAAACATCCCCAACTATCCCGATAGTGACAAAGTTTTAGCTGCCATTAAAGCAATTCCGGGCTCTGTTGCATTCGACATGGACGAGGTCGCTAAAGAAAAAGCCACTCTACGCGCTTCCAACATGGTCCTTCTCGGTGCTGCGTCTCCTTTCATTGACCTCCACCCCGAAAAAATTTGCGGTGGCATCGAAGCCATCTTTGGTCCTAAAGGCGAAAAAATGGTCGCTACCAACATCGCTGCCTTCTACGCAGGACGAGAGAAATCTCTTGCAATGTAACTCTTAAATAGATATCTGACATTTAAAACCGCATTTTTATACATGAAACCAATCTCAGTCAATTTGTTCAATGAAATGTTGAACAAGATGGACATCCCCAACATTGCATCTGCTACCATTCGACAAATCGCTGCTCTTGCCACTAACCTGCAAGAACACCTGGGCGAAGAATTTGTCCACTTGGAAATGGGCAATCCCGGACTCCCCGCTTCTCAATACGGCATCGAGGCCGAATGTAAAGCGCTCAAAGATGGCGTTGCTAACAAATATCCAAATATTGCCGGCATCAAGCCATTAAAAGATGCCGGGAGTAAATTCTTGAAGGCATTCTTCAACCTCGATATACCCCCACGCTGCATTGTCCCGACTGTGGGCTCCATGCAAGGCACGTTCACCCTATTCTTGTTGATGGGACAACGCATTCCGGGTAAAGACACTATTCTATTCTTAGACCCCGGCTTCCCGGCTCAGCACAACCAAGCTAAATTACTCGGATTGAATGCACGCTCGGTTGATATCCATGACTATCGCGGTGAAGCGCTGGAAAAGCAACTTGAAGAGCAGCTTGTCGATGGCAAAGTTTCTGCAATAATTTACAGCAACCCAAACAACCCGGCGTGGACCAATCTCACCGACGTTGAGTTCAAAATCCTTGCTCGCTTGGCCGAAAAATATGATGTTATCATCATTGAAGACAACGCCTACCTCGGCATGGACTTCCGCCACCGTTACGGCCTGCCATACCAAGAGCCTTACATTCCCTCCGTTGCCAAGTACACTGACAAATGTATTTTGCTTGTATCTGCCTCCAAAATTTTCTCATACGCCGGTCAACGCATATCAATGATTTGTGTGCCTCCTGCTACTGCCGACCGCCGTTACGAGTTCTTGGAGAAATTCTACGAAATGCCCACCCTCTTGGACTCTTATATTTACGGCGTTCTCTATTGCGCTTCTTCTGGCACTGCCCACTCTGCTCAATATGCCTTTGCCGCTATGCTCGAAAAAGCCGTTGAAGGCGAACTGGATTTCGTCACCGAGACTCGCGAATATGGCCGACGCGCCGCTATTGCTAAAAAGCTTTTCACCGATAACGGCTTCCACCTCGTCTACGCCCTCGATGGCAAAGAACCCATCTCCGACGGATTTTTCTTCACCATTGGTTACCCGGGAATGACAGGCGCCGAGCTTCAAAGCAATTTGCTCAGATACGGCATCGCCTCGATTTCCTTGCCGTCAACCGGTAGCCGACAAGAAGGAATACGTGTGTGCATCTCAATGCTGAACACGCCCGGCATCTTTGAATGTCTCGGCAACCGCCTGAAAATGTTCCATACCGATAATCACTAAATAATCTATGATTAAATATACCTCGGCTGATGATGCCGTTAAACTCATCAAAAGTGGTGACCACGTATTCATCCAAGGCTCGACTTCAATACCCGAAACTTTAGTCGCTGCTATGACTCGCCGTGGAAATGAGCTACGCAATGTTACCCTTTATTCAGGATTCTCTGTGGCTGCTAACGAAGCCCCTTACTGCAAGCCTGAATACAAGGATTCTTTTCTCGTAAACACGTGCTTCATCTCCAACAACGTGCGTCGCTGGATTAACGAAGGCTATGGCACAACCACGCCACGTTTCCTCGGTGAAGTGCCCGGTTTATTCCGCGACGGCACTTGGCCCGTTGACGTGGTGCTGCTCAACTGCTCGCTTCCAAACGAAGCCGGTTATGTAAGTTACGGCGTGTCTGCCGACCTCGCCACATCAGCCACAGAATGTGCCCACACCGTCATCGCTCAGATTAACCCGCACATGCCGTTCTCCTATGGCGACCCCATCATCCACGTCTCTCGCATTGATGCTGCTGTTGAAGTCGACGACCCGCTTGTTGAAGTCCCAACGGCTGTTCCCAGTGAAAAAGACATCGCCATTGGAAACGCTATCGCTGAGATTATCCCCGACGGCGCAACTCTGCAAATTGGTGTCGGCGGCATCCCCAACGCTGTAATCCGCGCTTTGGACGGCCACAAACATCTGGGCCTACACACCGAGGCCATGACTGATGGCGTGCTCCCGCTGATTGAAAAAGGCGTCATTGACAACTCCATGAAAAAAGTTTATCCCGGTAAATCCGTTGCCTGTCTGGCCCTTGGTTCTAAACGTCTTTACGAACTTATGGACTACAACCGCAACATGATTTTCAAGGATGTAGCTTGGACCAACGACCCTTTCATCATCGCTCAGAACCCTAAAGTTATGGCAATAAACTCTTGCTTGGAAATTGACCTCACCGGCCAAATTTGCGCTGACTCCATTGGCGAACGAATGTTCTCGGGTGTCGGCGGTCAGCACGACTTCGTTTATGGCGCCGGACGCAGTGAAGGCGGCCTTTCATTCTTAGCAATGACTGCCACCACCAACAAAGGCATCTCTAAAATCAAACCGGTGCTCACTCCCGGAGCCGGAGTTGTCACAACTCGCTTCCAAAGCAACTACATCGTCACCGAATATGGCGCTGTTGACCTCCGTGGCAAGTCCCTCCCCGAGCGCGCCAAGCTATTGATTTCAATTGCCGACCCCGCATTCCGCGAAGAGTTAGACCGCGCAGCTGCCGCACGTTTTGGCTACACCTATCTCCAACTGAAATAATCTACCCTAATAAAGCAGAAGCGAGAGGACGCACTTTTTAATTTGCGTTCTCTCGCTTCACTTTTATATTTTTCAATTTCTATTCTTTCTTACCAAACACGCGGTTGACAATCAACGCCAATGCTCCGTCACCTGTAACGTTGCATGCTGTTCCAAAGCTATCCATTGCAATGTATAAGGCTATCATCAACGCATTATCTGTCTCGGTAAAGCCTAGCATCGAACTTAGCAATCCCAGCGATGCCATGATTGCGCCACCCGGAACTCCCGGAGCTGCGATTATTGTCACGCCAAGCATCGCTATAAATCCGGCAAACATCCCGAAATCATAAGCATACCCCGACGTTATCATCAATGCCAACGCACATGCCACAATTTTCAGCGTACTTCCTGACATATGGATTGTTGCACACAATGGCACCACAAATCCCGCTACATCTTTATTCACGCCCATCGTGATAGCCTGCTTTAACGTCACCGGGATGGTAGCCGCCGACGATGCCGTTCCTAGTGCTGTAAAATATGCCGGAAGCATTGTCCCCAGGCACTTAAACGGATTGCGGCCCGCAATTGCCCCCGCAATGCAATACTGCAATACCAAAATGAAAATGTGCAACGCAAATATCACAACAATTATCTTCGCAAACGTCGTCAAGATGGTACCCACCTGGCCCGTTATCGTCATATCCATGAATATTCCGAATATATACAACGGCAACAGCGGGATTATCACGCCTCTGATTGTCATCGTTATCACCGTTCTAAAATCATTCAATCCATTCTTCAGCGATGTTGAATCCAGCCTTGCAACACCAAGGCCCAGCACAAACGCCAGCACCAATGCAGTAATTACCGACATCACCGGCTCAATATTCATCGTAAAATATGGCGTCAACCCTGTTGCACCGCCATTGATGTTTTGCAACGAATTTTCTGATATCATTGATGGGAAAAACACCGAGCCGGTCCAATAGGATGTAAATCCTGCCACAAGTGTCGCAACATACGCCAAAGCTGCCGTAAATAGCAACATCTTACCTGCGCCCTTGCCTATATCGGCAATGGCCGGAGCCACAAATCCCACTATTAGCAACGGTATTATAAAGCCTAAAAACTGGCTGAACACTCCATTTATTGTAATAAATATGCGCGCTATCCATTCGGGAAACACATATCCGGCTCCCACTCCGAGCACCATTGCTATCACTATTCGTGCCAATAGCCCCACTCGCAACACTCTTTTAGATTGATTATTAGAACTCATATTCTTTATTTCTAAGTATAATATTAGTTAAGCAAAGATAACACTTTTCCTTATAACAATCTACTACTCGCCTCAACTTTACTATAGAAAATATAGCTAACTTAGTTGCTCATTGTCAATTATTCACTACCTTTGTACATTCAAAGTATATAGGTACAATTTTATTTTTTGTTTTTAAATGAATTTTTCAGGATCTATCGACTTTAGACCCAAGTTATTTTCGTCATTGAGAAATTACTCAATGAGCAGGCTAAAGGACGATTTAATTGCAGGTATTGTTGTAGGTATTGTTGCTTTACCTTTGGCTATCGCTTTCGGTATCGCTTCCGGTGTTAGCCCTACTGTTGGTTTAATCACTGCCATCATTGGCGGTTTCATGGTCTCTGTTTTTGGTGGTAACACTGTGCAAATCGGCGGTCCTACCGGCGCTTTCATCGTTATCGTCTATAACATCATCGCTCAATTTGGCCTCCAAGGCCTTGCCATCGCCACATTCATGGCCGGTATTATTTTAGTTTTGATGGGACTTTTCCACCTCGGAACTGTCATTAAGTTCATTCCCTACCCCATCGTTGTCGGTTTCACTGCCGGTATCGCTCTCACCATCTTCTCTACCCAGATGAACGACTTCTTCGGGCTAGGTCTTCACGACGTCCCCGGCCAATTCATCCCCAAATGGATTGTCTACTTCCAAAATTTCGGTAACATCAACTTGACCACGCTTGCTGTTGGTCTCGTTTCTCTTCTCATCATCATTGCTACCCCAAAAATTTCAAAGAAACTCCCCGGAGCTCTCACCGCAATCATCATCGTTACTATCGCTGTATATCTTCTCAAGATGTATGTCCCCGGTTTCAGCGTTGACACCATCGGTGACCGTTTCGGCTCTATGCCCACCGACATTCCAAGTCCTCACGGTTTTGAACTAACAATGGCTACAATCAACCAATTGCTCCCATCTGCGTTCACTATCGCCGTGCTCGGTGCTATCGAATCTCTTCTTTCTGCTACTGTCGCCGACGGTATCACTGGTACTCGCACAAACAGTAACACTGAACTTATTGGTCAAGGTCTCGCCAACATCACCGTTCCATTCTTCGGTGGCATCCCTGTTACCGGCGCTATTGCCCGCACTATGACCAATATCACAAACGGCGGTCGCACACCTATCGCCGGTGTGGTTCACGCTCTCGTGTTGCTCCTCATCTTCCTCTTCCTCATGCCTCTCATCAACTACGTCCCCATGGCTACTCTTGCTGCTGTCCTCATCGTCGTTGCTTACAACATGAGCGGCTGGCGCACTGTTAGAGGTATCTTCAAGAACCCTAAGAGCGACATTTCTGTCCTCCTCGTTACTTTCTTCCTCACCGTTATCTTCGACCTAACAATCGCTATCGAAATTGGTCTTCTCCTCGCTGTTGTACTATTCCTCCGCCGTGTTATGGAAAACACTTCTATCAAAGTGTACTCTGACCAACTCGACGTTGCTGAAGGTACCGACCTCAGCGATGACCACCACGAAGTTCTTGACGTAGCTCGCGGCGTTGAAGTTTATGAAATTGACGGCCCGTTCTTCTTCGGTGTTGCAACCAAGTTTGACGAATTGATGCGTAACGCCGGCACTGAAACGCCTATCGTGCGTATCATCCGTATGCGTCGCGTGCCTTTCATCGACTCTACAGGCCTTCACAACCTCGAAATCCTTATCAATTCTTCTCAAAAAGAAGGCATCCAAATCGTTCTTTCGGGCGTTATTCCTTCGGTTAAGGCTGTTCTCGAAAATGCCGGCATTGATAAGCTAATCGGTGATGAAAATATTTGTGACCACATCTCTAAAGCCGTGGTCAAGGCTAATAATATAGTAAATAGTAAAAAATCCTAATAAATTCGCTATTTTGGCCGTTTTTACCTATTTTTCATGACTCATTTTTCCTTTTTTTATGAAAATTATAAATTTCTCCATGTTTTCTAAAAAAAAAAGCAAAAAATATTTGTCAGTAAAAATTTTAGTATTAACTTTGTAGCGTTTTTGAAGCAAAAATTATTGTTTTATTTATTTAATCAAAAAAAGAAAATGAAAAAGTTAGTTTTATTACTTGCTGTTGCATTCAGCATGTCAATGGTAGCTTGTGGTGGTAGCTCTGAAGCTGCTGCTGAAGAAGACACTACTGCAGTTGTTGAAGAAGTTGTTGAAGAACCAGTTGTTGAAGAAACTACTGACTCTGTAGCTGCTGACTCTGCTGCTGTTGAAGCTCCTGCTGAAGCTGCTCCTGCTGCTGAATAATTAAACAGCCTTTGAAACAGTACAAGTTGATTATCCCTCAGGGATAGTCAACTTTTTTTTGCACCTACTCTTTCCGCTAAATCATCTCATCACGCGCAAAATAATTAAGCGAGCCCCACCATTTCGGCAAAGCTCGCTCTTTCTATATTCAAAAACTATTTTTCTACACGTTA
>CAYTFG010000068.1:0-11271 GCA_964436925.1 uncultured Bacteroides sp. | reverse complement strand
GAAGCTCCTCGATACGTGCCATGAGCTTATCGTAGTTTTCTTCACGTTCTGAACCGCCGATGATTTCACCGATTTTCGGGAAGAGAACATCCATTGCACGAACAGTCTTGCCATCTTCATTTTGCTTCATGTAGAATGCCTTGATTTCTTTAGGATAATCGGTCAAAATCACAGGCTTCTTGAAGTGTTCCTCTACGAGATAACGTTCGTGTTCGCTTTGCAAATCTGCGCCCCAATATACCGGGAATTCAAATTTCTTTCCTGACTCTTCAAGAATCTTGACACCTTCAGTATAGCTGAGGCGAATGAAATCATTGTCTACAACAAATTTCAAGCGGTCAACAAGTTCATTGTCATACATTTGAGCCAAGAAATCAATATCATCCTTGCAGTTTTCCAATGCATATTTGATACAATATTGAACGAAGTCTTGAGCCAAGTCCATATTGTCGTCAATGTCGTTGAATGCTACTTCAGGTTCTACCATCCAGAACTCTGCGAGGTGGCGGGGAGTGTTTGAATTTTCAGCACGGAATGTTGGGCCGAAAGTATAAATTGAACCAAGAGCTGTTGCACCAAGTTCGCCTTCCAACTGTCCTGAAACGGTAAGTGCGGTCATTTTGCCGAAGAAATCAGCTGAATAATCAACATTTCCATCCTCAGTTTTGGGAAGATCATTGAGGTTGAGAGTAGTCACTTGGAACATTGCTCCTGCGCCTTCACAGTCACTTGCTGTGATGAGAGGAGTATTGAGATAGAAGAATCCTCTTTCTTGGAAGAAACGGTGGATTGCAAAAGCTAACGCGCTACGTATGCGGAGCACTGCACCAAAAGTATTGGTACGAGGACGTAGGTGAGCCTTTTCACGCAAGAATTCCAGTGTGTGGCCCTTCTTTTGGAGGGGATAAGTGTCAGGATCGGCACCACCGAAAATTTCAAGCTCTTTAGCTTGTATTTCGCATGATTGACCTTTACCCATTGACTCTACTAGAGTTCCGTTAACGTGGATGCTGGCACCGGTAGTTATTGATTTGAGCTGTTCATCGGTAAATTGTTGCATATCAAATACAATCTGGATATTGCGAATGGTTGAACCATCGTTCAATGCCACAAATTGTACATGCTTGTTACCGCGGCGGGTGCGTACCCATCCCATTACGCTAACCTCAGAACCGATAAGCTCGGGGTTGAAGAGGTCAACAATTTTAGTTCTTTTCATTGTGAATTTGTATTTTCCTATTGAAAATGGGGTTATGATGGAGAGAGGGGTATGGTGCTGCGTTCTCCCCTTGAGGGAAGGGTCCCTTCGAAATTATTCGAAGGAGCCCATTTTCAAGAAGTTAACTTCTTCTTGTGTGAGGTAACGCCAACGTCCGCGTGGTAGGTTCTTCTTTGTAAGACCTGCAAAGTATACGCGGTCAAGCTTGGTAACATGGTAACCTAGTGATTCGAAAATACGACGTACGATACGGTTACGTCCTGAGTGAATTTCGATACCGGCTTGGTTACGGTCTGTTTCTGTTGCATAGCTGATTGCATCGGCATGGATTGGTCCATCTTCCAAGTCAATACCATCTGCAATACGTTGCATATCATCTTCTGAGATGTCTTTGTCACACCATACGTGGTAGATTTTCTTCTTCACATATTTCGGGTGAGTAAGCTTAGAAGCCAAGTCACCATCATTGGTGAGAAGAAGCACACCGGTAGTGTTGCGGTCAAGACGACCTACAGGATAAATTCTTTCAGTGCAAGCGCCCTTAACGAGGTCCATAACTGTGAGTCGACCGTTTGGATCATCGCTGGTTGTTACGCAATCTTTCGGCTTGTTGAGAAGAATATAGCACTTGCTTTCGAGAGCAACTACCTTTTCATCATATTCTACAACATCACTGTGGCAAATCTTTGTTCCAAGTTCAGTAACTACATTACCGTTAACTTTAACGAGTCCTTGTTGGATGTATTCGTCAGCTTCACGACGGCTGCAGATACCTGCATTAGCCATAAACTTATTAAGACGAATTTGTTCATTAGGATCGGGTAATGGCAATTCATATTCGATACGTTTTGGACGTGGAGTGAAGCTCTTGCCCGGACGTGGGAATGCATTACCTTGATGATTTCCTTGTTGACGATTGCGATTATTGAAATTGCCTTGACGGTTGTTATTGTTGTAACCACCTTGGCGATTATTGTTGTTATAGCCACCTTGACGGTTGTTATTGTTGTAACCGCCTTGACGATTATTGTTGTTATAACCACCTTGACGGTTGTTATTATAGCCACCTTGGTTGTTGTAACCTCCTTGGCGGTTGTTGTAGCCACCTTGACGGTTATTGTTGTAACCTCCTTGGCGATTATTGTTGTAACCACCCTGACGGTTGTTATAGCCGCCTTGACGGTTGTTATTGTAATTGTTTTGACGAGGACGATATCCGCCTTGTTGTTGGTTAAATTCGCCTTGTGATTCACCACCTTCAGCATTTTCAGCACCTTCAGCATTTTGAGGGAATTGACGTTGGCGGTAGCCTGCATTATCGTTGTTATTGTAACGATTGTAGCCACCTTGACGATTGTTGTAGTGGTTGTTGTAGCCACCTTGGCGATTGTACGAGCGATTTTGATAGTTAGCGTTGTTATTGAATTCGCCACCATCTGCGCTGGCTCCGTCGGAAGATTGATTAAAATTGGTTTTTTCCAAACGTTGATAAGATTGACCGTCGCTATTAGCAGCGCGTGTTTCGCCGATACGCGGTCTCTTTGGTTTCTTTTCGTTTGCGTCCATAATTAATAGTAGTAATTTTTTAAGAAGAGTTAATTGATATTTGTAACTTATTAATAAGAATTCAGCCTCTCGGCTATATTAAATTTATTGGTTCTTATTAAGGTTTAAAATAATGATTAGAAAGGAATTTTATGTTAATTCTCAACTGCTTAGAGCAGTTGATGCAAAGTTATAATTTTTTTGTCGCTATACAAAAAAATTTGGCATTTTTTTGTTTGTTTTTTGATGCCTAAAAAAATTTGCCGGCAGCTTTTTTGTCACCAACTCTCAAAATCCAAGAGAAAACATTAAATAAGCATATACGCACGTCTTAAAAAAGGTCCAAACCGCAAATTAGTCACCCAATTTAATTGATTAAGCTTTCTACAGCCGTTATAAATATTTTCGCCTTTGGTTCAAGATCAGCATAGTCATCTTGATTAAAATAGACAAAATCATCATAGTCACCACTTTGGCGACTTTCATACAATTGTGATAGTATTTTTGCCACATTACGATCAAGCTTACCGGTAGCTACATAATGAAGATTTAGCATAGCCTTCACGCCTTTATGCGAGCTACATTCATAACCATTTTTGAGGAGCAAAGCAGACGCGGCATAATAACACGCATAATACAACCTATTCACTGCCACAACGCACATATCACCGTCGGCACAATACTTTGCTTCTTTCAATGTTTCATGCGCTTTACCTATTCGATATTTTACCATCTCAAAGCGAGACTCATCATCAAGTTTGTCTGTCATAGTCTTACTCGATCGTTTGTTACATTTACGGTGAAGGGGGTTTTGCGCGCCATCCACGTTTTATGCTGAAGAATAAGTGGAGATATATCTGCAAAATAATCGACTTCTACATCAAATATTTTGTCAAAGATTTCATTTTTCAGTAATCGAAACTGAGAATCGTTGAGATTATCCGGAGCAAGTATTAACAAATCTATATCTGAATCCTCTCGTGCTTCTCCTCTAGCTTCCGAACCATAAAGATACGTCACGACTTGAGGGAAATTTTCTCTCATCACTCGCGATATTTCGTTGACTAAGTGAGGTCTGCGCATAATTTTCAGTTCTTTTTCGCAAATGTAATGTATTTTTAGAATAGTTGCAAATCTCGCAAGAGAAAAAGATGTGTGGCAAAAAAAATTTGTCGATGGCATTATTCTTCATTTGTTGCGCCAACAATTATATTTGGCTGAGAAGGCGCATTCACAAGTATTTGGGCAAGTTGCTGCAGTAGCTTTTGGTCAACTTGAAAAACCGCTTCAAGGAGCGTAAAAACGTCTCTATTTTGATGTACGACTTCCCATGTGAGCGCCAGCATTGGATACTCAGGTTGCAGCTTCACCCTGCTGTAATAATCCAGATAATAGGACATCACCTTGCTATACTCTTCATCGGTCAATCCATTTTGAGCTATGTCCACAAGTTCATCATGCGCTCTCTGTGACAACATCTCAGCTTGCTCATGATTTGACTCAAAAGATATCTCAAAACGGGCAAAATCAATAGCCGACGGGCATTCTGTACTTACGTTTACGACATAGGTTCCTCCTTCATTAGCTCGCAATATTGCAACATATCTATCGTTCAACACATCGGCCAACATTTTGAAGCCCATATCAAACACCAAATCATGTCCCAACGGCGCTTGATAAGCCCTATAAACGTGCGCTCTGGGCTCCGCCATCGGCATATTAAACCTTATGCTTCGGCGAGTTGGTAGCCATTGGTCATCAAGCTCCGGAAGCTCGTCTCTCGCAGGAGTCGTGGATGCACCGGCAGGTATTGATGCGATATATTTCTCAATGAGCGGAATAAGCACGTCATAATCAAAAGTTCCTGTGATGATTACCGTGAAATGATTCACTTCCGACAGTTGCGCATCAATATCATCGCAAGTCTTTTCATAATCCACACCTTCAACATCCTCAGCGTGAACCATGTGTCGATAAGGATGATTCGGGCCAAACACTTCATGATTTAGACTATCCATCATAACAAAGTCAGGCAAGTCTGCCGCCTGTCGCAACCTTCCGGTTTGTTGACGTTTCCATGCTTCATAGCGGGATTTATTGCGATTTACAGGATTAAAAGCCTGATTGACAATCTTAAACATCTTTTCCAATTCTGCATTCCTGCAAGCAGCCATCACCGAGAGTTCATACTCATCAACATTGCTCGCAAGAAAAACACGATTAGTAAATGTCATTTGGTCCAACTGCGAACGAGTAATTTTTCCAATCCCGTCGAGTTGCCAAATGTCGGTAGCAACGTCAGCGCCAAGCGGATTGTGGTCATATATCAACGATTTTCCGCCGGCACGCACTGCATTAAGCATTATCTCGTCTTCCATAACATCAACCTTGACAGCCTTGACCGTCATGCCGTTGCTTAGGACAAAATCTCTTGCATCATAATCGCTGAAATCAGGGCTTTGTGTCGATGACAATATTTTGCCCGGCACCGGAGAATATGCCTCTAAATCAAAAGCATCGCCTCCGTCAAGAGTGGCCGATGGCGTTGCATCACGATAAGCTTGCTCATACATCTCGAGAAGTTGCTCTGACGTAATCTTTTGAGTTGACGCATATTCTTTTTCGGTCAACACAATAACAAAGTCCGAGTCGGAGAACGCGCTAGCTATACGGCCATTAAGAGCCTCCATAGTCATCAAGCCGAGCACTTGATTCATTTCAGCCTTGAAGCCTTCACGGTCTATAGCCGGCATTGATTCTCCGGTTATAAAATGCTGAACCAGAGCCTCCGCCAAGTCCCCATGCGTCATTTCATTACGATTACTTTGATATGTGTCAAGAGTTCGCCGGCATTTTGTTCTCAAAACATCCAATTCTGCCTCAGTTGCGCCATATAATTTCATGCGCTTAATTTCATTAGCCAACATTTCCAGCGCACGAGCTTTTTCGTTTTGGACATACGGCAAAGTCACGCTGACTGTTTGACGACAAGGACACAAGAGATAGCTATCACAACCCGCATACGGGCCATAAACAACGCCTTCAGCATCGGTAGCAAGTTGAGTGAGTCGATTTTGCAACAGTGCAGCTATGTAAGTGTTCATATAATAATCCACTTGATAATCTCGCGACGACAATTCGTCATAGGTGAATGTCTTTTGCGGATAAATAACAGTTACATCATTATCTGTCAACTCTTTATCATAGCAGACAGCTGCTTTCGGTGACTGAAACACGGGAACGGCATCACTCGGCAAAATATTCTCGGGAACAGCCTTTGCGTCCTTTGCCCAGGTCTTTTTAATCAAATCCAAAATATGTTTGGTATTTATATCCCCAACCACCACAATAGCCTGATGATTAGGCGAATACCACTTGCAATAAAAAGAACTAAGCGAAGCGGAATTTGCCTCTTGCAAAGTCTCTTTTAGACCAATCGTAGTGACGTCGCGATAGAGATTACCTTGTGGCAACACTTGATTGCGCAACGCATCATCGGCACGACTCAAGGCACTGCGATTGCTCCGGGCCTCCTCTTGTATAACTTTACGCTCGCTATCTATTGTAGCATCGTCAAATGTGACATTGCAGGAGATATCGTGCAAGATATCCATGCACTTAGCCTGCAAAGTCTCATCAGAATTGCTGATACTCTTTATTTCAAATTGGGTATACAGGGGATTGGTAGATGCGTTATACTCCGAGCCAAATTTCAGCCCGTTATCGCTCAAGTATTTATCAATAGCGCCATCGGGATAGTTTTTAGTACCCCTAAATGCCAAGTGCTCGATAAAATGAGAATAGCCTCGAGTCTCCGCCGTTTCAATCAACGAGCCGCTACTCTGCACGAGATACATACTCACGTCACCGGCTGGGCGGTTGTTACTCAGAACATAATAAGTCAATCCACACGGCAACACACCATGAACGACCTCGGGGTCTAAATTTGCCGCATTAGAAGCAACGATGCTGAAAAACAGCAATATGTAGAAATAAATTTTGCGCATCATAATGGCGCAAATCTACAAAATTTCTTGAGTATTTAAAAATAAAAAGTGATTGAACATCGCTGTCCAATCACTTTTTATGAGAGGGTTATACTTGGAATAGATTATTCCTTGTATTTCTTTACAATCACAGTTGCATTGTGGCCACCGAAGCCAAATGAATTGGAAAGTGCAGCTCTAACTTCGCGTTTTTGAGCTTTGTCAAATGTGAAGTTGAGGTTGTAGTCGATGTTTTCGTCTACGTCTTCCGGATCGTGATTGATTGTCGGAGGCACGATGTCTTCTTGAACGGCTTTGATGCTGAAGATTGCCTCAAGAGCTCCGGTTGCACCGAGAAGGTGACCTGTCATAGACTTGGTTGAGCTAATGTTGAGCTTGTAAGCATCTTCACCGAAGACTTCCTTAATGGCTTTGATTTCAGAGAGGTCACCAACTGGAGTTGACGTTCCGTGAACATTGATATAGTCAATATCAGCAGGAGTCATGTTAGCGTCCTCAAGAGCTGATGACATTGCCAAGATAGCGCCCAAACCTTCGGGGTGGGTAGCTGTCAAGTGGTATGCATCGGCTGAAAGACCGCCACCGGCGATTTCGCAATAAATTTTAGCGCCACGTGCTTTAGCGTGTTCTAGTTCTTCAAGAATAAGAACAGCTGAACCTTCTCCCATTACAAATCCATCGCGTGATTTGCTGAATGGACGTGAAGCTGTTTGCGGGCTGTCGTTGCGAGTAGATAATGCGTGCATTGAATTGAAACCACCAACTCCGGCAGGGAAGATAGCAGCTTCAGCTCCACCTGTTACAATCGCATCAGCTTTACCGAGACGAATCAGGTTAAATGCGTCAATGATAGCGTTGTTTGATGAAGCACACGCTGAAACGGTACCAAAGTTAGGTCCGTGATAGCCGTATTCCATTGAAACATGGCCTGCAGCGATATCGGCTATCATTTTGGGGATAAAGAAAGGGTTGTATTTTGGTCCCTGTTCCTCATTTTTAGCATAGTAACCGGCTTCTTCTTCAAATGTATGAAGACCGCCGATACCGGCAGCTACAATAACGCCAATACGATTTTTGTTAATATTCTCGTCTTTTTCGAGACCTGCATCTTCGACGGCTTGACGCGCAGCGACAAGAGCATATTGTGCATATAGGTCGAGAGTGCGTGCTTTCCTGCGATCTAAGTGGTCAAGGATATTAAATCCTTTTACTTCGCAAGCAAATTGTGTCTTGAATTTAGAGGCGTCGAAGTGAGTAATAGGTCCGGCACCACTCACTCCTTTAAGTGCGTTGCTCCATGTGGTTTCAACGTCATTACCTAAGGGAGATAGAGCTCCAAGACCGGTTACAACAACTCTTTTTAATTCCATTGAAATTGTAAATTGTTAATAAAGATAAGAGTGAGAGGAAACTTTTTCGTTGTTTCTTAAGCTTGGTTTTCTTCGATGTACTTGATAGCGTCACCTACAGTTGCGATGCTGTTTGATTGATCTTCTGGGATGCTGATGTTGAATTCTTTTTCAAAATCCATAAGAAGTTCTACAGTATCAAGGCTATCAGCACCTAAATCGGTGGTGAATGAAGCTGATTCGGTAACTTGGCTTTCATCTACGCCTAACTTATCAACGATAATGGCTTTAACTCGTGATGCAATTTCTGACATAATTATAAGTTTTGTGTTTTAATTAATAAATTCAGTTTTCGCGGTGCAAAGTAAAACAATATTCTTGAATTTTTAAAACTTTTGCGCCATAAATGTAGCTTTGTACTTGTTTTTTAACGTACAACAGCCTCAAAATGACTGTTTTTATAGTCTTTTTACAGTGCAAACTCGTTTTTCGGGACGTTACAAACGTGTTACAATTTTGGCGGCACATAGTAGGGATAGGTTATATTCCACAACGATAACGCGTGTCCGGGCATCGATGTTCCTGCCGAACAACGGTCTTTTGCCTCCAGAATTTCCAAGACTGCCGTGGGTGGAATTTTTCCGCGCCCCACTTCCACCAGCGTTCCAACAACCGCTCTCACCATATTTCTCAGAAATCGGTCAGCGGTTATCACAAACGTCATATTATTGGGATTATCTTGTGACTGAACCCAATGAGCTTCCGTCAGGTCGCAAATATTGGTCTTCACATCGGTGTGCAACTTGGCAAACGATGTAAAATCACGTCGACCGAGCAACATCGCTCCAGCCTCGTTCATCTTGTCATAGTCAAGATGAGCAGGTGCTTGCCAGCTTAGTGGATACAAAAACGGCGATTTACCGCAATGGGTAAAGTAATGATAGGTGCGCGATGTAGCATCAAAACGTGCATGAGCATCATCATGTACCGGCGTGATACTATAAATGGCAATATCTTTGCCCACCAACGAATTCACGCCCCTCACAAGTCCTTCAGGCGATACCAACGGCTCTGCGGTATCAAAGTGCGCAATCATCATATGCGCATTCACTCCGGTATCAGTACGCCCCGCACCTGTAATTTTTGTTTCGGTACGCAAAATGGTTGTCAGCGCCTGCTCAATGGTTGATTGGACGCTGACAGCATTTGGTTGGGATTGCCATCCGTGGAACGGTGCCCCACGATAGGCAAGATGTATAAAGTAGCGCATATTGGCTGCTTAGTCTTTTTCGAGATAGGTGTAACCGTAAAGTCCTGAACGATAATTGCTAAGGAACTCACGACCTTCTTCGGGAGTAATTGTTCCCGCCTTCATTGAAGCGGTTACCCAAGTTTCTACGTTACGTACAAGTTTCTTTGGATTAAACTGCACATAGTCAAGAACTTCAGCAACAGTTTCGCCATCAATTACCTGGTCTATTTCATAACGGTCCTTATAGACGCTGATGTGGACAGCATTGGTATCGCCAAACAAGTTGTGCATATCACCGAGGATTTCTTGATAAGCACCCACCAAGAACACAGCCAAGTAATAAGTTTCACCTTGCTTAACTGCATGAACAGGCAATGATGTCGCCGTACCGTGATTGGAGATAAAGTTAGCAATCTTACCGTCTGAGTCACAAGTGATATCTTGAATTGTACAAGTGCGATTGGGCTTCTCGTCAAGACGCGAAATCGGTATTATCGGGAACACTTGGTCTATTGCCCATGAATCGGGTAATGACTGGAACAACGAGAAGTTACAGAAGTATTTATCGGGCAACATCTTTGCAATCTTGCGGAGCTCTTCGGGAGCATGCTTGAGTGATGATGCAATTTCACCCACCTCGCGAGCGATTGACCAGAATAGCTTCTCAATTTGAGCACGTGTGCGCAAGTCAAGAAGGCCCAAGCTGAACAAGTCAAGCGCTTCTTCACGTATTTGCAACGCATCGTGCCAGCTTTCAAACAATCGCGGTTGGCTCAATTTGTCCCATATTTGATACAACTCACGCGCCAACTCGTGGTCATTTTCACCGATTTCTTCATTATCTTTCCACATTGGCAATGAAGTGGTTTCAAGCACTTCAAAGATAAGAACTGAGTGATGAGCGCTCAACGAGCGACCACTCTCGGTGATAACATTTGGTTGGGGCAAATTATTCTTTGTACAAGCATCAACCAGCGCCGACACAGCATCGTTGGCATACTCTTGAATAGAATAATTCATTGAGCTTTCGCTTGATGACGAACGAGTTCCATCGTAGTCTACGCCGAGGCCACCGCCTATGTCTATATATTCAACGCTGAATCCCATCTTGGATAGCTGGACATAGAATTGGGTAGCTTCACGCAATGCATTTTTAATGCGACGTATCTTGGTAATTTGGCTTCCAATGTGGAAGTGAATGAGTTTAAGACAATGCTTTAGGTCGCGCTTTTCGAGAAAATCAAGAGCCTCCAAAAGCTCTGAAGAGTTTAGACCAAATTTTGACTGGTCACCTCCCGATTCTTCCCATTTACCCGCACCGGTACTTGAAAGCTTGATGCGGATACCGATATTCGGCTCAATCTTCAATCGTCGAGCGATATCGGCTATAAGACGCAACTCGTTGAGTTTCTCTACAACAAGATAGATGCGACGGCCCATCTTTTGAGCCAGCAATGCAAGCTCAACATAGTTTTCATCCTTGTAGCCGTTGCAGATAATGAGTGCGTTCTCTGCTATATTTGTGGCGAGAACAGCGTGAAGTTCCGGTTTTGAACCGGCTTCAAGACCGATATTGAATTTCTTGCCAAACGTAACGATTTCCTCAACCACTTGGCGCATCTGATTCACCTTGATGGGATAAATCATGTAATTTTGTGCCTGGTAGTCATATTCCTTGGCTGCTTGCTTGAAGCAATTGGAAATTTTTTCGATACGGTTATCAAGAATATCAGGAAAACGGAGAAGCACGGGCGATGTTACATCGCGCACTTGAAGCTCATCCATAACTTCCTTGAGATCGACCGAGGTATAACCCTCGCGCGGGGTCACTTCTACATGACCTTTGTCGTTAATGGAGAAATATTTACGTCCCCATCCATTGATGTTGTACAGTTCGGC